>JBKPPO010000183.1:0-8933 GCA_046733635.1 Pseudomonadota bacterium | reverse complement strand
GGTAGGCGTAGTGCACCGTGGGGCGGTACACCACTTCCGAACTCTGGCGCACGGATAGATAGTCGGCGATGGAGATGGCCTCGCCGTGTGTGATCAGGAAGCCGTGGAAATGGCCGGCCTTCGGCGTCCAGGTGCGCACGCGTGTGGCCGCGCCAGGCTGCATGAGGTAGATAGCCGAGCCGTTGCCGAAGTCGTATCGCTTCCCGTCGCGCGGGAAGTTCTTTTCGTGCGTGCCCCAGCCGAGCTCCGCGGGCTGCTGGCCTTCGCTCACGAAGCCGTCCACCGACCAGGTGTTCACGAATTCGTTGAACTCCTTGGGCTTGGCGGCGAGCTGCGTGTCGCGCTCGGCGATGTGGATGACCTTGATGCCGAGCTTGCGCGCGAGCTGGCCCCAGTCATCGCGCGTGGTGGGAGAACCGGCGTCGACGCCCGTGTCACCTGCGATGTTCAACAGCGCCTGCTTCACGAAATGCGAGACGAGACCCGGATTGGCGCCGTGCGTGAGCACCGCCGTCGGCGCGCGTTGACCCTGCGAACGCAGCGAGAGCGCCTCTTCACGCAGCGCGTAGTTGGTGCGCCTCGCGTGCGGAATCGTCACGTCGGTGTATCCACCGGGCCACGGCTCGATGCAGGTGTCGAGGTACATGGCGCCCTTCGACCAGCAGAACTTGACGAGTGCGATCGACGAGACGTCCACGGACACGTTGAGCACGAAATCGCCACGGCCGATGTATTTGTCGAGCTCACGGGCGTAGTTGTCGCGCGTGAGCGTCAGGTTCACGAATTTCACGCCATAGGTTTCGGCCACCTTCTTGCCGTGATCGTCGGCGGCAATGATGGTGATGCGTTCCTTGGCCACACCGATGTGGCGCAGCACCAGGGGCAAAGTGCCCTGGCCGATGCTGCCGAAGCCGATGAAAACGATTCGGCCCGGAAATTCAACGTGAACCTTGTTTGCAGACATGATTGACCCCGTACAAATCAGCGCGAGAGGGTATCAACCATCATCCGGTGACGCCACCCGACACGGCGTCCACAGGACGAAGATGTGTCAGCGCAGTTTTTTTTACGCGTCGCGCCAGTGCGGCGGAAACGTGCGGTCGTAGCCGGGCAAGGATTCCACACGCTTCAACCAGCGACCGAGGGCCGGATAATTCGCGTCCACGGGCAGGAATCGCGAGGAAAGTTCGCGTGCTTCCGGAAGTGCGAGCGCCCGCAGCAGCAGCATGATTCCCGGATAGATCATGTAGTCCGCGGCGCCGGGCTTGTCGCCGACGATCCACGGACCTTTCGACAAGCGGCCTTCGATGGTGCGCGCCTCGCCCGCGATCATGTGCATGGAGTACGTGCTCTCGTCGGAGTGCGGGTCGCCGATCTTCTGCAGCAACGCGCGCGTGATGCGCGTGAGATAAGGCTCGATGTATGCCTGGTATTCGCAGCACACGCGCATGATGACCGAGCCCTCTTCGGGCGAATCGCCGAACAGCGGCTTCTCGGGATACTTGCGGTCGAGGTAATAGAGCACGGCCAGCGATTCGAACACCACGTGGTCGCCGTCCTTGACGACGGGAACGCGGCCACGCGGATTCATCGCCAGCATGTGCGGCGCCTTGTGCTCCTGCATCGCGAGCGACAGCAGGTGGCTCTTGTATGGCAGTCCCTTGTGTTCGAGAGCGAGCAACACTCGCCACGAGTAGGGACTGCCGCTTCCCCAGTAAACGTCGATGGTCATCGCTGCGCGCGATTGTAAGATGCGTCATGCACGCTTTCACCACTTTGATCGACGCGACCACGCTTGCCGCCCATCTCTCCGACCCCGAGCTGGTGTTGTTCGACTGCCGGTCCGAGCTCGGCAATCCCGCATGGGGTGAGACGGAATACGCCGCCGCGCACATCCCGGGCGCGCAGTACCTGCACCTGGATCGCGATCTCTCCTCGCCCATCACGGCGGAAAGCGGACGGCATCCGCTGCCGGATCCGCAGAGTTTCGCGAACACGCTGGCGAACCGCGGCGTCGGCGACGACTGTCAGATCGTGGCCTACGACCAGGGCAATGGCGCGTATGCCGCGCGACTATGGTGGCTGGCCCGATGGATAGGTCTGCGCCGCGTCGCGGTGCTCGATGGGGGAATGGCCGCCTGGCGGGCCTCGGGCCTGCCGCTCGACGCGGCCGTGCCCACTCGCAAGCCGCGAAAGCTCAGCGCGAACGTCCGTGACGGCGCCTGGCTGACCAGCGAATCCGTCGACCAGTTGCGCGTGAAACCAGGCCAGTTGCTCATCGATGCGCGCGGTGCGGAACGCTTCGCCGGCCGTAACGAAATCATCGATCCCGTGGCCGGCCATGTGCCCGGTGCGCGCAATCACCCGTTTCCCGGCAATCTCGGTGTGGACGGCAAATTCCTGAGCGCAGAGCAATTGCGTCGACGATGGGGCGTGGTGCTGGGATCGCTGCCGCCATCGGCGGTGATCGCGATGTGCGGCTCGGGCGTCACCGCCTGCCACAACCTGCTCGCGCTCGAACATGCCGGCTTCCCGGGCGGTCGCCTGTACGCCGGATCCTGGAGCGAGTGGATCCGCGATCCGCGACGCGCCATCGGCATAGGCCCATGACCACAGGCGTTCGCTGATTTCCTGAGCGTTTACTTGCAAGACCTATTTGGTATCGTGCGCGCCATCGTGGCAGCCGACCCCAAAGACACAGTCCCCACCGCGGATTCTCCGCGCCGCCCCATCGCCTGGTCCGTCGAGGATTCAGCAGAGCTCTACCAGGTGAACGCCTGGGGCAAGGGTTACTTCTGCGTGAACCCGGCCGGGCATCTCGTGGTTCGGCCAGACATGAACGCCACGCGCGAGATCGACCTGTTCGACGTCGTTCAGGGACTCAAGGAGCGCGAGCTCACGGCGCCCGTGGTCGTGCGTTTCTCGGACATCCTCGCGCATCGCCTCAAACATCTGCACGACGCGTTCGCGCAGGCCATCGCCGAGAACGACTACCAGAACAAGTACACGGCAGTCTTCCCGATCAAGGTGAATCAGCAGCGCCTCGTCGTGGAAGAGGTGTACCGCTACGGCCGCCCGTTCGGCTTCGGTCTCGAAGTGGGCAGCAAACCCGAGCTGCTGAGCGTGATGGGCATGACGGCCGATGCGCCCGACCGTCTCATCATCTGCAATGGCTTCAAGGACGACAGCTACCTCGAAGCCGCCATCATCGCGACCAAGCTCGGCCGCACCATCATTCCCGTGGTGGAGAACTTCACCGAGCTGCCGGCCATCCTGCGCATCGCCGAGAAATACAATGTGCGCCCGCGCATCGGCATCCGCGTGAAGCTCGCGAGCGAAGGCTCGGGCAAGTGGCGCGAGAGCGCCGGCGACAAGTCCAAGTTCGGCCTGTTCATCACCGAGATCCTCGAAGCGGTCGAGATCCTGCGCGAGAAGAACATGCTCGACTGCCTGCAGCTCGTGCACTGCCACCCGGGCAGCCAGCTGCAGGACATCCGCCGCGTCAAAGACGCGATCAACGAACTCGCGCACGTGTACGCCGAGCTCAAACTACTGGGCGCGGGCCTGCAGTACATCGACGTGGGCGGTGGCCTGGGCGTGGACTACGACGGCAGCGGCACCAACTTCTCGTCGTCGATGAACTACACGCTCAACGAATACGCCAACGACGTGGTCTATCGCATCGCGAACGTGTGCAACACGCGCAAGATCGCGCATCCGATGATCGTCAGCGAATCCGGCCGCGCGATTGCGGCTCATCACAGCGTGCTCATCTTCAACACGCTGGGCAGCCAGGCGCTGGATCAATTCCGCGTGACCGGGAAGGAAGACCAGGAAAACGGCGGCAAGGAGCTCCCGCAGCCGGTCCGCGACCTGCTGGACGCGTATCGCTCGGTGACCGAGCGCCGGGTCGTGGAGTGTTATCACGACGCGCAGACGGCGCGTGACCAGGTGCTGCAGATGTTCAATCTCGGCCTGCTCTCGCTCGAGCAGCGCGGGCTCGCCGAGCGCCTCTACTGGGCGACCTGCGCGCGCGTGCGCGACCTCACGCGCAAGCTCGACGAAGTCCCCGAGGAACTCGAAGAGCTCGAGTCCATCCTCTCGGACATCTACTTCTGCAATTTCTCGGTTTTCCAGTCGCTGCCCGACAGCTGGGCCATCGACCAGCTCTTTCCGATCATGCCTATCCACCGCCTGCAGGAGCGTCCTTCGCGCAAGGGCGTGCTCGCGGACATCACCTGCGATTCCGACGGGAAGATAGACCGTTTCGTGAGCCAGCGTGACGTCAAGAAGACGCTGGAGCTGCACGCCATCACCGCCCAGGACGAGTACTACCTGGCTGCGTTCCTGGTCGGCGCTTACCAGGAGACGCTGGGCGACCTGCACAACCTGTTCGGCGACACACACGTGGTGCACGTGCGCTTCCACGACGACGGCGGCTGGTGGATAGAAGAGATCGTGAAGGGCGACACCGCGAACAAGGTGCTCGAATACATGGAATACGACGTGGCCGACCTGCACCCCGCGCTGGCGCGGGACTGCGAACGGGCGGTGCGCGAAAGCCGCATGTCGGTGGCGGAATCCCAGGCCATCAAGCGGTTCTACGAAGGCGAGCTGAACGGGTACGCCTATCTAGAGTAGTGCGGCGGCGCGCATTGCCCCTTAAGTGAGCGCTAACAGACCGGCGCCGCACCCCGCAGACCGCTGTTTTTCAGGCCTTTTTGCCCGGAACATGTCGCATCGGCGCTTATCCGGAGTTGCAGCGACCGCACCCTTGTTTACAGCTTCTCAAAACGAGGAGTAGAGTCGGCCGCGTTCGGTTTTCAACGAACGACGGTGCAGGCAGTTGGTCCCCAAGAGCTACGAATTCACTGTATTCACGTGTGCCTTGAAGCCTTGACCTGTTTTCAATAGACCGCGGTCATGCAGGGGACCCGGTCCCTGCCGCTGTCCGCTTATCGAGCGAGAAGTCTGGGATGACGACGATCTACGTGGGCAATCTGCCCTTCTCCGCGACCGAGCAAGACATCAAGGTGCTGTTCGAGCGCCATGGCAAGGTCGATTCCGTAAAGCTCATCAATGACCGCGAAACGGGCAAGCCCCGTGGGTTTGGTTTCGTCGAGATGGGTTCCGGCGAAGCACAAGCCGCGATCCAGGGTCTCAACGGCTACCAGATGAACGGCCGGCCGCTGCGGGTGAACGAGGCACAGGAACGTCCGCCCCGCCCGCGCCAGGGCAGCGGGGGTCCATTCCGCCGCTGAGGCGGCGGTAGATCAACGATTCAAAGGGGCCCCGCCGAGCGCGGGGTTTCTTTTCTCTCGGAGCCAGGGCCGAGGTCTGACCCCTTTTGCCAGCAAATGGGGAGTGACCCCATTTTGCTCACCACATCTGTTTGAGGCGGGACGCCACGTCGATGGTGCCCGAGTCGGCGGCCGCCTCCTCGATCTTCACTTCGGTGTTCGTGCCCTGGAAGGTCTGCTCATCGAAGCACTTGATCACCTTCTCCGTCAGGAACCGGCTGCGGCCCCCGTAGACGTGACCATCCGAGGTCTTCGGCTGGCTGGTGATCTGGAATCGCAGCGGTACCACGCAGGTCAGTTCGTTGCGGGCGCGGGTCATCGCCACGTACAGCAGGCGCCGCTCCTCTTCGATGAGCTCGGCTTTGCCCGTGGCGAATTCGTTCGGGAAGCTGCCGTCCACGACGTTCAGGATGTACACGTGGTCCCACTCCATTCCCTTCGCGGAATGCACCGTGGAGATCACCAGGTAGTCCTCGTCGTGATTCGCCGCGCCGGAGAGATCGCCGGTGGCATTGGGCGGATCGAGCGTGAGCTCGGTGACGAACCGTTCGCGTGAGGGGTACTGCGACGACAGCAACTCGAGCTGGTCGAGATCGCCGATGCGCGTGTGCACGTGTTCGTACAGCCGCTCCATGTGCGGCTTGTACCACTCGCGGACCATCGCGATCTGGCCGCGCCATTCGCGCGCCGGATCGCCGAGCGCTCGGAACAGATCGAGGAATTTCCGCCAGGCGATGTTCGCGTCCTGCGGCGGCTGGAAGTTGTCGAACGACGTGAACAGGTGATTGTTCGCGACGAAGTGATCCAGCGCCTTCTTCGCGTTCGCCGGGCCCATGCCCGGCATGAGCTGCAGCACGCGGAACGCGGCGATCTGATTGCGCGGATTGTCGAGCCAGCGCAGCACGGCGAGCAGGTCCTTGACGTGCGCCGCCTCCAGGAACTTGAGACCGCCGTATTTCACGAAAGGAATCTTCCGCTTGGCCAGTTCGACTTCGAGCACGTCGCTGTGCGAACCGGTGCGGAACAGGACGGCCTGGCGGCGCAGCGGCACGCCCGCTTCACGCGAAGCCAGCACGCGAGTGCCGATGAACTCCGCCTGCGTGGCGAGATCGTCCACGGTGACCATCTTGGGACGCGGGCCCTGCCCCCGCATCGACAGCAGATGTTTGCGGTACTGGCGCGGCGCATCGGCCATGAGCGCGTTGGCGGCGTCGAGCACGCTCTGGCTGGAGCGGAAGTTTTGCGCCAGCGTGACCACCTCGGCCTTGGGCCGGAAGCGGTCGGGAAAGCCGAGGATGTTCTCCACCGCGGCGGCGCGGAACGAGTAGATAGCCTGCGCGTCGTCGCCGACGACCGTGACGCCCTGCCCGTCCGGCTTGAGCGCCTTGACGATGTCGCCCTGCAGCTTGTTCGTGTCCTGGTATTCGTCGACGAGGATGTGATCGAAGTGCGCGCTCACCGACTTGGCGATGCGCTCCTCGCTCATCATCGCGTGCCAGTAGAGCAGCAGGTCGTCGAGATCGAGCACACGGTACTGGGACTTGCGCTCCACGTAGGCGCGCAGCAGCTTCGAGATGTCCTCTTCCCAGTTGGCGCACCAGGAGAATTGCGACTCCAGCGTCTCCTTGAGCGACTTCTGCGTGTTCACGCGGTACGAATAGATGCCGAGGCAGGTGTCCTTGCGCGGGAAGCGCTGGCCTTTGCCCGAATAACCCAACTCCGTGCGCACGGTGTCGAGCAGGTCCGCGGCGTCGCCGCGATCCAGAACCGAGAACGACGGATCCAGGCCGACGTACTTGGCGTAGTGCCGGAGCAGCCGGTTACCGATGGAATGGAAGGTGCCGGCCCAGGTGAGGCGCTGCGAGATCGCCGACGCCTTGCCGCCGAGCTTGTCGTCGAAAGCTTCGCGCATGATCTCGTTGGCGCGGCGCTTCATCTCCACCGCCGCGCGGCGCGTGAACGTGAGCATGAGGATGCGCGCCGGATCCACGCCGCTCATCGCCAGGTGAGCGACGCGGTGTGCCAGCGTATTGGTCTTGCCCGTACCCGCGCCGGCGACGATCAGCAGCGGACCCGAGCGGAAGCCCTTCCCGCCGGGAAGAGGTTCGCCGTAGGTCACGGCCTTGCGTTGCGGAGCGTTGAGACTTCCGAGTTTTTCAGCGGTGGACATCGATAGAACAATATACGAAAGGCGCGCGGCGGCTGACTCACGGTCCCGAGCGAGGCGTGACGGGCGTCACGCCGCATCTGCCCGGAATGTGACGGCTTTTTGATCAGGAATCCGGCGGGAGATCGCCGGGAGGACTGCGCCGGATTATGAGCGCGGCCGCTCGGCCGGGACAAGCCGGTCGCCCCGTCGCGGGCTCCGCCGGCCGCCAAACAACTCCGCGCCATCGAGCCCGCCCGTACACTCCGGCCATGCTCATCGACAAGAAAGAAATCTTCTCCGGCCGCGTCATCCGCGTCAGCGTGGACACCGTCGACCTCCCCAATGGCATGCGGATACCCCTCGAGATCGTGCGCCACCCGGGCGGGGCCGCTGCCGTGGCCATCGATGCCCAGAACCGTGTGTGCCTGCTGCGCCAGTTCCGGCATGCCGCGGATGGTTACATCTACGAACTCCCCGCCGGAAAACTCGAGCCCGACGAACCCCCGGAAGTGACCGTGCGGCGCGAGCTCATCGAGGAGGCCGCGACGCAGGCCTCGCGCTGGGAGTCCCTCGGCGCTTACTTCAGCTCGCCAGGCTGCTTCACCGAGATCATTCACCTCTACCTGGCCACGGATCTGCAGCCGGCGGCGGGCGGACCCGAGGCGGACGAGGTCTTCGAAGTGGAGTGGTGGCCGATGGAGAAGGCCGTGCAAGCGGCGCTGAGCGGCGAGTTCACCGATGCGAAAACCATCATCGGCATTCTGCGGGCCGCATCACGCAAAAAAATTGCGTGATCCGGCTCACAGCATGCGTCGCAGCCGACCGGAAATGGTCGCTATGTCAAACATCAGAAAATGCTCGTAAGTCATACTGGCCTCGTGACTGACACCAAAGACAAGACGCCACCGGCCTCGAATCGCCGCAGAGCGTCGCAGATCGTCCACGACGAACGCGGCAACGCGCGCGTCGAATGGATCGACGCAGGGTTTGCCGGGGTTCCTCTGGAGCGCGCGCCGCTGTCGATCGAATCGACGCCGGCGCGGGGTGAAAACGCGAGACTGTCGGTGGAACGCGTGCGTTCCGGCGGTTTCGACCCGTATGCGCGGGTCGGCGCGGCACACATTCCGGAAGCGAAGAAGCCGGCAGGCAAGCGCGATCTGCGCAAGCTCGGCGAGTGGATCAAGATGAAGCGGGAGCTCGATGCCCGCCGTCAGCAGGACGACAGCGACGTCGAGTAGACCGGCGAGGGCGCGAGCCCCGCGTCGTTACGCGCATCTTTCGATGTGCGTGATCTTCCGCGCGTTCCCGAATCGGTAGAAGCGCCGCAGCTCCGCGAGCGCCTCTTGCATCGCGCCACGTCCGCGACGCGGCTCCAGCAATGTTGCGAGGCGCCGGCAGAATCTCGCGGCATAACGCGAGGCCGTCTCGTAGAGACCCACCCTGTCTTGCGCGGCCGCGGGATCGACGCGCGTCTTCTCGAACAG
>JBKPPO010000182.1:0-12087 GCA_046733635.1 Pseudomonadota bacterium | reverse complement strand
CGCCTGACTACAACGCGGCGGTCGATCTCCTGGATCTGAACAATCCGACTACCTACCGTATGGGCATCCTGCCCTCGCTCGGCAACAACAACGAAATCACCGAGACCGACAAGGGTGCGTTCGTGCAGGCCGACTTCAGCTTCGACCTCGGCGGCCGCACGCTGCGCGGCAACGTCGGCGTCCGCTACGTCGAGACGGAAGTCGACTCGCTGGGTTACACCTTCCAGGCCGCGACGGGCCTCGTGACGCAGACCGCCGTCGGCGAGTACTCGGACACGCTGCCGTCGTTCAACCTCGTCTATGACATCAGCGACGAACTGCTGGTCCGCCTCGGCGCCAGCAAGGTCATGACGCGCCCCAACCTCAACCAGCTCGCCCCCGGCGCGTCGGTCACGGTGTCGGGCAACAACCGCACGGTGGCCGCAGGCAACCCGGATCTCGATCCGTTCCGCGCCAATGCGTACGACGCGTCGATCGAGTGGTACTTCGCTCCCGAGTCCCTGCTGAGCCTTGCGTTGTTCCAGAAGGACATCAAGTCGTTCGTGACCAACGTGCGCGCCGACATCCCGTTCAACGAGAACACGCTGGGCCTTCCCGACAGCGTCGCGACTGCCGCTTGCGGCGCCATCGCGGGTTGCAGCGCCTCGGCCATCTGGGCCTTCACGACGCCGGCCAACACGGACGGCGGCAAGCTCAAGGGCTTCGAGATCAGCTATCAGCAGCCGTTCTCGTTCCTGCCGGGCGTGTGGAGCAACTTCGGCACCATCCTGAACTACACGGGTGTGGAGTCCGAGGTCGAGTACACCAACTCCCTGGGCGAGATCACCAAGGCCGATCTCGCGGGCCTGTCCGACTCGTCCTGGAACGCCACGCTGTACTTCGACAACAAGCGCTTCAGCGCGCGTGTCGCGGCGGCGTATCGCTCCGAGTTCCTGACCACGATCCCGGGCCGCGACGGCAACGACGTCGAAGGCACCGCGGAGACGCTGAACCTGGACTTCTCGTCGACGTACAACATCAACGACAACTTCTCGGTGTCGCTGGAAGCGTTGAACCTCACGGACGAAGTGCAGGACCAGTGGGTGGATTCGATCGGCGACCGCCTGTCGTTCTACCACCACCAGGGCACGCAGTACTACCTGGGCGCCCGCTTCAAGTACTGATCCAAAGTAGTTAGTCAACGACGATCGGATGGGGACAGGAGAAATCCTGTCCCCATTTTCGTTTGGGCGGCATACTCCGCACATGGACCCGACCCGATTGAATCGCCGCGACCTGCTGCTCGCGGGCGCCGCCTCTTCGCTGCTGCCGGCGATCGCGAGCTCGCAGGTTCCCGCCGCCGATCCCGGCGGACGCACGATCGACCTGTGGCCCGATGGCGTGCCCGGCGCGGAAAACGTCAAGGTGCGTGAGCAGATCATCGAGCGGCTTCCCGATGGCCCCGTGCGTGACCGCTTCGTGCAGAACGTCACACGTCCGCTGCTCACGCTGTTCACTCCCGCGAAGGATTGGAACGGCATCACGCTGCTCGTGGTGCCCGGCGGCGGCTACGTGCGCGTGGTGATCGACAAGGAAGGATTCGAGGCCGCCGACTGGTTCACCCGGCACGGTTTCGCGGTGGCGGTGCTTCGGTATCGCATGCCCGCGGATGGGTGGGCGGCGGGCGCGGACGCGCCGGTTCACGACGCCATGCGCGCGATTCGGCTGCTGAGGGCGCGGCGACTACCGATGGGAAGCGCCGCTCGCCGCATCGGTGTGATGGGATTTTCCGCGGGTGGGCACTTGTGCGCCCGGCTCATCACCGAGCCCGCATTGAAGTACCCCGCGCAGGACGCCATCGATGAGGAATCCGCGCGGCCGGACTTCGCGGTGCTCATGTATCCCGTGATCGCCACGGCGGGCGCGGCGGCGCATGCGGGTTCTGCAAATCAATTGAAGCTGGGAGGCGTGCCGGAGGCGGATTTGGCGCGTTACTCGCCGGACGCCAACGTCGGCCCGAGAACGCCGCGGACGCTGCTGATCCACGCCAGCGACGACACCAGCGTCCCGGTGGAGAACTCCCTCCGCATGTACGACTCCCTGCGCAAGGCCGGCGTGCGCAGCGAGCTCCACGTTTTCGCCACCGGCGGCCATGGATTCGGATTGCGCGGCGTCGCCGGCAAAGACGTTGCCGTATGGCCGACCCTCGTGCAGAACTGGGCTTTGAACGATGAAGGCTGAGAAACCCCTGGAGTTGAACGCGGCGCGCCGCCGTTTGCTGACGGCCGCTGCACTGGCGCCGATCTCCCTGTCCCTCGCCGCCGCGCCTTCGTCTTCGCCGATCATCCGAACGACGGCCGGACGCGTGCGCGGATTCGTGGACGGGGACCTCATGATCTTCCGTGGGCTCCGATACGGCGCGGATACGTCTTCCCTGCGCTTCCAGCCGCCGCAGGCGCCCAAGCCCTGGCGCGCGATCATTGAGGCCCGTGAGTTTGGCGCCGCAAGTCCGCAACCCGGATCGGAGCCGAATCAGTCCGAGGACTGCCTGTTCCTCAACGTCGTCGCTCCACGCGAGAAGGCGTCGAAGCCTCGGCCCGTCATCGTCTACATCCACGGCGGCGCCTATTCCACGGGATCGGGCTCCAGTCCGTTGTACGACGGCGCGGCGTTGTGCCGCCGCGGCGACGTGGTCGTCGTCACGGTGAACCACCGGCTGAGCCTGTTCGGATATCTCTACCTTCCCGGCCACCCGGATTCAGGGAACGTGGGCCAGCTCGATCTCGTCCTCGCGCTGCGATGGGTGCGCGACAACATCGCGGAATTCGGCGGCGATCCCGCCTGCGTCACCTTGTTAGGCCAGTCCGGCGGGGGCGCGAAGATCGCCACCCTCATGGCCATGCCCGCCGCGGCTGGCTTGTTCCACCGGGCCGTCACCATGAGCGGGCAGCAGTTGACCGCTTCGGGACCCCTGCATGCCGCGGGCCGTACGCGAGTGCTGCTCGAGAAGCTGGGCGTGCAAGCTTCGAACGCGGCGTCGCTGCGCCAGGTTCCGGTCGAGACATTGCTGCGCGCCCACGCGGGCACAGTCGATCCATACATCGGGCGGGGCAGCCTTTACATGGGACCGGTGCTGGATGAACGCTCGCTCACCCGCCATCCGTTTTATCCAGATGCGCCGGCGCAGTCCGCGGGCATCCCGATGATGATCGGCAACACCCACGACGAGACGCGATCGCTGATCGGCCGCGGTGACCCCTCCGCATGGACGGTGACCTGGGAAGAACTTCCGCGGAAGCTCGAAGGCGAGATGCGCGTGGACATCTCGGGGGACGTGGTCGTCGCCGAATATCGCCGGCTGTATCCAAACTACTCGCCGACGGACGTCTTCTTCGCGGCCACCACGGCGGGACGCTCCTGGCGCGGCGCCGTGGTGGAAGCCGAGCTTCGCGCCGCGCAGGGCTCGCCCGCCTTCGCCTACCAACTCGACTGGGGATCACCGCAAGACGGCGGCAAGTGGGGCGCCTTCCACACGCTCGACATTCCGCTGATGTTCGGCACGCTCACCGCGCCGGGCTCGGCCACGGGCGACGGCGAGGATGCGCGGCGTGTGTGCGACACGATGCAAAGGGCCCTGCTCGCCTTCGCCCGGACGGGCGATCCCAACGATGTGGGTCTCGCGCGGTGGGAGCCCTACACGCTCCCGCGGCGCGCGACCATGGTATTCGACGTGCAGAGCCGGCTCGAGGACGATCCCCGCGGCGCCGAGCGGCGGTTGTTCGCCAAGGTGCCCTTCATCCAGCAGGGCACGTAGTCGGTTCGCGATCGGAACTGAAACCGCGGTTTCGCCCCCACGGCTCGCGGAAATGCGAGTAGCGTCATGGCAGCTCCCCAGTGGTTGTTGAACAATGCGCTCGATAGTGAACGGATTCGGCACGCGACCATTTGACATGCAATGTCCCGTCGAACCATTGAAAATGACACCGGTTTCCCGATATAACGCTGCCTGCAGCAGAACGCTCTAATACAGAAGGTTAAAAATTGGTATCTGTTGTTTCGGACCTCGCGTTCGATGCCAAGGGGGTGGCCGCCGAGTTCGTGAAGGCGCGCCGTTCCTCCGGTTTCTTCACGCAATATCCCGGCGCCATGCCGCAGGACCTCGACTCGGCATACCGTTGCCAGGATGAGGCGATCTCGCTTTGGGGCGATTCCATCGCCGGCTGGAAAGTCGGGTGGATTCCAGAGCCCTTGAGCCAGAAGTACGGCGCGCAGCGGCTCGTCGGGCCGATCTTCGCCGCAAGCGTCCAACGCACCGATGGCTCTGAGGTCATCGACGCGCCCGTTTACGCCCAGGGCTTCGCCGCCGTGGAGGCGGAATTCGTGGTGCAGCTTGCAAAAGACGCTCCCGCCACGGTCGTGGATTGGACCACCGAAACCGCGCGGCGCTTCGTGAAGTCGATGTACATCGGCATCGAAATTGCCAGCAGTCCGCTGCAGAACATCAACGACTACGGCCCGGCCGTGGTCGCCAGCGACTTCGGCAACAACGCCGGGCTGCTGCTCGGAATCGAAGTGACCGACTGGCAGAGCCGCCCTCTCGAGTCCCTGAACGTTGAAACGCGCATCGATGGCGCGGTCATTGGCAGGGGCAACGCCGCCAACGTGAGCGGCGGCCCGCTGGCCGCCCTGGCGTTTGCCTTGCGCGTCAACGCGCGTCGCGGCCGCCCGCTCAAGGCCGGAGACTACGTGTCCACCGGGGCAGCCACGGGTGTCCACTCGATACGGGCAGGACAATCGGCCGAGGCAATCTTCGCCGGGATCGGCAGCCTCCGCTGCCGCACCGTGCCCATGACACCGGTTGCCCCTCCCTGATTGTTAGAGAGACATCCCTGCCCGCCGGACGCGGCCTTCCGTACAATCGCCCACCATGACACGCACCCGGAAAAAGACCGCGCCTCTGAAAACGCCGCCGAAGCCGGCGGCGCCCGTGAAGGCAGCAGGCGTGATGAAGCCGGCGGGTATCAAGCCCGGGCGTAACGCCACGATCAACGACATCGCGCGGCTTGCGAGTGTCTCGAAGAAGACCGTGTCACGCGTGATCAACCAGTCGCCGCTGGTTCAGGAAGCGACGCGAGCTCGCATCCAGGCCGTCATCGATAAATTCGGCTACGTGCCCGATCCGCAAGCGCGCGGCCTCGCCTTTCGCAAGGCGTTCCTCATCGGACTGGTCTACGACAACCCGAACGCGCAGTACATCGTGAACCTCATGGAAGGCGCGCTGGATGCGGTCCGTAACTCCGAGTACGAAGTCGTCGTGCATCCCTGCGACCGCAAGAAGCCCGATTTCATTTCCGGCGTCCGTCGCTTCGTGGAACGACAGAAGCTCCGCGGCGTGATCCTGCTGCCGCCGATCTCCGAGAATGACGAACTCACGCGCGCGCTGACGGCCGCGGATTGCGCGTATGTGCGCATCACCTACACGCAGCTCGATGACCCCGCGCGAATCGTCATCTCGAACGACCGCCTGGCGGTCGCGGAAGTCGCAAACTACCTCGTGTCGCTGGGCCACAAGCGCATCGGTTACATCGCCGGCCCGCCGGGCTTCCGGTCCGCCGTCGAGCGCCTGGCCGGTTTCCGCGAAGCGTTGGCCGCGCGCGGCATCGCGTTCGCGAACGAACTCATCGTCGAGGGTGGGTACACCTACGAATCCGGCGTCGCAGGCGGCGAAAAACTGCTCGCGCTCAATCCGCGTCCCACGGCCATTTTCGCGAGCAACGACGAGATGGCGGCGGGTGTGTACCGAGTCGCGAATCGCCTCGGTCTTTCGATCCCCGGTGATCTCTCGATCGTCGGCTTCGATGACGGCCCACTGGCTGCGCGGCTGCTGCCGTCGTTGACGACGATCAAGCTGCCCATCCGCGAACTCGGACGCCTGGCCGCCAACAAGATCCTGCATCCCGAAGCGGCCGGCGGCACGCACGCCATGGTCACGCCGCTCGAGCCGCACCTCGTCATCCGCGATTCCTGCCAGCCACCCAGCCGGGCCTGAGCGATCCACATCCCCCGAGTCCGACACGCATTGTTAAGCTTCGCGCCACGCGCGATGACACCGGTTTCCATGCGGGTGCGGCTCGGCTAGAATCGCCACCCCAGACAAGACCCGGATCGAGGCCATGAAGTTCGAGACCCGACACGCCAGTCACCCTTCCATCATCCCGACGCTCAATGCGTCGAAGATGCGCGAGGTGTTCCACATCTCGGGCATCTTCGTTCCCGATGACGTGAGCCTCACGTTCAGCCACATCGAGCGCATGATCAACGGTGGCGTGATGCCGGTGAACAAGGCCATCGAGCTCAGTGAAGTTCCCGCTCTCAGCAAGGGTCCATTCCTGGCGCGCCGCGAGCTCGGCATCATCAATGTCGGCGGCAATGGCAAGGTGCTCGTCGACGGAAAGGAATGGGCGTTGGCGGCCCGCGAAGGTCTGTACGTCCCTCAGGGCACTAACAAGCTGGTGTTCAGCTCCGACTCGAAAGACGCGCCCGCGAAGTTCTACCTCGCGAGCACGCCTGCGCACGCCCGATACGAAACGGTGAAGATCGACGTGAAGAAGGCGAACCCCATGCCTGTGGGTTCGCCGGCCACGGCCAATGCGCGCACCATCTACCAGTACATCAATCCCGACATCTGCAAGTCCGCGCAGCTACTCATGGGCCTCACTTCGCTGCAGGAAGGCAGCGTGTGGAACACCATGCCCTGCCACCTGCACGAGCGTCGTGCGGAAACGTATTTCTATTTCGACCTCAAGCCGGACGCGCGCGTGGTGCACATCCTCGGCGAACCGCACGAGACGCGGCACATCTTCGTGGCCAATGAAGAAGCCGTGATCTCGCCGCCGTGGGGCATCCACACCGGCTGCGGAACGTCTAACTACAGCTTCATCTGGGCGATGGGCGGCGAGAACCAGGAATACAAGGACGTCGCCTGGGTCCCCATGGATCAGCTCCGATGAGCGGCTCACCCTTCGATCTGACGGGCCGGGTTGCCGCCGTCACGGGAGCGAATACGGGTATCGGCCGCGGCATCGCCGAGGCGCTTGCGGCCGCAGGTGCGGACATCGCCGCGATCGGCCGCAGCGATCCAGCGGAGACGGTCGCAGCCGTGAAGGCATTGGGCCGCAAAGCCGTCTGGGTCAAGGCGGACTTCGGCGCGAAGCCGGACAATGCGGCGGTGATCAAGGATGTCGTCGACAAGCTCGGCGGCCTGCACATCCTCGTGAACAACGCCGGCACCATCCGCCGCAACAACTCCATCGACTTCACCGAAGCCGATTGGGACGCCGTCATCGACGTGAACCTGAAGTCGGTGTTCTTCCTGTCGCAGGCCGCGGCGCGCCACATGATTCCGCACGGCGGCGGCAAGATCATCAACATCGCTTCCATGCTCTCGTTCCAGGGTGGCATCCGCGTACCCTCCTACACCGCGAGCAAGAGCGGCATCGCGGGCCTCACGAAAATCCTCGCCAACGAGTGGGCCGTGAGCGGAATCAACGTGAACGCCATCGCGCCCGGATACTTCGCGACGAACAACACGGCGGCGCTCCAGGCCGACGTGAAGCGTAACGCGGAGATCCTCGCGCGCATTCCGTCCGGACGCTGGGGCGACCCCAAGGACCTGGGCGGCGCGGCAGTTTTCCTCGCCTCCGCGGCCTCGAATTACGTGCAAGGCGTCGTGTTGCCCGTCGACGGCGGCTGGCTGGCGAGGTAACCGGCTATCATCCCGGTTCCACGATGGGAGCCGGGATGACATCCACTCGTTTCTTCTATGCGGGCCGCGCCTGATGCGCGTTGCCTTCCTTGGCCTCGGCAAGATGGGCTCCGGCATGGCCGCGAGACTGCTAGCCGCCGGCCATACGCTTTCGGTCTACAACCGCACCCCCGAGAAAGCCGCGCCGTTGGCGAAACTCGGCGCGCGTGTCGCCGGCTCGCCTCGAGCGGCGGCAGAAAAAGCCGATGTGATCATCGGCATGACAGCCGATGACGAATCTTCGCGATCCATGTGGCTCGGCGATTTCGGCGCGCTCGCGGCAAACAACCTTCCGGATGCGCTCGTCATCGAGTGTTCGACGATCTCACACGACTGGGTGCTGGAACTGGCCGGGAAAGTTCGCGCGCGCGGATTCCGCTATGTGGACGCGCCGGTGACGGGCCTGCCCGATGCGGCTGCCGCGGGAACGCTCACCTTGCTCGTGGGCGCGGCGCCCGAAGACCTGGATGCGGCGCGGCCGATTTTTGCGTCACTCGCCACACGCGTGATGCACTTCGGGCCGGTGGGACAAGGCACCGTCTACAAACTCATGGTGAATCTCATGGGGGCCGTGCAGATCGCGTCTGCCGCAGAGGGAATCGCGCTCGCGGAACGCGCGGGCCTCGATCTCAAGCTCGTGGCCGATGCCGTGGCGAGCGGCCAGGCCGCAAGCCCGCAGGTCGTCAGGAATGTCAGGCGCTTCGTCGCCGGCGATCACGGCGGCGCGGCGACATTCACGCCATCGTTGCGGCTGAAGGACGTGGATTACGCGTTGCGCCTCGCACGCAAGCTCGAGGCTGCAGCGCCTTTCGGCAAGGTAGCCGAGGATCTCTACAAGAAACTTTGCGCCCGCAGCGCCGCGGGCGACAACGAGAGTCGCATCATCGAAGTCTTCAGGGAGTCCGGCGCGCAGGACTGAGCGCCGGACTCCGGATCTCGCTCAGATCGTGCAGACCGGCGCTTCCTTGAACGCAGCCGGCTTCGCCGTGGCTTCCGCGCGTTGCGGCGTCGCCCGGATCAACATGCCCCAGGGCGTGCTGCGGTAGGTGCCGGGCGAAATGTCGGGCGCTACGACGCGCACGTTTGCGGTCTGCGGCTCCGGGCTCAACGTGCGGATCCGCGCGCTGATCACTTCACCCTCGCCCGTCACCCGCTGAAGCTGCACGCAGACTTCGTCCTGGTCACCGAAGCTGATGTGGCGAGGTTGATCGCCGACGCGCAGCTCGAGGCGCTGGCTTGCGGGCCCCGCATAACGAGCCGGATCGATGTCGAGAAAATACGTGCTGCTGCTCGCTTCAACCTGCGCGAGCGCAACTCCTGCAAACGCGGCAGTGATGGCCGCGGGAACGATCAGTTTGCGCATATGCGGATGGGAGCACAGCGGCGCTCAGAAGTTCCCTCAGCATGTTCTCTGACTAGCTGTCGGCGGCGGCCGACAGGATCCACTCGCCCCTAACATCCTTGGCCAAGCGGTGTTCGATATGGTGCAACACGCGATTTTCTGCACAGAAAACCAACGTTCGTGACACAAACTCACAAAGTTCCTGTTCGGCGACAGTCGCACGCGCCGCGATGATCAGCTCGTCGCCGATCTGACACGTCCTTGCTGCGGCGCCATTCAGAATGCAGCATCGCGAGCCGCGCTCGCCCGGGATCACGTATGTGCTGATGC
This sequence comes from Pseudomonadota bacterium, assembly GCA_046733635.1. Classification (GTDB taxonomy): domain Bacteria; phylum Pseudomonadota; class Gammaproteobacteria; order Steroidobacterales; family Steroidobacteraceae; genus CADEED01. The sequence goes on along the minus strand of JBKPPO010000182.1, from coordinate 2,632 downwards.
GCGCACCGGTGGTCTTGTTCCAGATCTCCACGAATTCATGCGGCAGGATGCCGGCCGCCTCGGTGTGCTCCGGGTCCAGCGCGATCGAACCCTCGTAGTGGAGTTCCGCGCCGGTCACGCGCAATCCATGCAGTTTCCCGATCATCATCGAACGTTGCATCTCTTCTCCTGGTAGTTAGCTCGCTCAGAGGACGCTGCCGGGCGCATCGGGCCCGAGCATCACCCGGCGCACCATGGGCACGGGCGGCACGCCGTGAGACAGGAACTCGTCGTGGAACCGCTGCTGGGTCGCGCCCGGATTGGCAGCGAGCCAGTCGGCGCGTAGCTTGCGGATCATGAGCTTGCCCAGCGTGTACGCGAGGTATCCGGGGTCATAGGTGCCGCGCAACGCCTGCTGCCGTGCGTTGCCTGCATCCGCGAAGGCTTGTTCGCGGAACATCTTCTCGGATTCGGCCAGCGGCATGCAGCCGCTGTGCAGGCAGATGGCCGACAGGAATCGCACGTTCCGCAGCAGTGCGTTCGCGAGCATGCCCACACGCATCTCCGCATCCCCGGCGCCGAGTCCCGCGTCGTACATCATTTCTTCGGCGTAGTGCGCCCAGCCTTCACCGAAGGCATAGTCCCACCACAGGCCGATGGTCTTGGACGGGTGCTTGTTCGCGAACTGCCCCTGCAGGTAGTGACCCGGCCACACTTCGTGCGCGGAGACGAACAGCAGATAGGCGCGGCCCGGAAGATAGGCGTTGCGCTCCGCCGCGCTCCATTTCGCGTCGGGGGGCGCCACATAGTAGATGGCCTTGACCGCGGGATTCTCGAACGGACCCGGCGTGGTGATGTACGCGAAGTTCCCGCGGTTGTAGGGCGGAGACTCGGCGACCAGCGCCTGCTCTTCGCTCGGTATGCTCACGATCTTTCGATCGATCACGAACTGGCGAAGTTCGGCGAGCTGCGCCCGCGCGCCCTCCACCGAACCACCCTTGGGTTTGTTGGCGCGCATGCGGTCCACGCAAGCCGCCATCGAGGCGCGCGGCGCAAAGGTCGCGCACGCTTCGCGCAGCGCCGCCAGGTTGCGCTCGAGATCCTTGCGGCCCACGAGCTCCAGCTCCTCGAGCGGCAGATCGACCTGTTCGGTCGCGCGCAGCATCTCCCGGAACCGGCCCGCGCCCAGCGCGAAATCTTCCGTGGCGGCGCCGCGCTGGGAATCCAGCCACGCGTGCAGCTCGTCCATCGCACGCGCCGCTGTCTCGGTTGCTTCGTGCAGGTCGCGTTTCAATTTTTCGTCGGTGATCGACACATAGAGGGGCGGCGCTTCCTTCCGGAAGAACTCGGCGTAGCCGCCGAATCCGGCGGCGCCATGCTCGACGAACGAGCGTGGCAACGGCGTGCGCAGGTTCGCCCGGATGTTCGCGGATATCGCCGGGATCGCGCGCAGGTAGCCGAGGAATCCCTGGAGCCGCTCGGGCAACGGCGCGTATTCGCGCGTCAGATACATCGAAGGATCGAGCCGGTCGAGATACCAGGCGGGATTGCGGTATGGCGATGCCGCCGTATCCAGCCAGAACAGCTGCGTATCGATGACCCAGAGCAGGTACTCGCGCTCGTACTTCTGCGCGGCACTCAGCGTGCCGGGTTCCAGGACTTCGAATCGCGTGCGATAGCCGCGCAGCTCGGCGACGTCGGCATCGATGGCCGCGCGACTCCAGTCAGGCATCTGGCCGTCGAATTCATGGCGACCGGCTTGAACGGCGAAGTAGGGATCACGCTTGAAGCGCGCATCCACGAACGAAGCCACGAGGCCATCGAAATCGGTCGGCGACGTGGCGGCAGGCGGCGGCAGCGGCGGCTCCTCTTTGCGCCCACATCCCGGCAGTATCAGCAGGGCCGAGGCGCAAGCCAGCGGCCAGATCGTGCGCAATCGCATGATTCACTCCAGACCCGATTTCCTGGATGCGAATCGTAAAGGAACTGGCCTCGGGTCAGTGCATCGAGAGACCGGGATGGCAACAAGGCCGTTCGAACTGCACTTCGGGGAGTTCGCAATTCAACACCAGACCCGCCTGGATCATGGCCTGGGCGAATTGTCGCGCCAACGGCGCGGCGATTCGCCGCACCGTGGCGCGCAGCAGCGGCGCCAGAGCATGATCCGAATGATCCCGCGGATGTCGCTGCCAATGCGCCAGTGCGGCGAGCAGCAGGATCTCTGCACGGCTGACCAGCGGCGCGCCGCGATTGTTCGCCACGAAGCCCATGTCGGCATCGGCTGTGATGACCTGCTGGAGCTCCACGAACAGCGACTGCGCGCCGCACATGCCAGCGGCATGGAACAGATAGCAGAGGCACTGGCGTTCACGCGTGCTTTCCTGGTTCGCACGGTGGGTGCGTGCCGCGAAGATCACGAACATGCCGGCTTCATCGAGCGCGGATACCAGCGCGAGCACATTGCCGTTGCGCTCCGGGATCATCGGGACGCCTCGCAAAGCTCGAAGCAACGCAGAGCCTGGTCGAATTGCCCGCAATCGAAGAGCAGATTTCCCAACGCCCGCTGACTGTGGATTCGCGAGCCATCCAGCTTCAGCGCATTCCGGAACGCGGTGCACGCGCCGGCCCGATCGCCCAACGCGAGCAAGGCCGT
>JBKPPO010000181.1:0-12896 GCA_046733635.1 Pseudomonadota bacterium | reverse complement strand
GTCTCTGGCCGGTCGCGAAATGGCATGAACTGGGGCATGCCGCGCTCGCGATAGTCCGCGATGTTGAGATCGCTGGTCTTGAAGTACAGCGTGTCGTCGACGAGCACCGCGAAGAAGATCTCGTCGCTGTACAGCCCCACGCCGTTGAACATTCGATTGGCGCGCACCGCGCGCAGCCGGCCCAACTGCTCGAGCACGTACACGAGGAATCGCGGGCTCACGGCCATCAGGGCGTGCGCAAGGTACCGAGTTGCGAGAGTTCGTTACGCAGCGCCTTCACCAGCGGCGCAGCCGCGACAGGATCGAAGGACGGCGCGGCGCCCCAGTCGTAGGCCCAGGGATGTTGCGTCTGCAGATGCTCGGGTTCCGTGCGGTAACGCGGGATCACATGCGCATGCAGCGCCGGCTCCACGTTGCCGAAGATGGCGTAGTTGATGCGGATGGGCGAAAGCGTGCGCATCAGCGCATCACCGAGACGCGACATATCCAGCAGGAACTGCGAACGACGCTCGGGCGTGAGCGCATTCAGATCCGGCACCACCGGATCGGGGAGCAGCAGCAGGTAGCCCTGCACGAACTGCTGCTGACCGAAGACGGCCCATCCGGAAGCGCAGCGGCCGAGCACGGTGGCGTCACGGCCGGCGCGTGCTTCGTTCACGCGCCGATGAATGGCGGTAGGCAAGGAGTTCTCGTCCGGGTGTTGTGATTCTTGTTTCATATATGTGTCGCGAGCGCGCGAATTCTCCCACCTGAAATTTTTTCAACCGCTGCTCGCCCGCGCCGCCGCTCGGCGCGACCGCGGTCCCGGTGAGAAACCTGGCAGCTCAGCCCGTCCAGGTCCGGAAGGCACCCGTGTCCAGGTGCACGAAGTCGGACTTCTCGTAGTACCCCACGCCGCCGAACTTCGCTTCCAGCGCCAGATCCCGCAGCCTCGCGCAGGAGCAGCCACGCAGTCGCACGTCGATCGCGCGGCCCTGCATGTGCAGCGATTTCTTCGCGACGCCGCTGCCCGGCCGCGCCGACATCTTGTCGTTGCTCTCCCGGGAGCGGTACGCGGAGATGATGTCGTAATGCGGATGGCATTTCGCCATGCGCGCCAGCTCGAACATCTGGTCGTAGAGACGCACGTCTATTTCGTGGACATCGCCGTTGCGGCGATCCTTCAGCAGGTTCTTGAACGACTCGATGGCCGCGGCGTCGAATTCGGCGCCGCGCTTGTAGACGGCCTTCACGGTGGCGTTCGTGTGGATGTTGAAGAGCTCGAGCAGCCGCTCTTCCGCCGGCGCCTCTTCCGCGACCACCGCAGCCGTCTGATCCGCGCAGCCGATCCGCGCGAGCGCGACACCCACTCCTCCTGCGATCACGGACTTCAACCAGCGGCGGCGGCTCCAATCCTGATTCATGGTCTGGCCTCGGCGACGAGCACCACGGTGTACTCCTTCACCTTTTCGCCCGCCATAGGCGTCGGTTCCAGGCGCACCAGCCGCAAGGCGATGTCGCCGAATTCCTTCCGGGTCTCGAAGCGTTCGCTGGTGTTCAGTGTCAGCGACGCAGTTTTCCCCGCGTGCCGGAGGGTGAAGGCCACGCGCGCATTGCCTTCCCACACGCAACGGGCGTTCATCGGGCAACGGGAATCCTCGATCACCTCATCGAATCGGATCGTTACTCCGCGCACTTGCGCAGCCGCACGTTCCGCCAGTAAGAATTCCTGGCCGGTCTCGACCGGCGTGGTGCCGGACACACCGGCCGTGCAGGCCGACAACCCCGCGCAGGCCAGGAGCGTGATGAATCTCATGCGCCGGAGTCTGGGGGCGCGCCGTCCGGCGAACAAGTCAGCCGGCCGGGATCGCGTGTCCGTCGACTACCAGTGTCGCCTTGTACGTGGGCAGATGAGTCTGCAAGGGAGCGAACGGATAGGGATGCAGATCCCGCAGCATGATGACGTAGCCGGAGAAATAGGCGAGCGATCGCTCATCAGGATGTGTGTTGAGCTCGATCACGGCGACGCTGCTCCCGCGCATGGCGCTCAGCAGGATTTTCGCGTTGCCTTCCTGTGCGCAGACGCCGTTGATCGGACAGCGTGAATCCTCGCTGACCGCTGAAAACTTGAGGATCAGGTCCTGGACCTGGGTCGATGCGCCATAACCCAGCACGAACTCCTGTCCGAGCTGGGGTTCACGATCCAGCAGGTCGACACTGGAATCACCGGACCCGCCGCAGGCGGCGAGCAGCGACGCGGAAGCAAACAAGGCGACGTGGAAACGCATGCCGCGCAGACTGCACCCGGCGGCGCCGCGCCAACAAGGCGCTAACTAGCCAGAATTTGTACCGAAATTGTCCGCGTGGCTAGAACGGCAGCGGCATGACCGTACCCGTATCTCCGGGCTTGCGGTTCACCGACACCACCGTGGCCTTGGGAAAGAAGTTGAACTCAGACGCGCTGGCCCAGGTGTATGCACCCATGGCGCGGCCCACGATGAGATCACCGGCCTTGAGTTGCGGCAGCATGAGGTTTTCACCGATCACGTCGATGCTGTCGCAGGTCGGACCCGCGAGCACCGACGGGAACTTCTCGCCGCCCTGCTTCAGCGATTCCACCGGGTACTTGGCGTGGTCGAACAACTGCCCGCTGAACGAGCCGTACAGGCCGTCGTCCAGGTAGTACCACCAATGTCCCTCGCGCTTGGCGCGGCCCATGACCGAAGCCACGCCGATCGCCGCCGGACCGCAGATGAACCGGCCGGGCTCGGCGATCACGCGCATGCGTGCGGGTAGTTTGGCGAGCGCGGCGCGGATCGGCGCGCAGAAGCGGCTGATGTCGGCCACCTTCTGGCCATATTCGATGGGATAACCACCGCCGATATCCAGCGTATCGAAGACGCCGAGCTTTTCCTTGCGCGCCTGGGCCATGAGTTTCGCGCAGACCTGGATGGCTTCGACGTGTTTGCTGGGATCCGCGGCCTGCGATCCCACGTGGAACGAAAGCCCGCGCACAGGAATACCGAGCTTGCGCGCCAGCCGCGCGAGCTCGAGCAGGTCTTCGGGATCGCAGCCGAACTTCCGCGACAGGTCGACGACCGCTCCCGGCGAACGGAACGACACGCGCAACAGCAGCTCGCACTGATCCTTGTAGGCCTCGAACTTGCGGACCTCGTCCGGGTTGTCGGCCACGAAGATCTTCACGCCGAGGTGCAGCGCATTGCGGATATCGATGTCGCGCTTGATGGGATGCGTGTGGATGCAGCGCGCCGGATCGACGCCGAGCTGCGCGACGAGTTGCGCCTCGCCCGTGGTCGCGAGATCCAGCCAGCCGCCGAGCTCCACGATGGTCTCGACCACGGCGGGATGCGGCAGTGGTTTGAGCGCGTAGTGCAGATCGACACCCGGCAGCGCCTTGTGCAGCTTGCGGTACTGCTCGCGCACGCGCTGGCAGTCGATGATGAGCAGCGGCGAGCCGAACTCCGCCACCAGCCGCTGGATCTCCGCCGGGGTGAACGGATCGATGAACTTGCCCTTGGCCTTCTTCGCCGGCGCCTTCTTCACTGTTGCTCGCCCTGTCGTGAGAAAGCGGCGGATTGTAGGCAAGCCCGATGTCAGTGTCATGGCCCGCTCCAAATCACGATGGGCTCACAAAGCTGGCTGTCAGACGGGCCCCTGGATGGGGCGTTTTGTTAAAGTTCGCGCCCAATGAACCCCGCCGACGATTCCCCTTCGGGCGAACTACAAACCCTCCTCGCCTCCCGGGTGGCGCTGGTGGTCCTCGAAAGCCGTGAAGAAACCCGCGCGCTCGAGATGGTCCGCGACGCGGCCATGCGCGCCCAGCGCGGCAAGAACTGGGGTGTCTTCCAGTGGACCGTCACCGAAGGGTTGAACCGCATCGACGTGGACCTCGGCGGCCCCCAGAAGACGCTGGCGCAGCCCGAGCAGCTCCTCAAACACATCCGCGCCACCAACATGGCCGGCATCTACGTGCTGCTCGACTTCCATCCCTATCTCGACAACCCGATGTTCGTGCGCACGCTCAAGGACATCGCGCAGGACTACAAGAAGTGCGCGCGCACGATCGTGCTCATCAGCCACGAGATGACGCTGCCCAAGGAGCTCGAACACCTGGCGGCGCGGTTCAAGATGGAGCTGCCGGACAAGAAGGAGCGCCACGCGATCGTCATGCGCGCCGCGCGCGAGTGGGGCCAGCAGCGCGGCGGCCTGCCGAAGATCGACGTGAAGGTCATCGAGAAGATGGTCGACAACCTGGGCGGGCTCACGCTGCACGACGTGGAGCGGCTCGCACACCAGGCCATCTTCAACGACGGCGCGCTCACCGAAGACGACATCAAGCCGATGCTGGCGGCGAAGTACCAGCTCCTGAACCGCGGCGGCACGTTGTCCTTCGAAGCGGACACCGCGCGTTTCGCCGACGTGGGCGGCATGAAGAATCTGCGCCGCTGGATCCTGCAGCGCAAAGCCGCCTTCGATGGCACCGCGCCCGGACTCGATGCGCCCAAAGGCGTGTTGCTGCTCGGCGTGCAGGGTTGCGGCAAGAGCCTCGCCGCGCGCGCCGCGGCGGGCGTGCTCGGCGTACCGCTGGTGCGCCTGGATTTCGGCGCGCTGTATTCCAAGTGGCACGGCGAGTCCGAGAAGAACCTGCGCGAGTCGCTGAGCTCCGCGGAGGCGCTGGCGCCATGCGTGTTGTGGCTCGACGAGATCGAGAAGGCGCTGTCCACCGGAGAAGGCGACAGCGGCACTTCACGTCGCGTGCTCGGCGCTTTCCTCACGTGGCTGGCCGAGCAGCGTGCACGCGTGTTCATCGTCGCCACCGCCAACGACATCACTGCGCTGCCGCCGGAGCTGGTGCGCAAGGGACGCTTCGATGAAATCTTCTTCGTCGACCTGCCCTCGCCCGCGGCGCGGCTCGAGATCCTGAACATCCACTGCAAGAAGCGCGGTGTGGCCGTCGGCGAAAACGACATGAAGGTGCTCGCGCAACGTTGCGAGGGTTTCTCCGGCGCCGAGATCGAGCAGGCCGTGGTGTCGGCGCTCTACAACGCGCACGCCGGCAATCAAAAGGCCGATGCACGCATGATCGCCGCCGAGATGGAAGCGACGCGACCGTTGTCCGTCGTGCTCGGCGAGAAGATCGCCGAGCTGCGGGATTGGGCGCGCGAGCGCACCGTCCCCGCTGACTGAGTCGACTTAGTCCTAGCAACTTTGGCGCCCAGTCCTACGGCCCGATAAGCCGTCCGGGCTGTTAGATGCGCCCATGGCCATCCCTTCCGGTCGCACGCTGCGTGCCACGTTCACCGCGCTGATCCTCCTCGCACTCGTCGTCTATCTGTTCGACGTACTGCTGCTGTTCTTCGGCGCGGTGCTGGTGTCGGTGATCCTGCGCGCACCCAGCGACTGGATCGCGAAACGCGTCGGAATCGACGCGCGCATCGCACTGGGCATCGTGCTCCTGGTGCTGGTGTCGTTGCTCGGGCTGGCGTTCTGGCTCGTCGGCCAGACCATGGTCGAGGAAGTGCGCGGCGTGTGGAAGCGGCTGCCAGACATGATCGAGCAGCTTCGCGCGCGCGTCAGCGACATGCCCGTCGTGGGCGAGGCCATGGAGAAGACCATGGACGGCCCCACGGACAGCGTCGTCAGCAATGGCATGGCCACCATCGCCACCGCGTTCGGCGCGCTCACCAACGTGGCGCTCGTCGGGTTCGTGGCCGTGCTGCTCGCGGCGCAGCCGGAGGTCTACGTCAAGGGCACGCTGCACCTGCTGCCCAAACAACATCGCAAACGGGCGAGCGAGTTGCTCGCCGAGCTCGGTCACATGCTCCAGCGGTGGACGCTGGGACAGTTGTGCCTCATGACGCTCGTGGGGACGCTGACCTACATCGGCTTCCGGCTGGCTGGCATCGAGTATGCGGGCGCGCTGGGATTACTGGCCGGCGGCTTGACCTTCATCCCGTTCCTCGGCTCGTTGTTCGCGGGCGTCGTGGCCGTGCTCGTCGCGTTGGCGCAGTCCCCGGACGCGGCGATCTATGCCGCCGCGATCTATGCCGGCGTGCAGATCGTCGAGAACGTGGCCGAGCCATTCGTGCAGCAACGCGCGGTATATCTGGCGCCGGCGTTGCTGTTGTTCGCTCAGGCCGTCATGGGTGCGCTCGCAGGGCCGCTGGGTATCGTGCTCGCCACCCCGCTGGCCGCAGTGGGCGTGGTGGCGGTCAAGCGGTTGTACGTCGAGGACACCTTGGGCGATCACACCGTGCAGGAAGGGAGCTGAGCGCGCTCAGCCGGCGGACAATGCGGCTCGCCGTGCGGACAACTGCTCGAAACGGCGGCGCGCACGCGACCATACGACCAGCGCCGCGAGGAGCATCGCGCCGCCCGTGATCAGCGCGCCGTAGGCAGCGGCGCTGTTGGACACCCACACGGCGGCTCCGGCGCCCGCCAGGAACAGGGCGGTGAACGCCACGGCCATCCTGCCGGCGATCACGCGATCCCGTGCGAACAAGGGGCGTCGCGTGGAAAGCACCCACAGCGAGAACGCCAGCCAAGACAAGCCGATCATGGACATCGCGCCAAAGGCGACCTGCGTGCGCGCGGGCAGGAACGGCTCGGTGAGCCACAGCGAAACGATCACTACGGTCATGGCCGAGGAAAACAGCAGCAACGCGACGTAGCCCAGCCGGGCCTCGAGACTCAGCTCCCCACGCGAAAGCTGGCGGATGTCGTGCAGGGAGTTTTCTCGGACGTTCATGTTCATTCTCCGGGGTTGAATCTGTCGCGCAGCATCTGTCTCGCGCGAAACAGACGCGATTTCACGGTGCCCGCGGGCACGTTCAGCAATGTGGCGATCTCGTCGATACCGAGCTCGCGTAGATAGAACAGCGCCAGCGTTTCACGATCGCGCAACGGCAGGGTGTCGAGATGGACCCGCAACGCGGCGAGGTCGGATTCGAGCGGCTCGTCCGGCTCCGGGGCCGCGAGATCCTCGAGCGATGCCTCCGGCTCCAGCGCCTGCGCATATCGGGCACGCAGCCGGTCCATCGCCGCACGCCTGGCGATGCCGAACAGCCAGGCGCGAAAGCGTCCCGCGTCGCGCAGCGCGGGCAGTCCGCGCAGAACGCGCAACCAGGTGTCCTGGGCGAGATCCGCCGCGGCATCGTCCGAATCGCAGAGCGTGCGGAGGTAGCGCCAGATCGGCTCGTGCCAGCGGGCGATCAGCGCATCGAAAGCGTCGCGTTCACCGAGCTGGCAGCGCACGGCCAGCAATTCATCGGCGCAGGGGTCGGGGCGGGATGAGTTGCTCACGATCAGGGAGTCGTGTCAGGCGCAAAAAAGGTTCACGCGCCCGCCAAAGAAATAAAGTGGCGGCTTGAAGTCTGACCCCTTTTGCCAGCAAATGGGGAGTGACCCCCTTAAGCACTAAGTCGAAAAAAGATAGCTGCTGACGCTGAGTCCGCCGAGGAAATCCGACTCGTGATATGTCAGCTCGGCGACGTCGTCACCGGCCGCGCCCACGGCCACCATGAGCGGCAGCAGGTGTTCTTCGCGCGGATGCGCCGCACGCGCCGCGGGGGCCGATTCCCAGGCGGTCAGTAGTTTGCTTCGATTCGCAGGGTCACCTTTGAGCAGTACGCCGTTCAGCCAGTCGTCGAACAGTCGAGAGGGCCCGAACCCGCGGCCGTCGAAGAATTCGCGCAGGTTGTGATAAGAAAGGCCGCTGCCCACGATCAGCACATCCTCGTCCCGCAGAGCCGCGATCGCCCGGCCCAACGCCAGGTGCGACTCCGGATCGAGTCCGCGCTTCAGCGAAAGCTGCACCACGGGCACGTTCGCGTCCGGATAGATGACCTTGAGCGGCGTGAAAGCGCCATGGTCGAACCCGCGTTGCGGATCGAGCCGCGCCGGCAAACCTGCCCTCTCCAGCATCTGTCGCGTGTGCTCCGCCAGTGACGGATCGCCGGGCGCATCGTAGTGGATGCGGTAGGTGTAGTCGGGAAAGCCGCCGTAGTCGTAGATCATCGGCGGCCTGGCATGAGAGGTGAGCGTGAACTCGCGCTCCTCCCAGTGTGCGGAGACCATGAGCACCGCCCGGGGCGTGCGTCCTATACGGGATGGCATGGCGGCCAGCGCGGCCTCCAGCTTCGCGTACGGCGCGCGGGAGTCCGCATCCATGTATGACCACGGCCCGCCACCGTGCGAGATGAAATACACCGGAAGTCGGGGGTTGCGCATTTGCCCGCCAGTGTACGCTCGGCGCGAGGTCCAGGAGGGGGTCGGGTGAAACACGCGAATCGGCTGATCGTGGCATTGCTGGCGATGTTTTCCGTGCCCTGCGTTGCGCAAACCGCCGTGGTGCGCGCGCCCGCGGATCCGCAGATCGCGTTTGCGCTGGGAGATCTCGACGCCGCGCTCTCGGCGAGAGGCCTGCGTACCGTTCACGGCGCGGCGCACGCCGGGCGCGATTCCGCAGGCGAACAACTTTCCGTGGATATCTCCGTCCTGGCGCCGAACATCACCGCCGAAGGTTTCGCCCTCACCCGAAAAGGAACCGGCGCGCGAAGCCGGTTCCGGGTCGAGAGCTCGAAACCGGCCGGCGCCATGTACGGTGTCCTCGAGCTTGCCGAGCAGATCCGCGCGTTCGGCGTCGATGGCGTGCAGGACACGGCGCGCGCGCCTTACATGCCTCTGCGCGGCACCAAGTTCAACATCCCGCTCGACCTGCGCTCACCCAGCTACTCCGACATGAGCGACTCCGCGCAGGAGAACATCGCCACGGTCTGGGACTTCGAGTTCTGGCGCGAGTATCTCGATGATCTCGCGCGCCAGCGTTACAACTTCGTCTCGTTGTGGAACCTGCATCCGTTCCCGTCGATGGTGAAGGTGCCCGAATTCCCGGAGGTGGCGCTGAACGATGTGTGGCGCACTCGCGCGAAGTTCGACGAGGACTACTCCACGCGCACGACGGATTTCCTGAACGCGGGGATGCTCGCGGACAAGCAAGTGGTGAAGCGCCTCACCATGGACGAGAAGATCGCCTTCTGGCGGCGCGTGATGGAATACGCACGGGACCGCAACATCCGGTTCCACGTGATCACCTGGAACATCTTCACGTATGGCGTCGGGGGCAAATACGGCATCACCGACGCGCTCGAGAATCCGAGGACCGTCGAATACTTCCGCGCCAGCGTGCGTGAGATGTTCCGCACTTATCCTCTGCTCGCAGGCATCGGCCTCACGGCGGGCGAGAACATGGGCGAGGTGAAGATGTACTCCGGCGGCGTCGACTCCTTCACCGCCAAGGAGAACTGGCTGCTCTCGACCTACGGGCAAGGCGTGCTCGACGCCGCACGCGCCGAACCCGAGCGCCAGTTCCGCCTGATCCATCGCCAGCACGAGACCGGCGCGAAGGACATCGCCGCCACGTTCAAACCCGTCATCGACCAGCCCAATGTGGATTTCGTATTCAGCTTCAAGTACGCGCAGGCGCACGCACTCTCCTCCACCACGCAGACCTACCACCCCGCGTTCGTGGAATCACTCGGAGACCTGAAGACCCTCTGGACGCTGCGCAACGATGACGCGCTGATGTTCCGGTGGGCCGCGCCGGACTTCGTGCGCGAGTTCGTGAGAGGCATCCCCCATGAGCCTTCCGCGGGTTATTACATCGGCTCCGACATGTGGGTATGGGGCCGCGATTTCCTGACCAAGACCCCGCGCGGCGGCCGCCAGCTCGAGAACGACAAACACTGGCTGCACTTCCTGCTCTGGGGCCGCATGGGTTACGACCCGACGCTCGACAATGTGCGGATTGCGGCGATCGTCTCGCAGCGATTCGCGGGCGTCGACGGCGCGGCCTTGCTGGCGGCGTGGCAGAACGCCTCGATGATCTATCCACTCGTCACCGGTTTCCATTGGGCGGACTTCGATTTCCAGTGGTACATCGAAGGCTGCCGCAGCCGGCCGGGTCCTGCGAAAACCGCGAGCGGCTTTCACAGCGTGGAAACCTTCATCGGCCAGAAGGTGCATCCCGGCACCGACAACATCCCGATTCCGAAGTATGTCGAGGCGGTGACGAAGCAACTCGGCGGGACGCCTGCCGGCACGCCGCCGCCGCGGGTGGCGGCGAACATCGACGCGCGCGCCGACGCGGCGCTGGCGGGGCTCGGTGATCCGAAACTCGCTGCGGCAGCGAAAAAGAACCCTGAGCTCGCGGCCACGCTCGACGACATCCGCGCCATGGCGCTGCTGGGGAAGTACTACGCCGCGAAGATCCGCGGCGCCACGGCACTCGCGATGTACCGCGCCACACGGACGCCGGCGCATCAGCAGGAGGCCGTGCGCGAACTCGAGAAGGCGCAGGTCTTCTGGCTCGACTACACCGCCCGCACCGGGGCGCGGTATCGCAACCCTTTCTGGACCAACCGCGTGGGTCACGTTGATTGGGCGGAACTGAACGGCGAGGTGGCGGGGGACATCGCCATCGCCCGCGCGCCCCTGCCCTGAAAACACAGCGGATCCAGGCCCCAGACGCCCCCTTCGAAGCTGAACAAGCTGAACGAACCTGAACGTAAACGTTCAGCGTCCGCTCAGGTGGCCGGACCGATACTGGCCCCGTAACGGATCGAATGGGATCCGCCAAGGAGATTCAGATGAAACGCCCAGTGACCCTTCTGCTCGTCGCCTCGCTGCTCGCCAGCGGCGCCGCGTTCGCCAAGGACAACGACAAGGATCGTTTCGCGGGAAGGATCGCCGACAAGGTGGAGCGGCAGGAAGGCAAGCGCCATGACCGCGGCCACGACCGCCGTGATGGTCGCCGTGACCATCGCCGCGATGACCGGCGCAACGATGGCAACCATCATCGCGATCATGATCGCCGCGACAACGACCGCCGCCACGACCGTGACAACGATCACCGCCCGGACTGGTACAGCCAGCGCGACAACGATCGCCGCGAGCAGGAACGTCGCGAGCGGGAGCGTCGCGAACATGAGCGCCGCCGCGACAACGATCGCCATGACTGGGACCGCAACCGTCACGGCCACAACCACCACCACGACAACCGTGGCTGGGATCGTCACCGCAGCGACTGGAACCGCCATCCGCACTACTGGGACAACCGCCGCCATGACCGCCGTGACTACGCGCGCTATCGGTATCACTTCGGCCACTACCATGCCCCGCGCGGTTACTACTACCGCATGTGGCACCGCGGTGACCGCCTGCCGAGCCACTGGTACGCGCGTCCCTACGTGGTCTACGACTGGCGCCCGTACCGGCTCTACGCCCCGCCGTACGGCTACCACTGGGTGCGGGTCGGCAACGACGTGGTGCTGACCGCCATCGCCACCGGCATCGTGCTCGATGTGCTCTACGACATCTGGTACTGACGACCGCCGTTGAAGTACGAATCCGGCGCCTGGGGACATTCCTCGTTTTCTAGAAAATGGGGACGTGCCTCGGGCGCCGGAATACCATCTGAGGCGCGTCCCCATTTTCTGGAAAACGAGGAATGTCCCCAGACCGCCTGTCGTCGATCGAAGAGAAGCTCGCCCACCTCGAACTCGCCGTGAACGAACTCAGCGACGTGGTCGCGCGGCAGCAGAAGGAGCTGGACCAGGCCACGCAGCGCCATCAGCGCCTGCTCGACAAGATGTCCGCGATGGAATCGGATTTCGGACCGAGCGCGACGGCCGAAGAGAAACCGCCTCACTACTGAGCGGCCGCCCCAGGTCGGCGCTTACCGCGCCGCCTTCACGAACTTCACCGTCAGCTCCAGCGCATCCAGCGCCCCCTGCATCAGGATCTCGCCGCGCGGCAGGTCGCCTCGCTTCTGCCCCTGATTGCCGAGCACGAAGTCGTGATACCCGTGCTCGTACACTTCCATGCGCACGTTCTTGCCATGTTTCACGAGTTCGTCGTGCAGCCGCGTATCCAGCGCGAGCAGCCGGTCTTCAGTGCCCACGAGGATGAGGATGGGCATCGACACGGGCACGATGTTCTCCTTCGAGTACACCGGATCCGGGGCCACTGCCGCGAAATCCGGACGCGGGCCGTTGCGCGGCACGTCGTAACCGAGGAACCAGATCGGCGCCGGTGCACCGAGCACCACCTTGTGCAGCGTCGGCACGCGCGAGGCCAGGAACATTGCGAGGTTCCCTCCCAAGCTCACGCCATACACGCTGACTTCCGCGCGCCTCACATACGGCAACGCCTGCACGTACTCGACCACGCTGATCCCGTCATCGATCGCAGTAACCAGACCGGTCGATGACGGCTTGTTCATCTGGTTCCAGTCGCCGCCGCGATAGTCCGCGACCACGACCACGAATCCTTCCTGCAGGAATCGCTCCCACACCGGCCCGCCGTGATCACCGCGCGACCATCCGACGAGTTGTTCCATGCCACGCCCGCCTGGCGCACCGTGCAGCATGATGATCGCGGGAAACGGCCCCTGCCCCTTCGGCTTGCGCACCGCCGCCGCGATGTAGAGCCCGTCCTTGGCCTTGATCCAGGTCTGCATCACGGGCGAGTCCTGCTCGCTCACCACGCGTATGTATCGTTGATCGGGTAGCGCTTCGTTGCTGCCCGCATGACGCGTGATCCCGGCCGATGCCACACCGCTCAACACAAGCAATCCCACGCACATCAGCGATTTCATGCGTTCATCCCGTAGGCGGTCCACAGCGCCGCGATCGAGAGCGCCAGCGCCACCCCGGATACGGCGAGCGTGATCTGCATCATGCGCCGGCGCGCCAGCCGGTCCGCCTGCACCTCCGCCGCGGACTGCGCCAGCGCCGCCACCACTTCCTTGAGCTGCGCGGCGAGCTGGGTCACCTGCTCCGCGTTGCTCGCGGCTGCGGATTGCAACTCGGCGATCTGCTGATCCAGCAGCGCCGTGC
>JBKPPO010000180.1:0-7972 GCA_046733635.1 Pseudomonadota bacterium | reverse complement strand
GGTGCGCAGGTATCAAAGGCTGCCAACGTGCCCGAGATCATCGAAGAGATGCTGCGCACCACCACTTCCGAGCGGCAGAGCCGCGCCATCGACGCGGAATCGGCCGCGGCGATGGAGAACCGCAAACGCGAAGGTTACTTCTGAGCCATGGCCGCGATCGAAACCAAACCTGCGACCGTGACCCAACTACCGACCACGCCCGCGCCGGCGCATGTGACGCTGGATCAGTTCCTCGCGCAGCAGCGCGAGATCGACCTGCTGCGCTTCATCACCTGCGGCTCCGTCGATGACGGCAAGAGCACGCTGATCGGCCGCCTGCTGCACGACACGCGCCAGGTGTTCGACGATCAGCTCAATGCCGTCGCCAACGACAGCAAGCGCTGGGGCACCACCGGCGAAGTACCCGACCTCGCGTTGCTGGTCGACGGCCTGCAGGCCGAGCGCGAGCAAGGCATCACCATCGACGTGGCGTATCGCTATTTCTCGACGCCGAAGCGCAAGTTCATCGTCGCCGACTGCCCGGGCCACGAGCAGTACACGCGCAACATGGCCACGGGCGCGTCAACGGCCGATGCCGCGGTGGTGCTCGTGGACGCCGAGAAGGGCGTGCGCGTGCAGACGCGCCGTCACACGCACATCATCGCGTTGTTGGGCGTGCAGACGATCGTCGTGGCGGTCAACAAGATGGACCGCATCGGCTACGACAAGGCCAAGTACGAAGCCATCGCCGGCGAGATCGTCGCTTACGCGCGCAAGCTCGGCGTGCAGAACATCGAAGTCATCCCCGTGGGCGCGCTGCATGGCGTGAACGTGGTTCATCGCGGCACGCAGGAAACGCCCTGGTATACCGGCCGCACGCTGCTCGAAGCGCTCGAAGGCATCGAGACGGGCCGCGTCGAAGGTCTCAAGGACCTGCGTTTCCCGATCCAGCTCGTGAGCCGCCCGGACGCGAATTTCCGCGGTTACGCCGGCACGATCGCGAGCGGCGAGATCTCCGTGGGCGACACGGTGCTCGCGCTGCCGTCACGCAAGACCAGCACCGTGCGCGAGATCACCACTGCCGATGGCCCGCTCGAAAAAGCCGGCACGGCGCAGGCCGTCACCATCGTGCTCGAAGACGAGATCGATCTGTCGCGCGGCGACGTGCTCGTGCATCCCGAACACCGTCCCACGCTGGCGCGCACCTTCGATGCGCACCTGCTGTGGATGGGTGAAGCCCCGCTGCTGCCGGGCAAGCGTTACGAATTCAAGATCGGCTCGCGCTACGTGAAGGGCCTGGTCGACTCGATCCAGCATCGCATCGACGTGAACGATCTCTCGACTCGCGAAGCCGAGGCGCTGGATCTCAACGGCCTCGCTCGCGTGCGTATCGCGCTCGAAGAGCCGGTGGCCGTCGATGACTACAAGCTGAGCCGCGCCACGGGCTCGTTCATCATCGTGGACCTGCTGCACTTCGGCACCGTTGGCGCCGGCATGGTGATCGCGCCGACGCAGGTCTCGCGCAACCAGGACATCGTGTGGCAGCCCACGCGGGTCACCGCGCAGATCCGCGCCAACCAGAAGAGCCAGAAGCCGGCGGTCATCTGGTTCACCGGACTCTCGGGCGCGGGCAAGTCGACCATCGCCAACGCGCTCGAGCAGGCACTGGTCCAGCGTGGCCACCACTCCTATCTACTGGACGGCGACAACGTCCGTCACGGCCTCAACCAGGACCTGGACTTCTCCGAGGCCGGCCGCGCCGAGAACATCCGGCGCATCGGCGAGGTGTCGGCACTGTTCGTGGATGCGGGCCTGATCGTGCTCACCGCGTTCATCTCGCCGCTGCGCGCCGACCGCGCGCGCGTGCGCGAACGCATCGGCAACGACCAGTTCATCGAGATCTATCTTTCCACGTCGCTGGAAGAGTGCGAGCGCCGCGATCCCAAGGGCCTGTACGTGAAGGCCCGCGCCGGTGCGATCGAGAACTTCACGGGCATCGATTCGCCCTACGAGCCGCCGATCAACCCGCAACTCACCATCGACACGGGCCGCGTGGACATCGCCGGCGCCGTGGACCAGATCCTGAAGTTCCTCGAGAACAAGGGTTTCCTTCACCAGGCGGATCCTGGTCTATGAGCAACAACAACACCGGCGCCGTGATTCTCCAAGGCAATTTCCCGATCCCGGACGATCGGCGTCACCTGCTGCAGCAGCTCGTCACCGAGCTGAATCGCGAGCAGCTCATGTTCCTCTCGGGCTATTTCGCGGGCGCCGCCGCCGCGACACCCACGGGCATTCCCGCGTTCACCGAGAACCTGCCGGGCGCGCAGGCACGCGTGCAGCCGGCGCTGGCGCAGGGCGTGGCCAACGTCGCGCAGCTCCAGCCCGTGGCGACTCCCGCCACCGCCGCGGCCGCCGTGCCCACGCTCACCATCCTCTCGGCCTCGCACACCGGCAATGGCCGCAAGATCTCCGAGAAGCTGCTGGCCGCCGTGCAGGGCATCGGCATGCAGGCGCGGCTCATCAAGGCCGGCGACTACCAGCCGCGCGAGATCGCGAAAGAGAAGCTGCTGTACATCGTGATCAGCACGCATGGAGACGGCGATCCGCCGGACGAAGCGCGCGCGCTGTACGAATTCCTCGGCACCAAGCGTGCGCCGCAACTCCCCGAGCTGCAGTACTCGGTACTCGCACTCGGCGACACCAGCTATCCCAAGTTCTGCGAAGCCGGCCGCGTCGTCGACGAACGTCTTGCGAAGCTCGGCGCCAAACGCCTGCTGCCGCGCGTGGATTGCGACGTGGATTTCGAGAAGCTGGCCACCACGTGGGCCGCCGACGCGCTCGCGCGTGCACGCGAGCTCAAGGACAAGTTCGCCCCGACGCCGGGCGCTCCGACAGGCGCCGTGCAATCCGCCGCACCCGCGGCCGCGGAGTCGGTGCCCGAACTCACGCGCACGAATCCCGCCACTGCCGAAGTGCTGGCCAACCAGCGCATCGTCGGCCGCCAGGCGCTGCGCGAAGTCCGCCACGTGGAGCTCGCGTTCCCCGGCCTCGGCAATCTCTACAAGCCCGGCGACGCGCTGGGCATCGTGCATCGCAATCCCGACGCCGCCATCGACGCCGTGCTCAAGGCCACGAAGCTCGATGGCGCCGCCACCGTGGCGCACGAAGGCAAGACGCACACGCTCGTCGAGTGGCTGCGCGACGAGCGCGAGCTCACGCGTATCGCGCGTCCGCTGCTCGTGGCCGTGGCCAAACAAGCCAAGGTCGACATCTCCGAGCTGCTCGGCAACTCGGAAGCCATGGCCAAGCTCACCGCGAATTGCCAGGTGTCCGACGTGCTGGGTAGTTATCCCGCCGAGTGGACGCCCGATGCGCTGGTGCAGGCGCTGCGCCCCGTCACCGGCCGCGTGTATTCGATCGCCTCGAGCCCCGCGGCCGTGGGCGACGAAGTGCACCTGACCGTGGCCGTGGTCGGCAGCGACACCGATCGCAAGTTGTTGGCGGGCGCCGCCTCGCACTTCGTGGTCAACACCGCCGTCGATTCACAGGTGCAGGTGTGGATCGAGAAGAACGACCGCTTCCGCGTTCCCGCGGACGGCTCGCGCGACATCATCATGGTGGGGCCGGGCACCGGCATCGCGCCGTTCCGCGGCTTCGTGCAGGAGCGCGAGGCCACGGGCGCCAGCGGCAGGAACTGGCTGTTCTTCGGCGGCCGCTCGCTGTATCACGACTTCCTCTACCAGCTCGAGTGGCAGCAGGCCCTCAAGCGCAAGGCCCTGCATCGCGTGGACGTGGCGTTCTCGCGTGACCAGGCCGAAAAGATCTACGTGCAGCACCGGATCAAGCAGGCGGGCAAGGAACTCTTTGCCTGGCTCTCGAACGGCGCTTATTTCTATGTGTGCGGTGACGCCTCCGCCATGGCCCCCGATGTGAACGCCGCGTTGCTCGACGTGGTGCGTGAACACGGCAACATGGATGCGGACGATGCGCAGGCCTGGCTGGCCGATCTCACCGCTGATGGACGGTATCTACGCGATGTCTACTGAAGTTATCGATCGGCCCGCACACTTCCTGCTGGCCACCGGACCCACGAAGCCCGAATCCGCCGTCGAAGGCATCAAGAAGGCGTCGCGCGGACTGCGCGGCACGCTTGCGGAGAGCCTCGACGATGCGCTGACCGGCGCGATCCGCGATTCGGACACGCAGCTCATCAAGTTCCACGGCAGCTACCAGCAGGATGATCGCGACATCCGCGCGGAGCGCGAGCACCAGAAGCTCGAGCCTGCCTACAGCTTCATGATCCGCACGCGCACGCCCGGCGGCGTCGCCACGCCGAAGCAGTGGCTGGGCCTGAGCGCGCTGGCGCGCAGGTACGGCTCCGGCACGCTGCGCCTGACTACCCGCCAGGCGTTCCAGTTGCACGGCGTGATCAAGAAGGACCTGCGCGCCACGATGCAGGGCATGCAAGCCGTGCTCGTCGATTCCATCGCCGCTTGCGGCGACGTGAACCGCAACGTCATGGCCAGCGTGAATCCCGTGGAGAGCAAGCTCCACGAGGAAGTGAATCAGTGGGCCGTCAAGGTGTCCGAGCACCTGCTGCCCAAGACCAAGGCGTATCACGAGATCTGGCTGAACGGCGAGAAGCTCGCCGGCGCCGCGGAAGAAGAGCCGATCCTCGGGCCGCTCTATCTACCGCGCAAGTTCAAGACCGGCATCGTCGTGCCCCCTCACAACGACGTCGACGTGTTCTCCCAGGACCTGGGGTTCATCGCGATTGCCGAGGGCGACAAGCTCGCCGGCTTCAACCTCACCGTGGGCGGCGGTCTCGGCGCCACGCATGGCGAGCCGCAGACCTTCCCGCGCCTGGCGGACGTCGTGGGTTTCCTCACGCCGGACCAGATGCTGAAAGTGGCCGAGACCGTGGTCATGATCCAGCGCGACTACGGCGACCGCAGCGATCGCAAACACTCGCGCTTCAAGTACACCATCCACGATCGCGGCATCGACTGGTTCAAGGGCGAGCTGTTCACGCGCCTGGGATTCGAGCTGCCGCCGCCGCGTGAATTCAAGTTCACCACGCAAGGCGACCGGTTCGGCTGGCTGCAGGGTCATGACGGCCGCTGGCATCTCACGCTGCGCATCGAGGCCGGCCGCATCGGCGACACGCCGGGCAAACCGTTCCTCACGGGCCTCGAGAAGATCGCCGCCATCCATCAGGGCGACTTCCGGCTCACCGCGAACCAGAACCTGATCATCGCGAACGTTCCCGCCAGCGAGTGCATGAACATCGACCGGCTGGTGGCCGACTACAACCTGGGCAAGGCGCTGTTCACCTCGCCCGTGCGCCGCGACGCGCTGGCTTGCGTCTCGCTGCCCACGTGTTCGCTGGCCATGGCCGAGGCCGAGCGCTATCTACCCGATTTCGTGGATCGCGTGGACGACCTGCTCGGCAGACATGGGCTGCGCGGCATCCCGCTGACCGTGCGCATCACCGGTTGCCCGAACGGCTGCGCGCGCCCATACCTCGCCGAGATCGGCCTCATCGGCCGCGCGCCGGGCCGCTACACGCTGCGCCTCGGCGCCGATGCCGTCGGCTCGCGCCTCAACGTGGTGTATCGCGACAACATCGACGAGAACGCCATCGTGACTGCGCTCGATGAGCTCATCGGCCGCTACGCTGCCGAGCGGCAGCCTGGCGAGCGCTTCGGCGACTTCCTGTGGCGCGTGAACGTACTCGGAGCGCGCGCGTGAGCACGACTGCGCCGGCCATCCAGGACGTGAAGGCCGCACTGGCCGACGCGCCCGTGTTGCCGATCACTGCCGCCGAGTTCGCCAAGGACCCGGCGCTGGTTCAGCAGATCAATGACTGGCTGGCGGGCGTCGATGCGGCCACGCGCGTGCGTTGGTCGCTCGCGAACCTGCCGGGCCCGTTTGCGCTGTCGTCGAGCTTCGGCGCACAGGCCGCCGTCTCGTTGCATCTCGTGGCCGCGCAGCAGCCCGACATCCCCGTGATCCTCGTCGACACGGGCTATCTATTTCCCGAGACCTACCAGTTCATCGAGTCGCTGCGCAAACAGCTCTCGCTGAACATACAGACTTTCTCCGGCCGCCAGACCGTCGCCGAGTTCGAAGCCGAACACGGCAAGCTCTGGGAGAAGGGCCGCGAGGGACTCGATCGGTATCTCGAGATCCGCAAGGTCGAGCCCATGCGCCGTTCGCTCAAGGAACTGGGCATCAACACCTGGTTCGCCGGACTGCGGCGCAGCCAGGCCGAAAGCCGCGCGAAGCTCAATCCGCTGGAAGTGCGCGATGGCCGGTTCAAGGTGCACCCCATCTTCGACTGGAGCGATCGCGACGTGTACCTGTATCTCAAGGCGCACGGCCTGCCGTACCACCCGCTGTGGGACCAGGGTTATGTGTCCATCGGCGACTGGCATTCCACCAAGTCGCTGAGCGAAGTCAGCAGTGCCGAAGAGCTGCGATTCAGCGGCCTCAAGCGCGAGTGCGGCATCCACGGCCTGGAAGGCTGAGGCCGCTCGCCCCTGGATAGGGCGCAGAGGCCGGTCCCCCGCACATTTCAGGCGCGCGAGCGCTGATTCGGGCGGGGCGATGCGATGCCCGGAGGTGGCACACGCATTGCTCTCCAGAAGGGGTGCGAACGGGCTGGAATCACCTCCATCGACGAAGCGGGGCCCAGGTCCGCGACTTTTGCCGGGCAAACCCCGATATTCGGGCGCCGGGCACCGTTGCGGACCCGGCGACACATTCAGCATGATCCGCGCCGCCCTCGGTGAGGATGTGGAGCAATGAAGAGACTGCAGAGACTGCGCGCCACCCCGGCGCTTCGGGACCTGGTGAGCGAGATCGGCTTCGGCCAGAGCCACCTGATCCAGCCGCTGTTCCTCGCGGAAGGCGTCACCCAGGAAGAGCCGCTGTCGGGTCTGCCGGGGAATTCGCGTCACACGCTCGCCTCGCTGCTCACCCGGTTCGAGAAGGACCTGGCCGCCGGCGTGCGCCAGTTCCTGCTGTTTCCCGTGCCCGCGCGCAAGTC
The DNA here is from genome assembly GCA_046733635.1 of Pseudomonadota bacterium. Taxonomy (GTDB): domain Bacteria; phylum Pseudomonadota; class Gammaproteobacteria; order Steroidobacterales; family Steroidobacteraceae; genus CADEED01. The sequence continues at coordinate 939 of JBKPPO010000180.1, read as the reverse complement.
CAACCGCAATTTCCAGGCGGACTTCGTGAGCACCGTGATCGGTCAGATGCGCCAGCGCGCCGGCAACGACGCCGCCATCTGGGTGGATACCTGCATCTGCAGCTTCACCGAGACCGGCCACTGCTGCGTGCACGATTCGCGCGGCCAGCAGGATCTCGCCGCCACACACACTGCGCTCGAGTTGTTGGGTGTGAGCTACGTGAAGGCCGGCGCCAATGGCATCGCGCCGTCGGACATGAACGATGGCCGCGTCGCACACCTGCGCGCCGCGCTCGATGCCGCCGGATTCGGCATCGCGCCCATCATGAGCTACAGCACCAAGTTCGCGTCCAACTTCTACGGCCCGTTCCGCGATGCCGCCGATTCCGCGCCGCAGTTCGGCGACCGCCGCAGCTACCAGCTCGACGTGCGCAATCGCTCGGATGCCATCGCCTCGAGCGTGCGCTGCGCCGAAGAGGGCGCCGACATCCTCATGGTGAAGCCCGGCCAGCCCGCGGCCGATCTCATCGCGCCGATCAAGGCCGCCACCGGCCTCGGCTGCGGCGCCTATCAAGTCAGCGGCGAATACACCTCGCTCGTGTTGCTCGCGCGCGAGAAGTTCGTCGACTTCGACGCCGCGTTGCTCGAGAGCTGGTACAACCTGCGCCGTGCCGGCGCCACGTTCGTGATCACCTATGGCGCGCGGCTCGCGCAGCGTCTCGGAATGCCTCGCTGATGCGTTACTTCCCGCTGTTCCTCGACATCGCCGGCAAGCCCGTGCTGCTCGTGGGTGGCGGGGAAGTGGCCGCGCGCAAATTCGCGCTGCTGCGGGAAGCCGGTGCGCGCGTGACCGTCGTGTCGCCCGAGCTCGGTCATGAGATGCAGGCGGCTCTGGCTCGCGGCGAAATCGTTCACGTCGCGCGGGGTTTCGCCGCGTCGGATCTCGAAGGTGTGTGGCTG
>JBKPPO010000179.1:0-25915 GCA_046733635.1 Pseudomonadota bacterium | reverse complement strand
CGTGTACACCATTCGCATCCTCAACAAGGCCGAGCACGAGCGCGTGTTCCGGCTGGAGGCGCGCGGCGGATACCCGCTCATTTTGTTGCCGGTTCACCGGGAGTACCACGTGCCCAGCGGCGGCGTGTATTCGCTGCCGCTGCGAGTGCGTCGCGCGGTCTACGACGCGGATTCGCAGGCCGTGCTCGGACCGGAGACCATCACTTTCACCGTGCGCGCCATCGACGACGAGCGCGTGTTCACCGAGACGGAAGCGCGCTTCCTGGCGCCGAGGAAATGACGATGGGCGAGAAATCCTTTCGCAGGAATCCCGTGTTCTGGCTCATGTTCCTGCTGCCGGGCGCCGCAGTCGCCGCAAGCTTCGCCACTCTCGCGATCGCCCTGAGCGGCGCGGATCGCGCGTTGCCGCCGAACTACCACTGGGAAGGCGAGCGGCTCGACCAGGACTTCGAGCGCGCGCGGCGCGCGGCTTCGCTGGGTATTCGTGCAATCCTCGAAGTGCGGGGCGGTGAATGTGTGCTCACGATGGTGGCCGTGGACAGCCCGAACCTGCGACTGCTGCTCACGCACTCGAACGACGCGAGCCTCGATCGACAGGTGCTGCTGAAACGCGGCCCCGCCGGTGACCATCGCGCCGACTGCGCCGCCGTGCCGGAGGGCCGCTGGCGTCTGGCGCTCGAAGACGACGCGGCCGGCTGGTCGCTGCGCCAGCGCGTCACGGGTTCTCTGGCGCATGTCGAACTCGTCGCACGCGATCCCGAAGGAGCCGGCGCGTGAGCGGCGCGCAGGCCCTGCATGCCCGCTGGTCGCTCGATGAGGGCGAACACGAGCATGTGATCTTCGCGGTCGAAGGCATGCACTGCGCGGGCTGCGCGCGCACCATCGAAAACGCGGTGAAAGCGTTGCCCGAGATCGAAGGTGTGCGCGTGAACGCCGCCACGGCGCGCGTCACCGTGGACTGGCGCGGAAAGAGCACGACCGGACTCGAGCAGATCCTGCGCGCCGTGTCGAAGGCGGGATTCAAACCTGTACCGCTCGCCGGCGATGCCGCCGCGGCGGAATATCAGAAGGAGCGCCGCACGGCACTCAAGCGCGTGGGCCTGGCCTCACTCGGCATGATGCAGGCGATGATGTATCTGAGCGCGCTGTACGGCGTCACCGACATCGACGCATCCATGGCGCAGCTCATGCGCATCGCCGGCATGGTCATCGTCACTCCCGTCTTGTTCTACAGCGGGGCCCCGTTCTTCGCGGGTGCCTGGCGTGATCTGCGCCATCGCCGGCTCGGCATGGACGTGCCAGTCGCATTGGCGCTCACGCTCGCGTTCGTTCCGAGTGTGATCCACACCTTTCTCGCCGAGGGCGAGGTGTACTTCGATTCCGTGGGCATGTTCGTGTTCTTCCTGTCCGCGGGGCGATACGTGGAGATGATCGTGCGCCATCGCGGGCTGTCATCGACCGAGGCGCTGGCTCGCAGCCTGCCGTCGCAGGTGATCCGCCTGACCAGCGACGGAAAACGCGAGAAGGTGCCCGCTGCGGAGGTCGCGCCGGGCGACCGCATCGTCGTCCCGAAGGGCGGCATCATCCCCGTCGACGCGGTGATCCCGCGCGATACGCTGTTGCGCGCGCGGCTGGACGAGTCCCTGGTGAGCGGTGAGTCCGCCGCGGTGGAGCACGGTCCCGGCGAGGCCGTGCATGGCGGTAGTTTGAACTTGGGCGATGCGCTGACGCTCGTCGCCACGGCGCCGGCCTCACGCTCCACGCTGGCCTCGATGGTGGCGTTGCTCGAGCGCGCGCAGGGCGAACGGCCGCGACTGGCGCGCGCCGCGGATCGCGCCGCGTCCTGGTTCGTCGCCGTCATTCTCGTACTGGCCACGATCACCGCCGTCGCGTGGTGGCAGCATGATCCGGCGCGCGTACTGCCGGCGGTGCTCGCCGTCCTCGTGGTGTCCTGTCCCTGTGCATTGTCGCTGGCGACACCGGCGGCGCTCGCTGCGATCACCGCGCGGCTCGCGCGATGGGGCGTGCTCGTCACGCGCGTGGACGCCATCGAGCGGCTGGCCGCAGTGGACACGGTGGTGTTCGACAAGACCGGCACGCTCACGAGCGGCGGTACGGCGGTCACCGCCGTGAATCTGCTGAACGGACTGAGCCGCGCTGAAGTGCTGCGCATTGCGGCGGCGCTCGAGCGCGCCTCCTCGCATCCGCTCGCGGTTGCGTTCGCCCCGCATGACGAAGCGGGCGTTCAAAGCTCGCAAGTGCGCGAGTTTGCGGGTGAAGGCGTGGAAGGCCTCGTGGATGGCGCCTACTGGCGCCTCGGTCGCCGTCCGTTTGCGGCCGGCCTTGCGACCTCGAGCAAAGTGGCGCCCCTCGCGCGCGATTCGGACACCGCCACCGTGTATCTCGGCGGTGTGCAGGGGATCGTCGCGTCGTTCGAAGTCGGCGTGCCGTTGCGGCCGGAGACCCGCGAAGCCGTGAAGGAATTGAGTAGCCTCGACGTCCAGTCCGTGATCGCGAGCGGTGACAGCCAGCGCGCCACCGACGCGGCCGCCCGGGCGCTCGGCATCCGCCGCGTGCATTCGCGGCTCACCCCGGACGACAAGCTCTGGCTCGTGAAAGAGCTGCGTGGCGGCGGCCACCGCGTGTTCATGGTGGGCGATGGCATCAACGACGGGCCGGTGCTCGCGGCTGCCGATGTGTCCTGCGCCATGGGACAGGGATCGGCCATCGCGCAGTCCGCGGCCGACGTGTTGCTCGTCAACGAGAACCTCGCGCTGCTGCCGCGCGCGGTCGCGGGCGCTCGCGGGGCGATGCGCGTGGTGCGGCAGAACCTGGGCTGGTCCCTGGCGTACAACTTCATCGGCGTGCCGCTGGCCGCGCTCGGACTGATCTCGCCCTGGGTCGCGGCGCTCGGCATGTCGCTCTCTTCGCTCGGCGTGGTCCTGAACGCTCGCCGGCTCGCGGGAGGCGAGCGCAAATGAGCATCTCCTATCTATTGGTGTTCCTCGGCCTGGGCGTGTTCGGCTTCGCCATCTGGGCGTTGTTCTGGGCCGTGGACTCGGGGCAATACGACGACCTGGAGAGGCAGGGCGCGGCCATCCTCGAAGAACCATCCGACGCCGGCCGGAACTGATACTGGATCGCTGATCGTCGCCGCGTCATCATCGCGGCATGAGGATTTCCGGAGTGATCTGCGCCTGGTTCGCCGGGCTCGTGACCGCCGCCAGTGCGCCGGCGCAGGAGAAGACCGTCGAACAGGTGGTCCCGCTCGTGCGCCAGTACTGCGGGAGCTGCCACGCCGTGCCGCCGCCGGATGCGTTGCCCAAGCGCGGCTGGCCGACGGTCGTGCGCGCCATGGTCGAGATCGCGCAACAGCGCAATGGCCGCGCGGGCTTGAGCGAGCAGCAGATGAAGGACATCACGGCCTTCTACTACGGCAGCAGTCCCGAGGAACTCGCAAAGCTGCCTTACGATGAGTCGTTGCCTGCGGATCGTGCGTTCGCGCCGCGCGAGCTCGGCGCAACGTCGCCATTGCCATTCATCACGAATGTCAGTGCCGCCGCGCTCGGCAAATCCGGCGCCAGCATCCTGGTTTCCGATGGCGAGGCCAAGGAGCTGCGGCTGCTGACGCGCGAAGGCAGGAAGTGGCGCGAGATCCGCATCGGCGCCGTCGAGGTGCCGGTGCGCACCCAGGCCGTCGACTTCGATGCGGACGGCGACCTGGACGTGCTCGTGTCCGACCTCGGGCAACTGCCGCCGCTGGATGCGAAGCTCGGCAAACTACTGCTGATGCGCCAGACCGCGCCCGGAAAGTTCACGCGTGAAGTCCTGCTGGAGGACCTGGGCCGCGTCAGCGATGCGCGCGCGCTCGACCTCGACGCCGACGGCGATCTCGACATCGCGGTGGCCGTGTTCGGCGGCGGCAGCGTGGGCGAGGTCTTCTGGCTCGAGAATGCGGGCACGGGACCGGTGGCCGGCAAGTACCGCAAACATGAACTGCTGAAGCTCGCGGGTGCGGTGAACCTCGAGCCGGCCGATCTCGACGGCGATGGGAAGATGGACCTGGTCACGCTCATGGCGCAGGAACACGAGATGGTGGTGGCCTTCCTGAATCGCGGCGGTGCCGAGTTCAAATCGGGCACCATCGCGCGCGCACCGCATGCCATGTATGGCTCCACGAGTCTGAGCACCGCGGACATCGACCGCGACGGCGACATCGACATCCTGTTCACCAATGGCGATGCGTTCGACGCGCAGACCGACCCCAAGCCGTATCACGGCGTGCAGTGGCTGGAGAACCAGGGCGATCTCAAGTTCCAGTATCGCTCCATCGGGCGGTTCTATGGCGCGTCCACCGCCGTCGCCGGCGACATGGACGGCGATGGCGACATCGACGTGGTGGCCGGTAGTTGGGTCAGCGAGTGGACAGATCCGCGCCGGCACGCGGTGGTCTGGTATGAAAACGACGGGCGCCAGAACTTCACGGCGCGTGGTGTGGCGGCGCGGCCCGCCGGTATCTCGTCGATCCAACTGGTCGACGTGAACGGCGATGGCGCGCTCGACATCGTCGCCGGCGCGATCCGCATGGATCTGCTGATGGCGAAGTTCGGGTCGAGCTACCTTGCGAGCCGTTTGTTCCCGGCCTCGGCGGAGGGCGCGAAGCACTCGCGCGTCATCTTGCTGGAGAATCCGCGGCGGTGATTGCACGCCCGACGTGCGACGCGTCGTGCGCGGATGTCAGCTCTTCTTTCGCAACGTGGTGACCGCCCATTCCGCGCGCGGGTCCGTCATCTGGAGCTGGCGCACATCGAGACGCGCCGTGAGCTTGTCGTACTCGGCGCGTTTTCTCGCTCCCATCTCGGGGTCCACATCCGAAGGCGCCCAGGAATGCATGTACACGACGCGTTTCACATGCGCCTGCAGCAGTTCCTTCGCGCAGCCGAAGCAGGGCTGCATCGTCGTGTAGATGGTCGCATCCTGCACCGAGATGCCGAAACGCGCCGCCGTGAGGATGGCGTTCTGCTCGGCGTGGACGCAGATGCAGAGGTCGTAACCCGTGCCGCTCACGAACTGCCCGTTCGGATTGCTGCATCTCAGGCAGCCGCCTTCGAGGCAGTTGCGCATGCCTTCCGGCACGCCGTTGTAGCCCGTGGAGATCACGCGGTTCTCGAGCACCACCACCGCGCCCACGCGATTGCCCGTGCAGTTCGCCTTCTCGCGCACGGCCATGGCGATGCCCATGTAATAGGTGTCGGAGTCGGGCAGCTTTTCGGGGGGCGTGGACATTCGGGGCTCCGGCGGGATGGCGGTGAGGATGCTACCGACAACCCGGCGTGAAAGCATCGCCGACTGACCGCGCGGCAAGCTCGTTGCCTATCGATGCTTGCCCTCAGCCACCGCGCCTGGCGAACCAGGCATGGATGAGACCGGCCTGGTGGAACAGCGCGGGCGTCTCGAAGCCGCCGGCCGCGATGATCCCGGCGATTTCCGCGGGCGGCAATATCGACACATCCTTCTTCCAGGCCTCACGCATCTTCGCGAGGTTTTCTGGCGGCACACCGGCCGCGGCCATCATGTTCATCCAGACGCGGACGAGGGCTTCGTATTCGGGCGAGCCCACCTGGGAAGCGAGATCCGCGCTCGCGAGGACGCCGCCGGGGCGAAGTCGCGCGGCGATCGCGCGGAAGTACCCGATGCGCGCATCGCGATCGAGTATGAATTGTGAGACCAGGAAACTCGTGGCCGCGTCGTAGTGCTCGTCCGGCGGCAGCGCGTCCACGTACCCTTCATGGAATCGGCAGCGGGATTCGAAGCCTTCGTTGGTCGCCCGCTGGCGGCAGACATTCAGCATGGCGCCCGACGGTTCCACTGCCATGAATCGCCATCGCGGGAATCGCTTCGCCATGTGAGCGAGCTCCGCACCCGTGCCCACGCCGACGCAGAGCACGCGCGCATCGGCCGGCAGTTCCGCAAACACCGATTCGATGAGGAAATGCAGGGCGTCGCGGATCGGCGCGAGTTTCGCCCATTGTTTGTCGTAGCCCGCGGCTTGCTGGTCGAAGGCGGCCTTGAGTTCGTCGTTTTGCATGGCTAGTCGGATTTTCCTTCGAGCACCCAGCCCAGGCTGAGCACGTATCGCGATCCGCCTTGTACGCGGGTCACCGCGTGCACGGAAGTGTCGGAGCGGAACAGTTTTATGCGCTTCGTCGCGAAGATGGGGTTTTCGCAGACGAACTCTCCACCCGCGATCGGCTTCTTGAGGATGATGTTGAGACGAAAATGCCGCTTGTCCGTGACCGGATCCCGATGGGGTGGGATCTCGGTGCCGCTGGGAAAACGCAGCAGATACAGGTCGAATGGAATGAACAGCGGGTTCGCCAGGAGCAGCAGCTTGTCGTATCCCGTGCCCTGGCGGCCGCGTTGCCAGCGCAGCCAGTTGCGAAGGTAGTCGCGAAAGTTCATTGCGGGAGGAGCGTGCCTCGGTGCCTGTGGAAGTACATCCTACGCCTCCCGCGGCAAATTCAACCTAGACTGCGCGCCATGAGCAACGCAACCGACGTACTGCAGCGATTCTTCGCTGCGATCAACCGCTTCGACATGGACGCCGTCACGCGCGATTTCGACCCGGAGATCGTTCGCATCGAGCCCAGCGGGTACGAGACGGCGGGGACCTATCGGGGAATCGAAGCCGTTCGCCAGCACATCATCCAGGGACGGGGAAGTTGGGCGGAGGGCTCCTGCGACCCGGAAGAGATGCTGGTGAATGGAGAGAAGGTGGTCGTCTATCTGCACGCACGTGTGCGGATGAAAGACGCCAACGAATGGGTGGGCGGGCGATTCGCCGACGGGTTCGTGATCCGTGACGGCAGGATCGTGGAATACCGCACGTTCTGGGAGCGCGCGAAGGCGCTCGAGTGGGCGGGGATCGAGATTTGAGTGGCGGAGAGTCGCCGCCACCACGACGGCAGCGTGCGCGATGGTGGCGATCGAATGGCGCGTCACGAGGGCCGCCGCTTCACGGCGAGCCGTGGCCGGCCGGTGGGATGTCGAAATGCATGACGTCCTCGCGCGCGCCGAGCTTGGTGTAGAGCGCGATGGCCGGGTCATCGCCGTAGTCTGCCTGCACGTAGATGACGTAGATGCCGCGCGCGGTGGCGAGGCGCTGCAGCTCCTGGATCATCGACGTCGCGATGCCGCGCCGGCGGTGCGCGCTCGATACCGCCAGGTCGTAGATGTAGAACTCGGACCGGTTCTGCTCGAACTTCGGCAGCACGTAGCCGGCGAGGCCGCCCACCGCCGTTTGACCGTCTGTCGCCGCGATCGCGATGAAGGTTTCGCTGGCCAGGAGATTCGCTAGATAGGCGTCGTCGGGTTGATCGGCGGAGTAGGCAGACTCGTCGCCGAATTCGCGGCCGAAAAGGTCCAGCATGGCCCGCATCAAGGGCAGGTCTCGTGGTGCGAGCACGCTGATCGACGGAGTTCCGTGAGTGGATGTCATCGGGACGTTCCACTGAGAAGGTGCGTCCGCTCGGTCGCAGTCAAGACTTCAGTTTCGCTCGAAGGGTCGGATCGCATGACGCTTTTCTCCGCATCGTCATCTGACGAATGAACTGCGCACACTGCAGAACGCGGTGGAGTGTACCCGGCGGGATCCCGCTACAGATGCTTGAAGTATTCAGGCGGCGCAAAGCGATCGTGCAAGCCATCGACATAAGTGACCGTCAAGCCGGCCAATTCCTCGTCACCCACGTCTTCGAGGCAGCCGACATTCACGCCGTACATCTTGCCGATCGGCGTTTCCGTGCCGATGCCGAAGACCCGGACGCCGCAGTGCCGGCAAAAGTAGTGTTCGTTCTTCCTCGTGTTGAAGAGGTACTGCGTCAGCTCTTCGATTCCCGCCAGCAGCCGGAAGCCATCTTCGCGGGCCACCGCCGGCCAGAACCGGGTACGACGGCAGATGGAGCAATTGCACCGATAGGTGCTCTGGGTGAGATCGAGGTCGGCTTCGAACTTGACGGCGCCGCAATGGCAGCGCCCTGAGTAGGTGTTGAGCATGTATAGATCGTCGCTGTGCCGGTGCCCGGCACCATACCGATCCAGACGCCGATCTGCTATCGCTCGCGAATCGCAGCCACCAGCTTCTCGTCGACGCCACCGAGTGTGGCGCTCTGGGCCAGGATCTCGCCCCGCGGGTCGAGCACGCTGATCTGGGTGGCATGACTGAACATGCCGTCCGGCAGCCTGCGGTACTGCTGCCTGAGCGCGGCGGCGATCTTTCGCACCTCGGCTTCATCTGCGCGCGCGAGGGCCCATCGCGAGGTATCGATGCGCCGCTCCTTGGCCATGGCGGCCAGCGCCTCCGGCGTATCCCGTTCGGAATCGAATGAAATCAGGAGGACCCGGAGTTCCCGGGATGCCGTCGCCCCGGCCTGCTTCTCGATCGAGCGCAGGGTGTCGATGATCACGGGACACGTCGCCTGGCAGCTCGCGAAGAACATGCTGACGAGCACGGTTTTTCCCCGATACACATCCAGCTTCACAAGCTTGCCATCCTGCGTCCGTATCCGCGCGTCGAGCTGGTACAGCGAGGCAGGCGGATCGCCGGACCCCGCAGCAGCGACGAAGGTAAAGCCTAACAACCACGCCGCTAACAAGGATCTCATCTGGTCTCCTCCCCGGTCACACAGCGGAACGACATGGAACTGGAGGTATACGCCGCCTTCATGCTGGACAACATCGCGATACGCATGAGCATGGCGTAGTTCTCCTTCTGCTCGAAGCTGGCGGAGCTCGCGCCGCAGAATCGGCCGCTGCCGTCTCCCTGCTCGCGGCCGTCGTCACTCACCAGCATGCCGCCCGCGTCTTCGACCCATTCCCATGCGACACCATGCAGATCGTGCACGCCGAAGTAGTTCGCCGGCGTGGATCCGGCAGCGGGCAGGGGGCCGCGCGCGGATCGTGCGTACCAATCGAGGATGGTCTGGCGCCAGGCCGCGTCACCGCGCGCATCGGCCAGCGTTTCGCTGGCGGCCGCGGCGTACTCCCACTCATGCCACCGCGGCAGCCGCTTGCCCTGCGCTTCGCAATACGCGCTCGCGGCGAACCAGCTCACGTGGGTGACGGGCTGCGCGGCGATGGCGGCGCCAGGAGTGCTCGCGCCCTGCCAATGTTCGAGATAGCCCGTGTCGGCAAACAACCTGGCGACGCCGTCTCGCCGCCACTTCGGCGCAGCGGTCACGAATCGCGCGAACTCCGCGTTGCTGACCAACGCGCGGTCCATGCGAAACGGCCGGATCAACGCGGTCTTCACGTCCGCGGCCGGCGGCAGCACGGTGACGAACTCCCCACCGGGCAGCCTTGCATCGCGAGGCTCCGCCGCGAGCACGGACGCGGGGGGAAGCGCCGTACTCGCGAGCAGAGCCCACACGAATCCTTCGACCATCTTCATGGCGGCCTCAGTGCGCCGCGCCTTCCGTGCGCCGGGTGCTCGCACGGACCGTCTTCACGTCCGCGGCGGTGACGATGCCGGCGTCGTTGCCCCAGCTATTGAGTGCAAAGGTGAGGATGTTGGCCACCTCGTCGTCATTGAGCTGGCTCATGGGCGGCATCACGGAGTTGTACGGCTTGCCGTTCACGGTCACGGGGCCGCTCAGGCCGTTGAGCACCACGCCGATGGCGCGCGCCTTGTCGGCGACGAGGTAGTCAGACCTGGCGAGCGGTGGGAATACGCCGTCGATGCCCTGTCCCTTGTCCTGGTGGCACGCGGAGCAGGTGCCCTTGAACAACACCTCGCCGGCCTTGATCTGCTGCTCGCGCGTGAGTGTCCCGGTGTTGCTGGCCTGGACCGCGGCCGCGACCGGCGTGGCGTCGGCCAGCTTGTCGCCGAGATACATCTCGTCCACCTGCTTGCCGGAGTAGATCTCGAGGTTCTGGTCGCCAGACACTTCGAGCAACGCCAGTGCGCCCTTGTTGAACGCGCGGAAGATGGAGTGATCGACGAGCACGTAGTTGCCCGGCACTTCGGTATGGAACTCCACGGTGGCGGCGCCGCCCGCCGGGATCAGCGTGGTCTGCACGTTTTCCTGAAAGTGGGTGCCGCCTTCGTACTGCACCTTGTCGAAGATCTCGCCGATCACGTGAAAGCTGGAGACGAGGTTGGGCCCGCCATTGCCGACGAACATGCGGATGCGCTGGTTCGTGCGCGCCTTCAGCGCGTTCGGGCCGGTGAGCGCGGACTCGGAGCCGTTGAACAACACGTAGGTCGGGTTCTCGTCGATGGCTTTCTGCATGTCGAAGGGCTGCACGCCTTTCTCGCGGTACTTGCCCGTGGTGTAGAAATCGCCCTGCATCACGTAGAACTCGTGATCCACGGGTGTGAGACCCTCCGGCGGCTCGATGAGGATGAGACCGTACATGCCGTTGGCCACGTGCATGCCCACCGGCGCCGTCGCGCAGTGATACACGTACAGACCCTGGTTGAGTGCCTTGAACGTGAACTGCGTGCGGTGGCCCGGCGCGGTGAAGCTAGAAGCCGCGCCGCCGCCCGGGCCGGTGACGCCATGCAGGTCTATGTTGTGAGGCATCTTGCTGCCGGGATGATTCTTGAGATGGAACTCCACGGTGTCGCCCTGGCGCACGCGGATGAAGCTGCCGGGCACAGTGCCGCCGAAGGTCCAGAACGTGTACTTCACGCCCTCGGCGATTTCCTTTTCGACCTCGATGACTTCGAGCTCGACGATCACCTTGGCGGGATGCGTGCGATTGGTAGCCGGCGGAACCTCGGGCGGCGAGGTGAGCACGGCCTTGATCGGCTCGCCCTGCGGCGGCCCGAAGTCACCGCTGCGAGATCCGCCGGTATCGGCGGCGGTCGGGGCGGGGGTCTGACCGCATGCGGCTAACGCGGCGGCGGCGATGAGGGCTAACCACTTGTTCGTCATTTCTCTGGCCTCCTGAGGTTCGAGCTTGACGAAGAGTTTCGCCCCGCCTCCCTGCCGCTACCTTGATCCAGGTCAGTTGCGGAGGGGATAAGCAGTCGTGCGCACGCGGAGGGTGCGTTTGTACGGGGTCTTACGTACTCAGGAGAAGAGGGAGTTCAGGATGCCGAGCGGGTGGTGAGCTCGAGCGACGCTCACGATGAAAAGGTAGAGCCCGAGGGCGGCGACATAGCAGATCACGCGGGCCTGCTGCGTGCGTGCACGCTTGAGCGCGAGGCTGCCGAGGACGATGTAGACGACCAGCAGCAGCACTTTGACGGTGAGCCAGCCGTGCACGAAAGGATACTGGTGCAGCACCGTGGCGAGCATCAGTGCCGCCGTGAGCAGCGCCGTATCGATGGTGTAGCTCAGGTATCGCAGGGGCGCGGCCATGGCCCAGCGGGCGCCGGCGAGGTGCGCGGCTCCGCGTAACGCAAAAAGAAGGCCGCTGCAGATCACAGCGGCCACGTGAACCCATTTGATCTGGGGATAGAACTCGATCATCGCTTGATGCTACCTGCGAACGGTCTCGCTGCCAGCAGGCAGTTCGACCTTCTCCTTCTTCGGGAGCACCCAGAGGCGAAGCACGAACCACGCCAGCGACATCGCGCCGACGCTGAAGATCACGTCGCCGGGCACACGCATCCACACCAGCATCTGGATGATCGGCTTCTGCATGAACTCCGCGCTGCGCGCGAACCAGTACCCGTGATCGATCGCCGCGGTGAGCTGCAACACGCCGATCGGCAGGAGCGTGAACAGCGCCATGCCGGAGAGACCGATGTTCAGGCTCCAGAACGCCGTGTTCAACACCTTGTCGTTCCACTGCAGGTGCGGCTTGAGTCCGCGCAGGCAGAACAGCATGAGCCCGATGCCCAGGAAGCCGTACACCCCGAACAGCGCGGTATGTCCATGCAGGGGCGTGAGGTTCAGGCCCTGCATGTAGTACAGCGGCAGCGGAGGATTGATGAGGAATCCAAACAACCCCGCACCCACGACGTTCCAGAACGCGACCGCCGTGAAGAACAGGATGGGCCACTGGTATCGCCGCATCCAAGGCGTGGCCTGGCTCATCTTGTAGGTGTGGTAGGCCTCGAAGCCGATGAAGGCGAGTGGCACCACTTCGAGCGCGGAGAAGCTGGCGCCGAGCGCGATCACCGCGGTCGGGGTTCCGGTGAAGTAGAGGTGATGCAAGGTGCCCAGCACGCCGCCGGACAGAAAGACAATGGTCGCGAACAACACCGCCACCGTGGCGGAGTTCGCGCGCAGTAGTCCCAATCGCGTGAACAGGAAGGCGATCACGGCGGTGGCGAATACTTCGAAGAAGCCCTCCACCCACAGATGCACCACCCACCAGCGCCAGTACTCCACCATGGAGATGTGTGTGTGCTCGCCCCACATGAGACCGGCGCCGTAGAAGATGCCGATACATACGGTGCTCGCGAACAGCAACGCGACGATGGACTTGGGATTGTCAGTCTGGTTCTGCTTGCCGCCGCGCATCGCGGGCCACAACGCGCGGCCCACGAGCGTCAGCCAGATGCCGAGTCCGGCGAACAGGAAAATCTGCCAGAAGCGGCCGAGATCCACGTATTCCCAGCCCTGGTGGCCGAACCAGAAGTTCTTGTCCAGGCCCAACTTCTGCATCACCGCGAGCCACTGGCCGGTGAAGGCGCCGACGACGATGATGATCAGACAGATGAACAACACGTTCACGCCGAGCCGCTGATACTTCGGCTCATGCCCGGAGATCGCAGGCCCGATGTACAACCCCATGCCGAGCCAGGCCGTCGCGATCCAGAGCACCGCGAGCTGCGTGTGCCAGGTGCGCGTGAGGGAGTAGGGGAGGTAGTCGGAGATGCGGAAGCCATAAGCCTCCTGTCCTTCCACCTGGTAGTGCGCCGTGATGGCGCCGAGCAGGATCTGCGCGAGGAACAACGCGACCACCAGCCAGAAATACTTGGCAGAGGCCCGCATGGAAGGCGTCACCTTCACGAGGGCCAGCGGATCGGTCCTGGGTAGTTCGAGCGGTGCTTCTTCCTTGTTGCGCGCGTGGTGCCAGCCGAGCAAGGCGATGCCGGCGATCAGGAACAACACGCTGAATACCGTCCAGGTCAGAAGATGCCCGGGCGGCGTGTTGCCCACGAGCTCATCGTGCGGCCAGTTGTTGGTGTAGGTGATGTCCTTGCCGGGACGCTCGGTGCCCGCGGCCCACGCGGACCACCAGATGAACGCGCTGAGTGCGCGCCGATGCTCGGCTTCGGCGACCGTGCCATTTTTCATGGCGTAGGCCTTGCGCAGTTCCAGGGTCGCGGGGTCGTCACCGAACAAGGACTGGTAATGAGCCGCCACCTGTTCGATCGCGGTGGCGCGATCAGCGGGCACCGTGATCGTCTTGGAGGACTCGTCGTAGGTGTTGGTGCGGATCAGCGGCCGCAGTCGCGCCTCGAGCGCCGCGCGCTGCTCTACCCCGATCTCAGCGTAGGCATGCGCGTGTTCGCGCCGCGCGACGAGGTCGAGCCAGGCGACGGCTTCGCGATGCAGCCAGTCGGCGGACCAGTCCGGCGCGACATAGCTGCCGTGGCCCCAGATGGAGCCGAGCTGCTGGCCGCCCGTGGACTGCCACACCTGCCGGCCGCGTTCGATATCCGCGCGCGTGTAGATAGTGCGGCCGTCGTCCGTGCGCACGGATTCGGGTATCGGAGGCATTACGCGGTGGATCTCACCGCCCACCCACAGCAGCACACTGAAAGAGGCTATGAGCAGCCCCGCGAGGGAAATCCAGAGTTTGCGAGTCGCGTTCATGGTCGTCATCTCCTGAGATGGCGCCATGCTGGGCCCGGGTGCGCCCGCGCACCCTGATCCAGATCAGCTGCGAGGGGTAATTCGCGCAATATGTGACGTGCGATCGCGGTGAGCTGCGCGGGGTTCCGGATCTCGATGTCGCGGCGGTCCACGGAGACGACGCCCGCCTCCTGCAGCCGCGAGAAGCCGCGGCTCACGCTTTCAGAGGCAAGACGCAGGTAGTTCGCGATGTCGGTGCGCGTCATCGTGAGGTGCAGGCGCGTGGGGGAGAACCCGCGCGCGGCCTGGCGGCGCGAGAGCGAGACGAGGAACGCAGCCATGCGCTCGTCGGCCGTGAAATTGCCGGCGAGCAATGCAGCCTTGCCGATGTCGTCGCTCAGCAGCTTGAACAACTGCTGCTGCAGTCCAGGTACACGCGTGGCCAGCGCGGCGATATTGGGGAACGAAAAGCGGCACAGGCTCACGGAGTCCAGCGCCACTGCATTGCAGGGATATCGCGCGTGGGAAATGGCGTTGAGACCGATCACCTCGCCCGGCAGGAAGAACCCCAGTACCTGCTCGCGCCCTTCGCTGTCGTTCACATAGGTCTTCACGGTGCCCGAGCGCACGGCGGCAATCGCTTCGAAAGGATCGCCTTCGCGGAACAGGTGCTCTCCCTCTTCGTACGGGCCGACGTGCTCGACGAGCACGTGCAATTCGCGCAGTCGAGATTTGTCGAAGCCCTGCTCGAGGCAGGCCGCGGAAAACGCGCAGGTACTGCAGAACTGGAATTCGTCGCCGTCGTCCGCGGCGGCAGGATTCGGGCGGCGTGCGCTCACACCGCGATCCGTGCCGGAGCGCGGCGAATCCGCGGGAGCGAAGTTGTCAGACCACGCGCGAATGACGCGGACGCTCCGCCTGCGGCTGAAGGTAGCGATCGAAACACATGGCGATCATACGCAGCAGCAAGCGGCCGCGCGAGGTGGCGGCGATTCGCTCGGACGTGATCTCGACGAGTCCGTCGGCCACGAGCGGCTGCAGCGAGTACAGCGCGTCGGCGAAGTATTCTTCGAAATCGAGATCGTGGCGATTGCCGATGGCGCGCGGATCGAGGTCCCCGCGGCACATGATCTGCTGGATCACGTCGGCGCGGATCACATCGTCTTCGGTGAGCGCGATTCCGCGATACGTGGGCAGCCGCCCCTTGTCGACGGCGATCTCCCAATCCGTGAGGTTCTTGAAGTTCTGGCTGTAGCTGTCGCCGATGTGACTGATCGCGCTCATGCCGAGCCCGATGAGGTCGCAATCCGCGTGTGTGGTGTATCCCATGAAATTGCGATGCAGGCTGCGGTTCTCGAGCGCGAGGGAAAGGTCATCTTCAGGCAGCGCGAAGTGATCCAGGCCGATGTGCAGGTACCCGGTGGCCGTGAGCTTGTCGATGGCAAGCGAGAGGAGCTCGACGCGGCGCGCAGCATCCGGTAGTTCGGCTGTGACTATCTGCTTCTGCGCCTTGAACAGGTCTGGCATGTGTGCGTAGCCGTAGATCGCCACGCGATCCGGGCGCGCACGCAGGAGGGTGTCGAGCGTCACGCCGAACCCCGCCCGCGTCTGACGGGGCAGGCCATAGATCAGATCGACGTTCACGGAACGGAATCCCGACGCGCGGCACTCCTCGATGGTGCGAAGCGTCTGCTCCACGCTTTGTTCGCGGTTGATGGCGAGCTGGACTTCGCGGTCGAAGTCCTGCACGCCGAGGCTCGCGCGATTGAAGCCCATGCTGGCGTATGCGGCGATGTCGCCGGAGCGCACGGTCCGAGGGTCCAGCTCGATCGAGAAATCGCGGCGAGGAGAACCGGAAAGACGGAAGTACTTGCCGAAAGTCTCGAGCAACGCGCCCAGTGTCGAAGCCGGCAGGAAGTTCGGCGTGCCGCCGCCGAAATGCACCTGGATCATTTCGCGGGAGCGGTCGAACAGCGGCGCTACCAGCTCCGCCTCGCGCATCAGGCGTTCGGCGTAGGGAGCGGCGCGGCCGTAGTCGCGCGTGATGATGCGGTTGCAGCCGCAGTAGAAGCACGGTGAGAAGCAGTACGGCACGTGTACGTACAGCGAGAGATCGCGGGGAATCGGCTCTTCGTTGCCGCGGCGTGCGTGGCGGCGCAGGTCGGTCTCGCCGAATCCGGGCGCGAACTGCAGCGCAGAGGGGTACGAGGTGTACCGCGGGCCGGGCCGGTCGTAACGAGCCAGCAGCGCGGGATCGAAGTCCGTTCTCATTTTCTGAACCCTGCCTGCCGTCGACGCGCGGGGATATCAGTAGGGGCGCGTATACGACTACGAAGATCGCGAAGGCGGCGACCCAGGCGAGTCCCGATGCGCTCAGGGTGAGCAGGTATCGGTCGGGAAAGATCGCGCCGCCGAACACGCGCAGCAGGCCACCGGCGGTGAGCAACACGTACGCCACGGTGATCGCGCGGGATACCACGAGCGGACGGCCGGTATGGCCGAGTGAAGCGCGGGTCATCACGGCGAGGATCATCGTGGAGAACGCGCCAAACGTGAGTGCGTGCTGCCACTTGGCGGCGAAATCCACGTCTCCCAACAACCACAACGCCTGCAGTGTGAATCCCAGCGGCACCCACGCGTATCCCACGTGCAGCACCCAGAGGATGGGCTCTCGGCCGATGCGGAAGCTGCGCCAGCCAGCGAGCCGCACGGTGTGCGCGATGGCAGCGGTCGCGGAGAGCCAACCCGTGACGGGTGTGTCGGGCCAGAGCAGATCCGAAAGCAGCAGCAGTACCACGCTGCCGATTGCCAGCGCCTCAACCCAACCGCGTGACACCGGCGCCACGTCGCTGCCGCGGCGGCGCAAGGCGTTGCCGGTGAACGCTGGCACGATGCGCCCGCCGATGACGACGACCAGCACGAGCACCAGATCGATCGCGACGCGGATGCTGCCCGCTGCAAGCGCGAAATCGCCCTTGCCCAGCGCATACACGAATGCGGCGTCGATGAGCCACAGCAACGTGACCACGCCGAGGATGGGCAGATTGCGGTTGCGTGCGCGAAGGATGGGAGGCGCCAGCATCGCCAGCAGCGCCGGCAGTAGTGAGAGCTCCGCGATGGCCGTCAGCCAGAAAGGCACGTCGCCCACGGCGGCCATGGCGATACGTCCCGCCAACCACAGGAACACCGTGAAAATGAGTGGTCGTCCTGCGAAGCCAGGTGCGCCTGTCCAGCTCGGCACCGCAGTGAGCAGGAATCCCGCCACCGCCGCCATCACGAAGCCGAACAACATCTCGTGCGCGTGCCAGTACATGCCCGGCAGCGCGCCGAACGGGGTGGCGGCATGTGCGAAGCGGTACAACCACAGCGGCACGATGACGACGGCGTAAATGCCGCAAGCCAGGAAGAACGGGCGGAACCCGAAGCCGAACAGGGCGAAGCGCGGCGTGGGCGGGGCCGGCAATAGAGCGGACGCGGAGGTGTTCATGGCGCCATGATCCGCGGCGCCGCACGGCCGCGCCCTGATCTGGATCAGGCGCCCGGGGTCGTCAGGCCGCGCCGAGCAATCCTTCCAGGTCAGCCGGATCCACGGGCTTGGTCAGGTGATCGTCGAAGCCCTCGCGGATTGCGCGTTCCTTGTCCTCGGCCTGGCCCCATCCCGTGAGCGCGACCAATCGCAGGCTCGCGATCTCCGGATCGGCTCGCACGCGGCGCGCCACCTCGTAGCCATCCATTCCGGGCATGCCGATATCCATGAGCGTGACCTCGGGCTTGAGCGCGCGCAGCTTCTCGAGCGCCTGTTCGCCATTGAACGCCACCGATACTTCCGAGCCCGCCATGCCGAGGATCATCGCGAGACTCTCCGCGGCATCCCGATTGTCGTCGACCACGAGTACACGTTTCACGATGACTTTCTCCCCGGGGGATGATGGAACGTTGGACACGCTCGACGCGGGACCGCGCCGCAAGGGCAGCACCACGACGAATTCGCTGCCGCTGGCGGCTCCCGAACTGTGCAGGTCCAGACGTCCGCCATGTAGTTTGACGAGCTGACGCGCCAGCGCGAGGCCGATGCCGAGCCCGCTGCTCTTGATGGGATCGCTCGGGTGCACACGCGTGAACAAGTCGAAGATGCGCGTCTGCACCTCGGCGGCGATCCCGATTCCATTGTCGCGCACCGAGATCAACGCCTCTTCACCCTGGCGCTGCGCTCCCAACTTGATCCGTCCGCCGTCACGCGTGTACTTGGCGGCGTTGTCGAGCAGGTTCTGGAACACCTGTGAGAGCCGTGTCGCGTCGCCGTGCACCGGCAGATCTTCGTCGGTGATGTCCACCTCGAGCAGATGCCGACGCGCTTCCATCGTCGGGCCGACGACCTCCAGCGCATCTTCCAGCACCTGTCGCAGCTGTACCTGGTCGTTGCGCAGGTTCACCTGTCCCAGCGTGATGCGTGAGACCTCGAGCAGGTCGTCGACCAGCCGCATGAGATGTTGGAGCTGCCGGTCGATGAGTCCGCGAGCGTGTTTGACGGTTTCATCGTGCGTGTCACTCATCTTGAGCATGTGCACGGCATTGCGGATGGGCGCCAGCGGATTGCGCAGCTCGTGCGCGAGCGTCGCGAGGAACTCATCCTTGCGGCGGTCCGCCTCGACGAGCGAAGACTCGAGCTGCTTGCGCTCGGTGACGTCGCGCGTGGTGCCGGCCACGGCCTCCACTTCACCGTTGGCGCCGATCACCGGCACCAGCAGGTAGTCGTAGATGCGGCGGCCGAAAGTACCGTTGAACGGCACCTCGCCGCGGACCGGTAGTTTGGTGGACTTGACCTGCTCGATCTCCCGATCGTGCATCTCGGCATGCCAGGGCTCGTAGCCTAGCTCCAGGCAGTGTTTGCCGATGGCCTCGTCCCAGCTCTTGCCCCACATGCGCAGCAGCCCTTGGTTGGCGTAGATGAAGCGGTGGTCGAGGTTCCAGATGTACGCGAGATCCGGGGTATTGCCGAGAATGGCCTCGTACAGGCGCCGCTGCTGGGCCATGGCGTCGCGGGCCTGCCGGGCCGCGGTGATATCCGTGGCCATGCCTATCCACTCGGTGATCTCGCCGCGTTCGTTCAGCATCGGCACGGCGCGAGAGTGGGTCCAGCCATCCGTGCCGTCGGCCCGGATGAAGCGGTGCTCGAGGTCGAACATGCGCTTCTCGCGGATGGCGGAGTCGATGGCCGCGCGGATGGGGAGACGATCCGAAGGATGGAGATACTTTTCCATCCAGTGCCGGCTGGGTTCGTGCGTGTCGGCGATGAATTCGCGGCCCGTGAGGTGTCGCATCTCGTGCCAGTCGGCACTCATCTGATAGACGGCATCGGAGCTGGCAGTCACCAGCGCGCGGAACCTTTGTTCGCTGGCATGAAGCGCCTGTAGCGTCTCCGGGTCGCCGCGGGAATGTTCTTGCATTGCGCAAGCATGGCCGCTTGCGCGCAGGGTGTTTGTAGGTGGGAGCCCAGGGCGATGTCGGACGCTAGTAAATCTCCGGCACCAGCATCTGCGGCAGTACCGCCTGCCGCGAATAATGCTCGTGCCGCTCGCGTTCCGGCAGAACGACGCCCGGCTTCGGGATGTCCTCGTAGGGAAACTGCTTGAGCAGGTGATCGATGCAATTGAGCCGCGCACGCTTCTTGTCGACGGCTTGCACCACCCACCAGGGCGCCTCGGAGATGTGGCTGCGCTCGAGCATGACTTCCTTGGCCTTGGTGTAGTCCTCCCAACGTCGGCGGCTCTCGAGATCCATGGGCGAGAGCTTCCACTGCTTGAGTGGATCGTGGATTCGGCCGAGGAAACGCAGATATTGTTCTTCGTCGGTGATCGAGAACCAATATTTGAGCAGGCGGATGCCCGAGCGCACGAGCATGCGTTCGAACTCCGGTACGGACCGGAAGAACTCTTCGTATTCCTCCGGTGTGCAGAAGCCCATCACGCGTTCGACGCCGGCGCGGTTGTACCAGCTTCGATCGAACAGCACGATTTCGCCGCCCGCGGGCAGGTGGGACACGTAGCGCTGGAAGTACCACTGCGTGCGTTCGCGATCGTTGGGCGCGGGCAGCGCGACCACGCGGCACACGCGCGGATTGAGCTTCTGCGTGATGCGCTTGATGGCGCCGCCTTTGCCCGCGGCGTCGCGGCCTTCGAACAGGATCACCACCTTTTCCTTGGTGGCGGCGACCCAGTCCTGCAGTTTCACGAGTTCGGCCTGAAGCCGGAAGAGCTGCTGGAAGTAGGTCTTCCGATAACTCCGCTCGGCCTCGTCTGCGTGGCCATTCGCGCCATCGCCATTCGGCGGCAGCGGTTCGAAGTGCTCGACGTCCATCTCGAGCTCTTCGTCCCAGCTATCCACCATGTCGCGGCGGATGCGCTGGATCAGTTGCTCGTGGTCGAGGGGAGGCAGGGCGCTCATTCCGGATCCTTGTTTGTCAGGACCCGGGATGCTCGCCCGGCTTCATTGCAATGTTGTTTCAGGGGGCCGGTTCAGTGTTGGCCGGGCCGCTGCTGACCCTGAGCGAGGTTCACGTCCGCCACCTTGTCCGCGTAGTCTTTTTTCGGATCGCGGCCCAGCAGCAGACGGATGCCCGCGAACAGGCTGTTCTCGTTGAGCCAGACTTGCGCGTGGTAGGGATCGAAGCGGATCAGGCGCAGCTTGGGATCGTTCTTGCCGCCTTCGAACCAGGCTTCAACGAATGGACTCCAGAGCTCATCGATGCGCGCGCGGTTGTCGTCGACCACGAGATCGCCTTCCAGCGACGCGAACAGGTCGTGGCCTTTGGACGAGAACTGGAGCGACGCCGCGTGGGACGTGCCCATGTGGCGGAACAGGTTCGTTTCGCTGGACGTGAAGAACCAGATGGGACCGCGTTCGTCGTCGTCGTGCAGGGTTTGCGCGGTCATGGGCTGCGCATGGCCTTCATCGACGCCCGTGAGGCCCAGCATGGCCGTGCGGTCGCTCGACAAGGCTTTCCAGAACTTCTTCTCGATCTCGGCTTCTTTCGTCATGGTGTGCTCCTTGTGTGCACACCGAGACTGAGCCGCATTCGCCCGCCGCGCTGGCGGCGCCGATGAGTGATGGCTGTCAGACGAAACGGGCCGGATTCCCTCAGGGTAAGGAACCCGGCCCTTTGTCTCACCCGCACGGCCTCCAGGCTGATTCCGCGCACCAGGGTTCGAGGCGCTCGGCATTGCGGGTGTCGTCGGGACCGCGGCACCTATCAGACCGCGGACCCACCACTGGATAGTGGCCTCGCTAAAGACTATCGACCTGTCATCAACGCAGGGCCGCGAACACCTCGGGCTTGCCGTGGCTCGCGTGGAAACGCGTGAGGCGGGCATTGCCGATGGCCGCGACGCTGGTGTTCACCGCGTCTTCCACGCAGGCGGTGTATTGGTCGCGCAGCGCGAGGATGCGGGTTTCGTACTGGCCGCACACCGTTTCCGCGGCATTGCGGATGCGTTGGTGCAGGCTCGCGACACCGGCCTCGGATTGCAGGTTGAGATCGCCGTACTTCACGACGATGCGGGTGTCGGCGCGCGTTCCCGCGGCAGCGACGGCGCTCAGCGCCAGGGCGGCGACGGGCAGGATGTATTTGATCGACTTCATGGTCAGCTCCTTGAGTGAGGAGCGAACTTTGCCCGCCGGCGGTGTCGGCGTGTTCCGTTGTTCTGACTGGATGATTAGTTTTACTGAAGTCAGTGAAATGGGGTCAGACCCCATTTCCTAGCAAATGGGGTCTGACCCCATTTTGAACAGCGCGGCGGCCGCGAGGCAGCTCACGGTTCGCACGTGGTTCCACGCGGTCCAGGTCTTGAGATAGCGCGGCCACACCGCCTCGCCGCTCGCGGCCAGCGCGTTGTTCAGCGGCACGTTGAAGACCGCGGTGACGACGAACATGCCCACGACGTAGACGACGCCGCCCGAAGCCAGAAAGATGCCGCGCGGTTGCCCGATCTCCAGGAATCCGACGACCGCCAGCACGGCGCTCGCCAGCGTCGTCGCGAAGAAGATCGGCATGAACAACGAGCGCAGGATCACCGCGTTGATGGCGTTCATCGCCGTGATTCCGGCCGAGCCTGACTGCTCGAACGCTCTCATGATGAACACCGAGAACGCGAAGTACAGGCCGCCCAGCAATGCGCAGCCCAGCACGCAGAACCACAGCAACACCGAGACGAGCGTCGTCATCAGCGATACCTCACTACGTACAGATCCGCGCCGTGCGGATTCTTCGCCGGGCGGCGCGTCGTGAACGTCAGTCGATTCCGTTGCGACCAATCCAGCATGGGCGCGTAGGTGTCGCCACCCGGAGTGTTGATGCTGGGTGGTAGCTCGGTACCGGCGTCATATCGTCCCTCACTCGGTGCGGCATGAAAAAGCCGCACGGCATCGATGGCGAGATTGGCCGCGCGAGTGAAGATCACGCGGCGGCCATCGGCCAGGAAAGTGGCGTCGAATTCGTTCTGATGAGTGTTGATGTCACCGGGCAAGGGTACCGCCGCCGTGAACTTCCCGTCGATGACGCGCGAGGTAATCAGATCCATCTGCGCCGCACCGAATCCATCGCTCGAGTAGAGCAGCATGCGGCCATCGGGTGACAGCATCGGCGCCCATTCGTTTCGCGCGGTGTTCACCGCGCCGCCGAGATTCTCCGGTTCGCCGAAGCCGTCAGCGAAGACGCGGGCGCGATACAGGTCATCGCCGCCCAGGGTGCCGGCACGATCCGAACAGAAGTACACGAACCGCCCATCCGCGGAGAAGGCCGGGTCGAAATCGCGCATCGACGAGTTGAACGGTACCGGCTGCGCGGGCTGCCAACCGCCGGGCCCGCGCCTGGCCATCCAGATGTCGTAACCACCCGGGCCACCCGGCCGATCGCGACTGAACCACAGTGCAGTCTTGCCATCCGGTGAAATCGTGAGCCGAACGTCAGAGTAGGGCGTGGTCGCGATGCCGGGCGCGAAGGGCACGGCTTCGCCGAACATGCCGGACGCAGGAGCCCGCGGCACTTCCGCGCAGGCGCCGAGCAAACTACTGAATGCCGCGAGTGTGGCGCGCATCCCGATCGTTGTAGACGCGCGGTGCTGACGCATCGCGTTGCTCATGCCCGCTCGAAGTCCGCACTCCAATTGGTGTCCCAAATGACGCCATCTTGCGAGGTAGCCTGCTCCCAACGCGGTGCTCCGGTTTGGATCCTCGTCCACTGCGACCGCACGCGGACCGGCCGCCCGCCGACCACATCCTCTCCAACCAGCGTGGCCACGCCCTGATCGACACGGCCTACCGCAGGAGCAGCGATGTCCTGCGGCGTGCGCCCGTCCAACCACCAACTGCGCCACTGGCGCGACGAGGGATCGAACGCCCGCACACTCATTCCGCGATACGTCCCCGACGGCGCATGGAAGACGTTGTCACCCACATTGCCGAGACCGCCCATCACCGGCCAGTTGCGCAGCGTGCTGCCGAACTCTTCCCACTGCCCAACCGTCTTACGGCGGCGATTCCGCACCTTCCAGCGGCCGGCAAGGAAGCTCCAGTCCGCCGTTGCCGGGTGCTGGACTTCATCCGCTTCGACAGGCACGGGCGTGGCCGTACCGCCGGTGCGCGTGAAGTAGTTGCGCCAGTTGATCTCCCAGCTCTGGCCACCGTCCGTGCTCAATGCCTGGTCCCAATGGGGTTGTTTGCTCGCCGTTTCATGCCAGCGGAAGCGCACCGTCACGGGCGTACCCTTGTGCACGTCGGGGCCCTGGAACTCGCCTTCGTCGCCCACGAAGCCACCGCGTACCGGTGGATCCAGCCTGCCTGCGAGGCGGCCATCCAGCCACCAGATCGCCCAGGACTTCGTGTCGGGGTCGAAAGCGCGCAGGCTGAGCGCGCGGTACCTGCCTTTCGGTAGATAGAGAAGGTTGTCGTCGACGTTCGCGAGGCCGCCGAGCGTGGACCAGAAGCTGCTCTTGCCACCGAAGTGGTCCCAGGTGGTGCTGCCGGCGAGCCGGTCGCGCAGGCGCTCGTGGCGCACATCCCAATTGCCTTCGAGCCACGTCCAGTCCTGCGAGGGATCCGCGGCGTTGGCGCCAAGAACAGGGGTGAACGCGCAGGCGGCGCCTGCGAGTGACATCTGCTGCAGCAGTACGCGCCGGGTGATGGGGTTCATGCGGGATCGCCTCCTTGAAGTGGCAGCGATATTCGTCCCGGCGGCGCTTCGTTGACCAGCAGGCGGATTGGCCCGTAGGCTAAGGCCAACTTATGGTCGCCGGTGACAAACTCCCTTCGCTCGCGTCCATCCGCGCCTTCGAATGCGCGGCGCGCGTCGGCAGTTTCTCGCAGGCGGCGGCGGAGCTCGGCACCACGGCCGCCTCGGTGAGTTATCACGTGCGGCAACTCGAGCTGCAGCTCGGCATGGCGTTGTTCACGCGGCACGCGCAGCGCGTGGAGCTCACGCCGACCGGCGCGGTGATCGCCCGCGAAGCCATGAATGCCTTCGCGGCGTTGCGCGCGAGCTTCGTGCGCGCGGTGGCGGTGGACGAATCACGGCTCGCGCTGACCACGCTGCCGACGTTCGCCACGAGCTGGCTCACCCCCAGGCTCGGCGGTTTCCGGGATCGTCATCCCGGGATCGCGTTGCGCATCGATGTGTCCGGCGACGCGGAAGACCTGAGCGACGGACGTTTCGATGCCGCGATCCGCAATGGCCACGGGCGATGGCCCGGCATGCGCGCCGTCAAACTACTTCCGAGCATCTTCATGCCGCTGTGTTCGCCGAAGCTCAAGAGCGCGGCCGCGGCACTGTCCAATCCCCGGCGCGCCCTCGAGGTGCCGCTGCTCGGCCGTCCCGACTGGTGGACGATGTGGTTCAGGGCGCGAGGTTTCGACGCGGGTCCTTCGCGCGACAAATTCGGCACCAGCCTCGCGCACGAGTACCTGGACATCGCCGCGGCCGTCGCCGGGCAGGGCATCGCGATCGGATCGCCGCTGCTGTTTCGCGCGGAGCTGGATTCAGGGCGATTGGTGCCTGCGCACGATCTCGTCGGCACGGACGAACGCGCGTTCTGGTTCGTCTATCCCGCGGCGCGACAGCACAGCCGCAAGATCAAGGCGTTCGGCGAGTGGATAGAGCAGGAGGCGGCGGAGGCGCGCGGCGCGGGCGCGAGCTTCATCCGCCGCGCGAAGTAGTCAGCCGCCGACCCAGCTATCCGTCTCCGTCCACTGGATGAACGCCCCTTCGAGCTGCCTGGCGATATCCGCGTGGCCTTCGCAGCCGGAGTTCAGCAACTGCGTGCGCACGCTCGCGCCATCCGCGGACGGCCGCATCACCGTGAGCACCGAGCGGTCCGCGAGACAGGTGCCGCGCTTCACCTCACCGTCGAGCACCTTGCTGCGCACGATCTGCGTCAGCAGCTCCGCATAGGCTTCGGGCGCCACCTGTTTGCGGAAGATGCCTGTCTTGCCGGTGTTCTTCTTGCCGACGAACACCACGCGACCATCGTCGAACACGTACAGCTCGTAGATCGGGCAATTGCCGCGGCAGTCGCCACCCGCGATCGCCACGAACTTCTCACCTTGGTTCCAGACCGGCACACCACCTGAAGGTGAGCCCGCGGCGTACGGGCGATCCTGGGGTTTGGACGTCGCCGGCGCGGGGGAGACGCAGCCGCTGAGGCCCGCGAGCGCCGCGGCGAAGATCACGCATGTCAGAACACTCTGTTTCACCTGCGACCTCGGTTGCATAGATGACTGGACATCACGTCTATCATTTTTTCCGTGACCCGAACAGGGCGGCGCATGGCTCGAGGACGCCTGCCGCGACTGTCCCTAACACTCGACGATATTCACCGCCAACCCACCCCGGGACGTCTCCTTATATTTCGTCTTCATGTCCGCGCCGGTCTCGCGCATCGTCTTGATCACCTTGTCGAGCGACACGTAGTGGGTGCCGTCGCCGCGCAGCGCCATGCGAGCCACATTGATCGCCTTGGCGGCGCCGATGGCATTGCGCTCGATACAGGGGATCTGGACGAGGCCGCCGACCGGGTCGCAGGTGAGGCCGAGGTGATGCTCCATCGCGATCTCGGCTGCGTTTTCGACCTGGCGGGGCGAGCCGCCCAACACGGCCGTGAGTGCGGCGC
>JBKPPO010000178.1:0-3622 GCA_046733635.1 Pseudomonadota bacterium | reverse complement strand
GCTCACCTGGTTCCACGTAAAGCGTCAACGCATCCAGCGCCTTGAAGCCGTCGAAGCTGACCGTCAGCTTGTCGAGGTAGAGGATCTTGTCACGGATGCTCACGGCTCTTTCGCCCTCGCAGCCCAGGAAGCAGGCACCAGCCCGATCAAGCCCCGCGGGAGGAACAGGGTCACCAGCACGAAGAGCGCTCCAAGCGCGTAGAGCCACACTTCAGGCAGCGCCCCCGTGAAGAATGTCTTTGCGTAGTTCACAAGCACCGCGCCCGCCGCTGCGCCGTACAACGTGCCGCGTCCGCCAACCGCGACCCAGATCACGACTTCGATGGAGTTGATCGGCTGGAACTCGCTGGGGTTGATGATGCCTACCTGCGGCACGTACAGCGCGCCAGCGATACCCGCGAGCACCGCGGAGAACGTCCAGATCCAGAGCTTGTAGCTCTCCACGCGATAGCCGATGAAACGCGTGCGACTTTCGGCATCGCGAATGGCCTGCACCACGCGTCCGGCGCGCGACAGCGTGATGTAACGGCAGGCCAGGTAACCCAGCACCAGGAACAGCGCGCTGGCGACGAACAATCCCACGCGCGTACCCGGCGCATGGATCGCGAAGCCGAGGATGTCCTTGAAGTCCGTGAGTCCGTTGTTGCCGCCGAAGCCCATGTCGTTGCGGAAGAACGCCAGCATGAGCGCGTACGTCAGCGCCTGCGTGATGATGGATAGATAGACACCGGTGACGCGCGAACGGAACGCCAGCCAGCCGAACAGGAAGGCCAGGATGCCGGGCACCAGCGCCACCATGAGCAAGGCGAACCAGAACATGTCGAAGCCATGCCAGAACCAGGGCAGCTCCTTGTAATTCAGGAACACCATGAAGTCCGGCAGCACGGGATCGCCATACACGCCGCGCGTGCCGATCTGGCGCATGAGGTACATGCCCATCGCATAGCCGCCCAGCGCGAAGAACGCAGCGTGGCCCAGCGACAGGATGCCGCAGTAACCCCAGACCAGGTCCACGGCCACGGCGAGCAGCGCGTACGTCATGTACTTGCCGATCAGCGTCATCGTGTAGCTCGACACCTGCAGTGCCGAACCTTCCGCCGGCACCAGGTGAAGCACCGGCACCACGACGGCGACCAGCGCGACGATCGCGAGGAACACGGCCGTGCCGCGTTCGCCCCACAACAACTTCAAGAAGGACAACTCCAGCAAGGGACCGCGAGGCGTGCTCATTTCAATTCTCCGCCGCCCGGCCCTTCTGCGGGAACAACCCGCGCGGGCGACGCTGTATGAAGAGGATGAGCGCGATCAGCACGAGGATCTTGGCGAGCACGGCGCCGGCCCACGGTTCCAGCACCTTGTTGACGACGCCCAACGACATGCCACCGATCAGCGTGCCCCAGAGATTGCCGACGCCGCCGAACACCACCACCATGAAGGAGTCGATGATGTACTGCTGGCCGAGATTGGGACCCACGTTGGTGAGCTGACTCAGCGCCACGCCCGCGACGCCGGCGATGCCCGAACCCAGGCCGAAGGTCATCGCATCCACCCACTGCGTTCGCACGCCCATGGCCTTGGCCATGTTGCGGTTCTGCGCCACGGCGCGCACGCGCAGGCCCAGCGAAGTCTTCTGCAACACCACCAGCAGGATGGCGAACACCACGATCATGAACAGGATCACGTAGAGCCGGTTGTAGGTGATCGAGAGCGCGTCGTTGATCTGTAGCGAACCCGCCATCCACGACGGCGTTTCCACGGGACGATTGTTGGCGCTGAACACGTCGCGCACGATCTGCTGCAGGATGAGGCTCACGCCGAACGTAGCCAACAACGTCTCGAGCGGACGGCCATAGAGGAATCGCACCACACCGCGCTCGATGAGCATGCCCACGCTGGCCGCCACCACGAACGCCATCGGTATCGAAATGAAAATCGAGGCACCGATGTGTCCCGGCAGCGCCTGTTGCACCACATACGTGGTGTAGGCGCCCAGCATCATGAGCTCGCCATGCGCCATGTTGATCACGCCCATCACACCGAACGTGATGGCGAGGCCGATGGCCGCGAGCACGAGCACGCTGCCCAGCGAGAGGCCGAAGAACAGCGTCTCGATGGTGGAATAGAAGCTGCGCGCGGATTCGATGTCGGAGACCACTTCCTTGGCGGCGGCGCGCACGCGTTCGTCGGGTTCACTGAAGCTGCCGTCTTTCCCCGGCGTGATCATTTCGCGAAGCTTGGTCGCGAGTTCCAGACTCAGCGAGTCCTTGAGCGCCGACACCGCCGCGAGACGCGTGTCGGCGTCCTCGCTGACGAGATCCACGGTGGCGATGCTCTCGCGCATGGCCTGCTTCACGTCGTCATCGGTTTCCTTGTCGAGCGCGGCACGCAGCGCGGCGGCGCCCTCTTCGTCCAGCGTGCGCGACATTTCGCGCACGGCGGCCAGACGCAACGAGGCGTCGGTCTCGGCCAGCGCGAAGCTCGCCACGGCGCCGCGCAATGTCTTGCGCAGGCTGTTGTTCGTGGTGATGCGGGAGAAGTCGTCGGATTTCCCGCTACCGGCGGATTTCAGCGTGAGCGGATCGACGAGCGAAAGATCGGCTTCGCCGCCATCCGTGATGAATACCTTGTTGTCAGCCGTACGAAAGTAAAGCTTGCCGTCGAGCAACGCCGCCAGCACGACGCGCGCATTCGGGTGCCGCTGCTCGGTGAGCGCAGCGACCGCAGCTTGTTTGCCGGAGAAATCGTCGGTCGCGAGTCCCGCGACCGACGCGGCAAAGGCGGTTTCCGGGGTGGCTGGTGTTACCGCCGCCGTTGCAGGCGCGCTCTCCTGATCCGTCGCGCCGGCTTGAGCCAGCGCGACGTTGGCGCTGACCAGCAGTGCCAACAAGCCGGCCAGGAAAGCCAGTCGCGCAAAAAGCGAGAGTCCCGGGATGTGTCCCGGGACCCTCGCCGACTTTGCGAATGACTTCTTCAGGGGACTTACTTGTAGTTCTGACCGGAGCACTGCTTGGTCTTGGTGTTGTAGTTGCCGCACTTCAGCGTGACCCAGTCGGCCTCGATGTCCTTGCTTCCGGGCAGGAAGTCGGACCAGGCGTCGCCGGGGACGAGACCCGCGGTCTTCCACACCACGTCGAACTGGCCATCGGCGCGCACTTCACCGATCAGCACGGGCTTGGTGATGTGGTGGTTGGCCAGCACCTTCGACGTGCCACCCGTGAGGTTGGGTACTTCGATGCCGATGAGCGCGTCCGTCACCTTCGTGACGTCCGTGGTCTTGGCCTTCTCCACCGCCTTCACCCAGGCCGCGAAACCGATCACATGCGCTTCCATGGGATCGTTGGTCACGCGCTTCGGATTCTTGGTGTACGTCTTCCACTGCTTGATGAACGCGTCGTTGACGGGCGACTTCACGCTCTGGAAGTAGTTCCACGCCGCGAGATGACCCACGAGCGGCTTCGTGTCGATGCCGGAGAGTTCTTCTTCACCCACCGAGAACGCCACCACCGGGATGTCTTCGGCCGAGATCTTCTGGTTGCCGAGCTCCTTGTAGAAAGGAACGTTGGCGTCGCCATTGATCGTCGAGACCACCGCGGTCTTCTTGCCGGCCGAGCCGAACTTCTTG
>JBKPPO010000177.1:0-10806 GCA_046733635.1 Pseudomonadota bacterium | reverse complement strand
GTACAACGCCATGCAGGTGGGCCTCTCCTTCCTGCCGGCCAACATCATCATGGCGGCCTTCTCCCTGGGACTCTCCGCGAAGATCGTGATGCGCTGGGGATTCCGCGGCCCGCTCGCGTTCGGCCTCGGCGTCGCGGCATTGGGGCTTGCGTGGTTCGCGCGCGCGCCCACGGACGGGCAGTTCCTCGTCGACGTGTTGCCCGGCATGGTGTTGCTCGGCATCGGCGCGGGCATCGCCTTCAATCCGATGCTGCTCGCGGCGATGAGCGATGTGGCGCCGGACCAGTCCGGTCTCGCCTCGGGCGTGATGAATACGGCGTTCATGATGGGCGGCGCACTCGGCCTCGCGGTGCTGGCCAGCCTGGCCGCGGGCGCAACCCAGACGCAGCTCACGGCCGGCGCGAATCCCGCCGCCGCGCTGAACACGGGCTATCAACTGGCGTTTGCGCTGGGCGCCGGCTGCGCGGCCGCGGCTGCGGCACTGGGCGTCACGTTCATCCGCACGCGCCACGCGCCTGCCGGAGCGGCGCCAGCGATGCATTGAAATATCGCCGCGCCAATGCGCGGCGTAGGCCAGCTCATCGCCGCGCATTTGCGCGGTATAGACCAGCGCTCAGCGCCGCGCGGATTTGCGCGCGGCGTAGATCTGCCCAAGTCGCGCCACCGTGGACTTCATGGCGGCGCGCAAGGCCGGCGGCGCGACTACCTCGGCTTCGACGCCGAGCCGCAGGAATTCGCCCGCGGCGTGGTCGATGGATTCGATGGGTACCTGCACGCGCAGCCAGCCTTGTTTGTCAGGCGAGGGCTGCTGCGACTCGAGCGCGGCCGCGATGTGCGCGCTGAACTTCTTCAGCCACTTCAGCCCCTTTGCGGTCACGCGCAATTCCGCCGTATCCGTGTACACGCCGGCTTCGAACCGCTTCACGGAGTCCGCCCAGAACGCGGCGAGATCGAAACGCCGCGGACGCTTGAAGGTCTGCGGCAGCGTCTCGATGGATTCGATCGATGCGAGGCGGTAGGTGCGCGGAGTGCGATCGGCGAGCGCCACGAGATACCAGTCCCCCGCCTTGGACACGAGACCCAGCGGCGAAACCTCGCGCTCCACCAGCGCTTTCCAGGAAAGGTATTTGAGGCGGAGGCGGCGATCCGACCACACCGCGGAGGCGACCACGGGCAGGCGCTCGGACACCGTGGCGCCTTGATGCCAGCCCACGGGGTCCAGGTGGAAGCGCGAGCTCACGCGGCGCGCGTCGGCCTGCCAGCCCTGGGGCAACGCCGCCAGTAGTTTGAACTGCGAAGACGCGAGCGCGTCGCCGAGGCCGAGCTGCGACGCCGCCCGCGGCGCACCCGCCAGGAACATGGCCTGCGCTTCCTGCGGTGTGAGGCCGGTGAGCCGGGTGTTCCAGCCGGGCATGAGCTCGAAACCGCCGTTGCTGCCGCGCGTGACGATCAGCGGGACGCCGGAGGCGCCGAGATGTTCCATGTCGCGATACACGGTTCGCACCGAGACGCCGGTCTCGTCGCTCAGCGATTGCGCACTGGCGCGACGTCGCGCCTGGAGCAGCATGAGCAGGTTGATGAGACGGCTGGCGCGCATGGCGGGAGCATAGCCGCAATACCTGACAGCCGGTGTCAGGTTTGGGTCGTTACGCTGCCTCCATGGACACCAGCACCGTGATCGAACTACGCCAGTACACCCTCCGACCCGGCCGGCGCGAGGAACTCATCGCACTCTTCGACTCGACCTTCATCGAGTCCCAGGAGGCGACCGGCATGCGAGTGCTCGGTCAATTCCGCGATCGCGGCGATCCCGACCGCTTCGTCTGGATCCGCGGATTCGATGACATGGCCGCGCGTCCCGGCGCGCTGCAATCCTTCTACGGCGGACCGGTATGGCAGGCGCATCGCGATCAGGCCAACGCCACCATGATCGACAGCGATGACGTACTGCTGCTTCGTCCCGTCACGAGGGATTCCGGCCTCTCTCAAACTCCGGGGCGCGCGGCGGCGAGCGGCCCGCAGCGCGCGGCGAGTGTGGTGCTGGCCACCATCTACCTGCTGACCCAACCCGCGGACGCCCGTTTCCGCGGGTTCTTCGATCGCGACGTGGCGCCGGTGATGGCGCAGACGGGAGCCTCCCCGGTCGCGCGTTTCGAAACAGAACCCTCGCCCAACAACTTTCCGCGGCTGCCCGTGCGAACGGGCGAACATGCCTACGTCTGGTTCGCGAGCTTCCCGGACGACGCGGCGCTTCGGGCGCATCGCGAGCGGCTCGCAGCGCATCCCACGTGGAAGTCGGGGGTGGCCGCGGCGCTCGCGCGGGAACTCGCCTCGCCCGCCACCGAACTCGTGCTCGAACCCACCTCGCGCTCGAGGTTCCGGCACGTTGCGCCCTTCGAGTATTCACTGGATTTGACCGGCTCGCGCAACGACTTCGACTTCATCGCGGGCGACTGGAACGTGCTCAACCACCGGTTGAAGCAACGCGGCGCGGGCAGCGGCGAGTGGGAGAGTTTTCCCGCCACGCATCGCGGCGCCTTGCATCTCGGCGGCATCGCGAATGTCGACGAGATGACGCTGCCCGGAGGCCAGGGCATGACGGTGCGCAGCTTCGATCTCGCCCGGCGTCAGTGGTCCATCTACTGGATCTCGAGCCGGGATGGCGTGCTGCAGCCGCCCGTGCGCGGCGGATTCTCGGGCAATCGCGGCGTGTTCTACGGCGAGGATACGGACAGCGGTCGTCCGGTGAAGGTGCGTTTCATCTGGACGGTGATCGATGCGCGCCAGGCGCGCTGGGAGCAGGCGTTCAGCTACGACGACGCGACCTGGGAGACCAACTGGATCATGGAGTTCACGCGCGCAGGGAGCGCAGCCGCAGCTTCACGCCATTAGCCAGCGACGCCATGACACGCGACATCGCACCCGGTCCGCTCGCATAGGCCGACAAGGCGAACGCCTCGTGGCAACCACCCTTGCCCAAGTAGATCCGGAAGTGCCGCAGCTTCCCGCCTTCACGCCCGGTCACGCTGGATTTCTGCAGATAGGCCTTGAGCGCCGGCGACTCGCGCACCTCGCCCACGGCCATGTCGCAGCCCATGATGAGTCCGGGCTTGCACTCGGCGTACGGCGTGCAGCGATGCCAGCGCAGTCCGTGGAAATGGATCACGAACGGCGGCAGCTCCGTCATGTGCACCGTGAGCAACGACTCGCGATCCTGCAGCGAGAAAGCGCAGCGCTCGAAACGCTCCGAGTCCATGGTGGGCAGCAGGATGACGGGCTCGACGGTGATGGGCATTCGCCGCAGTATCGCGAAATGCCCGACCCGCGGCGGCGCCTAATGACCGGACTGTGCGCCCCTTAACGATTCGTATCGCAAAAGGTAAAGCCCGCAGGCGATGATGACCGCGGCGCCGGTCACGGTGCGCCAGCTCGGGATCGCGGACCACACCGCGAAGTCGATGATCATCACCCAGGCGAGGCCGGAGTATTCGAGCGGCGCCACGCTCGCCGCGGGCGCGCGTTTGAAGGCTTCGGTGATGCCCCACTGCCCGACCGCGCCGGTCACGGCGATGCCCGCCATGATGAGGTGATGCTCGCGCGCGATGGGCTGCCAGCCCGGCAGCGCCACCGCCGTGGCGCCGATCGCGAGCATGCAGGTCATCCAGAACACCATCGACTGCGTGCTGTCCGTTCGGCCGATGATCTTCACGAGCACCGACGACAGCGAGTAACAGAGCGCCGTGCCCAGCACGGCGAGGGTGCCGGCCCAGCCGAAGCCGATGGTGTCGGGCTTGAGCACGATGAGCACGCCTCCGAAGCCGATGACGATGGCTATCCACTGCGCCCGGGCCACGCGTTCGCCCAACATGAAGATCGACAGCACGGCGATCAGCAGCGGCGCGATGAAGAACAACGCGTAGGCCTTGGCCAGCGACAACTCCTTCAGCGCGTACGTGAACGTGATCATCATGAACACGGACAACACGCCGCGAATCAGGTGCAGCGGCCAGCGCACGCGCAGGAGCTGCCGGGGGCCGCCCGCGAACAGGGCCCACGCGAACACGACAGGAAGCGCGGCGAGGCCGCGCAGCGCCGCCACCTGCGCCGATGGATAGTGTGCGGCGAGGAGTTTGAGCCCGGCGTCCATGAAGGCGAACGAGGCCACGCCGGTGAGCATGGCCGTCATGCCCGCCAGCCGCTCCTTGCGGGCGTCGCTCACGGCTAGCGAGCTGCGGCGGGAAGTTCGCCGGCCAGCCCCAGAGCGCGTTCGATGAACATGCGCTTCACGGGACCCGAGCGGTTCACCCAGGGCATGCCGCGCTGGGCGAGTTCGGCCACCTTGCCGCTCCCGCGCGCCAGAAGCCGGTCGAAGACATCGATGGAGGCGGACATCAGATCGTTCTCGCTGCGCCGCCAGCGCTCATATCGCCGCAGGAGGCGTTCGGCGCCCGGGTCCTCGCGCTGCGCGAGTCCCGCGGACAGCACCTCGGCCAGCGCCGCCGCATCGAGCAATCCGAGGTTCGCGCCTTGTCCTGCCAGCGGATGCACCACGTGGGCGGCGTCACCGACGAGCGCCACTCGCGGCATCACATACCGGTCCGCGGACAGGCGCCACAACGGGAACTTCACGCGCTCGCTCGCGAGCTGCACCGCGCCGAGCGCGGAGTCGAAATCCTTCTCGAGTTCGCTTTCGAAAGCTTGCGGCGCCACGGCCAGCAGCCGCTCTGCGCGCGCAGTGGGCAGCGACCACACGATGGAACTGCGGCCATCGCCGAGCGGCAGGAAGGCGAGCGTGCCGTCGCCGAGGAACCGCTGCCAGGCGGTGTGCTGGTGGGGCTTCGCAGTACCGACCATCGCCACGAGCGCGATCTGCCCGTAATCCGCGCGCGCGGTAGTGAGGCCGGCGAGTTCGCGCACGCGGGACTGCGAGCCGTCGGCCCCGGTCACGAGCTTCGCGCGCAAGGTGTCGCCGTTCACCTCGAGCGTGGCGGCGTTCGCCTGCATCGCAAGGCCGGAGATCTCGCCTTCGATGAGCGTGATGCCTGCGCGTCTCGCGGCATCTCCCAACGACGACTGCAAGACACTGTTCTCGACGATGTTGCCGAGATCGCGCTCGCCGATCTCGGCCGCGTCGAATACCAGCGAATCGCCGCCGTGCGGCGGCACATCGGCATGCCACACCTGCATGCGTTCATAGGAGGCGGCGCGCGTGGCGCGGATGCCCTCCCAGGCCTCGCAGGCGCGCAGGATGCGTTCACTGGCGCGCGACAACGCGAACACACGCAGGTCCACGGGCTGGCTGCGCACCTGCTCGAGGCTCACGGGCAGGCGTCTATCCACCACGGCGATTCGCGGGGGCGCGAAACCCGCGCGGCGCATCAACAAGGCGGTGGCAAGGCCGACAGGGCCGGCGCCGGCGACGATCACGTCGAATTCGCGGGTCATTCGAGCGGCAGACCGCGCGCGAGACGCGGCATCCGGCCGGCGAAACCCCAGCTCACGCGCGACAGCGCGCGCTTGGCGGCCGGGCTGAGATCGAACAACAGCAGTCCGAAGTTGCGGACCAGCGGCAGGCCGGGTTTCTCGCTGCCGAAGAGCTTCACGAGGCCATCGGTGAAACGCGTGACGCCGCTGCGATCTTCCTGCCGCCAGGCCGCGAAGCGCCCGAGCAGGTCCGTGAAGGAATCAGCACCGGCTGCGCCCACGAGCATCTCCGCGAGCGTGGCCGCGTCACGCAGGCCGAGATTGAATCCCTGCCCCGCCACCGGGTGCAGCGCCTGCGCGGCATTGCCGATGAGCACCACGCGGCCGGCCACGGTCTCTTCCGCGCGCGACAGGCTGAGTGGATAGGTGTTGCGCTTGCCGATGCGGCTCCACCGCCCGGCGCGCCAACCGAAAGCGTCGAGCAATTCTGCGGCGAAGGCCTCGTCGGTCAGCGCCAGCAGCTCTTCGGCGCGCTCGGGACGCACGGCCCAGACCACGGCATAACTACCGCCCGATACCGGCAGCACCGCGAGGGGACCCGAGGGCGTGAAGCGCTCGAAAGCTTCGCCGGTATGGGGGCGGTCCGTGGCCGCGTTGACGACGATGGCCACCTGCTCGTAGTCCTCGACGCCGGCGCCGATACCCGCGCAGGCGCGCAGCATCGATCCTGCGCCATCGGCGGCCACGGCGAGGGAGGCGCGCACCGTCTGCGGTTGACCGTCGACCGTGAGATCGAGCTCCACCCCGTCATCGCGCGGGCGTGCGGCGGTGAGTTTCGCGGGCATCGCCAGACGGACGTTGGGCGCCTCGCGCAGGGCCTGCCACAACACGCGGCCGATCACGCGGTTGGGCACCACGTAGCCGAATGCGTCGATGCCCTGCTCCTTCGCATCGAGTCGCGCGACACCGAAGCGCCCCGCGTCCGAGACATGGATGGAGCGGATCGCCGCCGCATCGCCGGCCATGGCGCTCCACACACCGAGCGATTCGAAGATCTGGCGCGAGCCATTGCCCAGCGCGGTCGTTCGCTCGTCGAAACTGGGCTGGCCTGCGGAGTCGGGCCCAAAGCTCTCGACGAGCAGCACGCGCAGACGCGTGGCTCGCAACGCGAGCGCGAAGCTGGCGCCGACCATGCCGCCGCCGACGATGGCGACGTCGTAGTCGTTCGCGCCGATCGCGGAATCGCTCATGCGACCGACGCCATCAACCGCTCGATCTCGATCGCGGCCTTGGGCACGCCGTCGGTGAGCACCTCACAACCATCCTTCGTGACGACCACGTCGTCCTCGATGCGGATGCCGATGCCCTGCCATTTCTTCGGCACTCCAGGCGTTCCCGGCGCCACGTAGATCCCGGGCTCGATGGTGAGCGCCATACCGGGTTCGAACACGCGCCACTCGTTGCCGATCTTGTAGTCGCCGACGTCGTGCACGTCCATGCCCAGCCAGTGGCCGGTGCGATGCATGAAGAATTTGCGATACGCGCCCGACTCCTCGAGCTTCGCCGGCTTGCCCTTGAGCAGCCCCACCTTCACGAGCCCCTGCGTGATCACACGCACGGCGACTTCATGGGGCTGGTTCCAGTGGTTGCCGGGCTTCACGGCCTCGATGGCGGCGTGATTCGCGTCCAGCACGATGTCGTACAACGCGCGCTGCTCGGGCGTGAAGCGGCCGTTGATGGGGAAGGTCCGCGTGATGTCGGAGGCGTAGCAGTCCACCTCACAACCCGCGTCGATGAGCAGCAGATCGCCATCGCGCAGCGGCGCATCGTTCTCGCGGTAATGCAGGATGCAGCCGTTGGCGCCGCCGCCCACGATGGGGAGATAGGACAGGTCCGCGTTGTGCAGCCGGAACTCGTGCACCACCTCGGCTGCGATCTCGTATTCGCGTCGGCCCGGCACGCAGGCCTTCATCGCCCGCACGTGCGCCTGCGCGGCGATCCGCGCGGCCTCACGCATCGTCTCCACTTCCGCGCGGCTCTTGAAGAGCCGCATGTCGTGCAGGAAGTGATCCAGCGCGACGATCTCCTGCGGCGGATGACGCCCGTTACGCGCCTGGGTACGGAGGCCGTTCACCCAACCCACCACCCGCTGATCGAACTCGGGATGTGTGCCCATGGCGTAGAACACCTTGGCGCGGTTCTCGAGCAGCCCTGGAAGGATGTCGTCGATGTCCGAGATCGGGAACGCGTGATCCGCGCCGAAGTCGCGCACCGCGCCCTCGGGTCCGGCGCGCCGGCCATCCCAGGTCTCGCGCGCAGGATCGCGATCGCGAACGAACAGGATGTATTCGCCTTGCGGCCGTCCCGGAACGAGCACGGCCACGGACTCGGGCTCGTTGAATCCGGTCAGATAGAAGAAGTCGGAGTCCGGCCGATAGGCATATTCCACATCGTTGTTGCGCAGGCGCACAGGCGCCGTGGGCAGGATGGCGATGGAATCGCGGCCCATCTGCTTGAGCAATGCCTTGCGGCGGCGTTTGAATTCCTCGCGCCCGATGGCGCGCGCCGGAGCCGTCACGCTG
Organism: Pseudomonadota bacterium; assembly: GCA_046733635.1. GTDB lineage: Bacteria > Pseudomonadota > Gammaproteobacteria > Steroidobacterales > Steroidobacteraceae > CADEED01. The sequence goes on along the minus strand of JBKPPO010000177.1, from coordinate 2,800 downwards.
GCTCGCACGGCTTTAATGGATGGACGCGGCACCGGGCTCCGGCTCCTGGCCGCGCGCGGGCGCGAGCTCGACGAACAACAACTGCACGCCCACGCGCACGAACTCCACCACCTCCGCGAACGCGGCTTCGTTGTCCTCGGTATCGTCACCCGCCTCGACGCCCACGTGCGTGATCTCGGTGAAGTCGCGGATGATCTCGGCCGCCTCGACGGATACCCGCGCCGGATCCGCAGTGCTGCCCGAACCCAGTCCGTAGAGAAAGCCCTGGCACCACGCGGACAAGGCGTCGGCGCGATCGGCCAGCGGTGAGTCGTCGTCGGGCAGGAGCGGCTCGAAGTTCGCGTCGACACCACCCAGCGTACGGACCATGGAGTCGTACACGGTCTGGAGCACCGAACTCCTCAGTGCGTCCTCGTCGGGCGAGTCCTCCGGCAGGATCTCGTGCAGCCATTCGAGCAGACCGTAGTCGCGCGAACTGCACAGGGCTCCGGCCAGCGTGCCGTGCGCCTCCGCAGGCTCCGGTAATGCCCGCGCATCCCGTAGAACGCGCTCGAACTCGTCATAAGTTGCGGCCAACATGGGGGAATTATAGGCCGCTATTTACCCCCGGGTGACCCGGGCCTATAGTCCCGCGCCATGAACGACACCTCGAACGACAACAACAAGACGGGCAAGGCTTCATTCAGCACCGAGCTGGTTCAGCTCGAGCGCCGCGTGGAAGAACTCCTCGCCACCATCGAGGCTCTCCGGGAAGAGAACCGTGCACTTCGTCAGCGTCAGGAATCGCTGGCCGCGGAACGTTCCACGCTCGCACAGCGCAACGACCAGGTGCGCGCGCGAGTGGAAGCGATGATCGGACGCCTCAAGACCATGGAGCACACTGCGTGAGCGACAAGGAACCCACGGCCGTCACCGTCCGCATCCTCGACAAGGAGTATTTCGTCGGGTGCCCGCCGGACGAGCGCCAGGACCTTCTCGACTCCGCCGAATTCCTCAACAAGAAGATGCGTGAAGTGCGCGACACCGGAAAGGTCGTGGGCGCGGACCGCATCGCCGTGATGGCCGCGCTCAACATGGCGAACGAACTGCTCCGACTTCGCCGTCAGGATCAGGAACTGCAAGGCGCCGTCACCGGCCGCGTGAAGCACATGCGCGAACGTGTCGAAGGCGCGCTCCAGCGGACGCGACAGCTCGATCTGTGAGCCGCGGATTACTTCCGGCTTCCCGATTCTTCCCCTTGAAAATGCCGATTCGCGTCGCATTACCGCGGGCGGGATGGTGTAAAGTCCATCTCGCGCTGCCTGGGGTGTTCGATAGCGGGTCGGGTTCCTCTCGACCGTAATGTAAACGCCCGGGACTACGCCTTGCCGGCAGTACTGTGCATGTCCGCTCCGTGCGGAAAGCCTTAAATGTCGGGGCCGGTCCCACCTTGTTGCTCTGGTTCGAGAGCAAAGATTCGCACCGGCACTCACGGGTAGCGCTTTTCTTCCCCCTCTCTTCGTGACCACGAAGCACCAGCTCCGGAAAACCTTGAAGCAGCAGCGCCAGGCGCTGTCCCCTTCGGCGCGCGCACGCGCCGCGCGCGATGTGGCCGACTTGGTCGCGGGTACTCACTGGCTGGCGCCGGGCAAACGCATCGGCCTCTACTCGTCGCTGCCGCACGAACTCGACACCACTCCCCTCATCGAACTCGCGCTTGAACGCGGCTGCCAGGTCTACCTGCCTCGGATCGTCTCGATGCGAGGCAACCGGATGCAGTTCGTTCCTCATGCCACGCGGGGACGCAAACACGTGTTGGGGATGCACGAGCCCGCCGGCACGGAATTCTTTCCGGCGAGGTTCCTCGACACCATCTTCGTGCCTTCGGTGGGACTCGATCGCCGCGGCGCACGCCTGGGTCATGGCCGCGGCTTCTACGATCGCGCACTCGCATTCCGGCGAGTGAGAATCCATTGGCGCGGTCCGCGTCTCGTGGGACTCGCCTATGCTTTCCAGGTGGTGCCGGAGATTCCAGTGGCGCCGAACGACGTTTTCATGGACGTGCTCGCCACGGACAAGGGGATCTATGAATCACTGGCTGATGAAGACCGAGCCTTCGACGTTCGGCATCGATGATTTCGCCAAGCGGCCCAAGAAGACTGCGATGTGGGACGGCGTGCGCAACTATCAGGCGCGAAACATGCTGCGGGACGACTTCAAGAAGGGTGATCTCGCCTTCCTGTACCACTCGAGCTGCGACGTGCCGGGAATTGCAGGTGTAGTGAGCGTGGTTCGCACTGCGTATCCGGATCCCACGGCCTTCGACAAGAAGCACGATCACTTCGATCCGGGCAGCGACCCGAAGGATCCGCGCTGGTTTGTGGTCGACGTGCAACTCAAGCGGCGCTTGAAGCGCGTGATCACGCTCGAGGAACTGCGTGCGCACGAGAAGAAGGAACTAGATGGGATGCTGCTGCTGAAGCGCGGCAATCGTCTCTCCATCACTCCCATCAGCGAGGCTCACTGGGAGTTCATCCTCTCGCTCGAGTGATGGTCATCACTCATCGATGACGAGTGTCGATGTGAACGATGCGCACGATCTCGATGACACTTGCTTGAAATTTGTCAACGCCTGCGTATACTCGCCCTCGGACTAACCCGTAACTACTGGAGATTGCCATGGCGAAAGCCAAGAAGAAGGCCAAGAAGAAAGCCAAGAAGAAGTAATTCTTCCGGCCTTGGTCGATAAGGCGAGCGAGAGACTCTCTCGCTCGCCGCCAAATTCGAAGACGGTGCCCGCGAAAGCGGGCATCGTCGTTTC
>JBKPPO010000176.1:0-17947 GCA_046733635.1 Pseudomonadota bacterium | reverse complement strand
GATCAACTGGGTGAGGCAGCGCTCCGGCGGCACCTTGCAGATTCAGCCCTACTGGTCCGGCGGCGTATTGTCATCGGAGCATTCGATGACCGAACTTCGCCACGGCGTCGTCGACATCGGCCTCATCACGCCCATCTACGTGCGCGGCGGAACGCATCTGATCCGCGCGCAGGCGGCCTACTACGGCGGACTCACCACTTTCCGGCAGCAGGTGGACCTCTATCGCTGCATGCAAAGACACGATCCGCAGTTCGCCGTGGAGCTCGATGGGCTCGTCGTGCTCGCGGTCCAGGGTGGCAACCTGCCGGGAATCCTGACACGGGACGTGCGCGTCGAGACCCTGGAGGACCTCGAGGGACTGCGTTTACGCGCGCCCGCGGAGTTGCTGGGTGTATTGCGGCACCTGGGCGCGGATCCCGTCGAGATGCCAATGGGAGAGGTGTATTCCGCATTGGCCAAGGGTGTGCTCGATGGCGTCGTCGCGCCGAAGGACACCTTGAAGTCGCTGCACTTCGCCGAGGTGGCGCGCTACTTCAACGTATTGAACATTCCTCGCGGCGCGTACGCCGCGCGAGCGATGGGTGAAAAGCGCTGGCTCGCGCTCGACGAGTCGCAACGCGCGATCCTCGAGGAAGGGGTCGCGATCTGGGAGCGCGCGCTCGAATCGCAGCTGCTGAACGCGGAGATCGCCGGCGACGAGCTCGGCAAGGAACACGGCGTCGTGTACACGGATCCGTCCCCCGCGGATGTGCGGCGTTTCCTCGAGGCCTACGACGTGTTCGCGGAGCGCAGCGCGGAATCGCTGCGCCGCTTCGAGCTCGACGGTCTGACCACCTTCCGATATGCGCGATCGCTCGTGGAACGGCGACAGCCGGGTGAACCGATCACCTGCGCGGGAGCCGGCGCATGAGCGGCGCTCTGCAGGGAATCACCGTAGTCGATTTCAGCCATGTGATGGCCGGCCCGTATGCCTCGCATCTGCTCAAGCTACTCGGGGCGGATGTCATCAAGGTCGAGGCGCCGGGCATCGGCGACGCCATGCGCAATTACGGCCCGGACCGCCGCTACGACGGCATGGCGCCGGCGTTCATCGCGGTGAATGCCGGGAAGAAGTCGCTGGTGCTGAATCTCAAACATGCGCCGGCGCTCGAGGCCGTGCGGCGGCTGATCGCTCGCGCAGACGTGGTGCTGGAGAACTTCCGTCCTGGCGTGATGAAGCGGCTCGGGCTCGACTATGAGACCGTCCGCGCACTGCAGCCCCGCATGGTCTATTGCTCGGTCTCGGGATACGGCCAGCAAGGCCCGCGCCGCGACTGGCCTGCCATCGACAACATCGTCCAGGCGACGAGCGGCATGATGTCGCTGAGTGGCGAGCAGGGTGACGATCCCATGCGCGTCGGCTTCCCCGTCGTCGACACGCTCACCGGTCAGACGGCTGCGTTCGCGATCCTGGCTGCGCTGCTGCGCCGTGAGCGCACCGGCGCCGGCGAGCATATCGACGTAGCCATGTTCGATGCCGCGATCGCGTTCATGACCTCCGCGGTGGTGCCCTATCTCGTGACCGGCCGCGGGCTCGCACGAACCGGCAATGTTGGCTACAGCGGGCAGCCGACGTCCGGCGTATTCGTCGCCGCCGACGGACGCCGCGTGTCGCTGGGCGTGGTCCAGCAGGCGCAGTTCGAATCGCTGGCGAAGCTCATGGGACGCAAGGACTGGCTCACCGATGCGCGCTACGCCACACCGGACCTTCGCCGCCAGCACTCCAGCGAGATGCACGATGAGCTGGCCGCGTTGTTCAACCAGCAGCCGGCCGCCCGGTGGGAGGAGATGCTCAGCGAGGCCGGACTGCCCTGCGGCATGGTCCGCGAAGTCAGTGAAGCCATCAATCTCGACGGCCTCGCGGAGCGCGGCATCAAACTACCGCTGAACGTCCCGTCGCTGCCGGATCGCGAGGACGTCGCCATCGTCAACGCGGGTTTCAAGTTCAGCGAGGACTCGCCGCACATCGATGCGCCACCGCCGCGCCTCGGAGCGCACAGCGACGAGATCCTCGAATCACTCGGCTTCGATGCCGAGCAACGCCGCGAGATCCTCGCGGGCAATCAGAAGAACCCAGCCTGAGGAAGTCGAGATGTCCAGCCGCCTTGCCCGAGTATTCCTGGCCTCTGCCTTCCTCGCCGCGATGAGCGACGCTTGCGGCAGTGACAAGGTTTCACGTCCCGGCGAGTACCGGGGATACACCGCGGCCGCCTTCGACGGCCACGAGCTCACGTCGCAGTACGTGAAGGTGCGCGATGGCACGCGGCTGGCGGTCGACGTCTTCCGCCCCACGCGGGAAGGCAAAGTCGCCGAGGGCAAGTTCCCGGTCGTATGGATGCATACGCCTTACAACCGCCGCGACACCCAGGGCGGTCTCACGGCAGCGAACTACCCGGGCAAGGCGCTGCAGCTCGTGAAGTTCGGGTACGTGGTCGCCGTCGCGGATTTCCGCGGCACCTATGCATCGTTCGGCCGCAATGCGGGTTTCAACCGTGGCGAATGGCAGGATGCGGCGCGCTTCGATGCCTACGACATCACCGAGTGGCTCGCCGCGCAGCCCTACAGCAACGGCAACGTGGGCATGTGGGGCTGTTCCGCCACCGGCGGAAGCCAGATGCAGGCGCTCAGCACCGCCCCGCCGCATCTCAAGGCGATTTTCCCGATGAGCTGCGAATGGGACGTGTATTCCTGGGTGGCCGTGGGCGGCATGACGCCTCCGCCGGGAGGTCCCACGCAGATCATGCGCGGCGCTCCACGTGACGAACGCGATCGCGCCGCCGTCCCCGTGGACGCGGATCGCGATGGCGCGCTGATGCGCGAGGCCATCGCCGAACACAAGGACAATCTCGAGACCGCGGGGTTCGTGCCGTTCCGCGACAGCGTATCGCGCGAGTTCGGCAACGCATGGTGGATCAAGAGCAGTCCGTCCACCTACCGCGAGGCCATCAACAAGTCGGGTATCGCGGTGTACGCCGCCACGAACTGGGCCGAGGGATTCACGGGGTATGGACCGCCCTTCACGTTCAACAACCTGACGACGCCCCGGAAGCTGATCTTCGGGCCCGGCAAACACTGCGACTGGAGCACGGTGCTCGAAACCACGGGCTTCGACATCGTGGTCGAAGAGCTGCGCTTCTTCGATCACTGGCTGCGCGGCATCGACAACGGCGTGATGCGCGAACCCGCCGTCACCTACTACACCTACAACGAGAGCGCCGCGAAGGCCTGGAAGACAGCCCCGCGCTGGCCGCTGGCCGAGGAGAAGCGCGTGCCTTACTACCTGGACGCGGGTTCGCTGTCCGCCGTGCCCGCCGCGAAGTCCGGCGAAACGCGCCGACAGGTCGAATACGGCATCACCGATTCCGGCTTCTGGAAGTCGGGCACGAGTTTCACGGGTCCGCCGCTCGAGAAGGACCTCGAGGTCACGGGCCACCCGGTGGTCCACCTCTGGCTCTCGACCTCTGCGAACGACGCCGACGTGGTGGCGCGTATCGACGATGTGGCGCCGGACGGCACGTCGACCTATGTGGGCGTCGAAGGCAAGCTGCGGGCGTCGATGCGCGCACTCGCGCCCGCGCCCTACGAAAACCTCGGCCTGCCCTGGCACCCCGGTACCGAGGCATCGCGCCAGCCGCTCGAGCCGGGCAAGCCGGTGGAGCTCGTGTTCGATCTCATGCCCACCTCCTATCTGTTCAAGGCCGGCCATCGCGTGCGCATCACGCTGCAATTCTCGGATGCGCGCGCCACGGCCAGGCTCGATCCCGCGCCGCAAGTCACGGTGCTGAGCGGCGGCGAATTCGCTTCTCGCGTCATCCTGCCCGTGATCCCGCGGTGAGATTCATTTCACCTGGAAGAACCGGATGCGCACCGCCTCCACATTGCCGCCTTTCTGTGCGGGAGGTTCGAGCTCGAGCGTCGCCACGAACGCGGCGCGCGTCATCCACTCTTGAGGACCCTTGGGCGCCTCGAGCCGCGGACGAAAGATGGGACGATCGCCGCCGGGACATCCCATCCCTTCGTTCAGCACGTGGATGTTCGTGCCGTCGTCCGACTGGATGAAGTAGCTCGCCGAGAGCAGCGTGCAATCACTCGCCTTGTACGTGAGCTGGAAGTCGAAGCCGCCCGGCACCACGCGCCCCTTGAACTTCGGACCCGCGACCGTTCCGCCGGTGATGCCGATGAATTGGCGATATCCCTGCGCGGTGTCTCCCAGCACGACCGCCGGCGAGATCGTCACACGCTCCTCGAACACGAACTCGAGTCTGGGAACGGCTTCCGGCGGCGGCGCCGAGCCGAGCGACGTGCCCTGCGCGAATGCCGGGCCAGCCAGGAGCGATATCGACAACAATACACGTGATGATTTCATGCAACCCCCTTCTCGCCGGAGTATGAGCGCATGGCAAAAAAATTCTCGCTGGCTGCGATAGCAATATTGGCAACCTCTGCTCCCGCGAATGCGGCGACCGACTGCGCGGCATTGGGCTCTTTCTCGTTGCCCGGCCACGAGGTCACGATCCGATCCGCGAAGGAGATTCCCGCGGGTTCGCTGCCAGTCAATCCGAACGCGCCGCCCGGCCCTGCGCAGACCGTGCCGCGTCATTGCCGCGTCGACGGCGTCATCGATGCACGCACCGGTCATGATGGAAAGCTCTACGGCATCGGCTTCGCCGTGACGCTCCCTTCGGAGTGGAACGGACGATTCCTGTTCCAGGGCGGCGGCGGTCTCAATGGCAGCGTCGCGCCGCCGCTCGGTGGCCAGTATGCCGGCGCTCGATCCGCACTCGAGCGCGGCTTCGCCGTCGCCAGCACGGACTCGGGCCACCAGGGCGCGGGGTTCGACGCCAGCTTCTTCGCCGACCAGGAAGCCGCGCTCGATTTCCTGTTCCAGGGCGTGGCCGAAACCACCGTGGTCGCGAAGCAGATCATCGCGCGGCACTACGGCCGCGGTTCCGATCACGCGTACTTCGTGGGCTGCTCCACCGGTGGCCGCGAAGCCATGATGATGTCGCAGCGTTTTCCACGATACTTCGACGGCATCGTGTCCGTGGCCCCCGCGATGCGCACCAGCTTCTCGAACCTCGGCCTGCGGCACGCGGCCACCGCGCTCAACGCCATCGCGCCGCGCGGCGCCGACGGCAAACCGCAAACGCGCGAGGCGCTCAGCGACGACGACCGCCGGCTGGTCGTCGATGGTTTGATCAAGGCCTGCGATGCCAGCGACGGCAATGCCGACGGACTGATCTTCGCGCCCCATCACTGCGGTTTCGAACCATCGACGCTGGCGTGCCAGGGTGACAAGAAAGCGGGTTGTCTGTCCCGCGCGCAGGTGGACGCGGTGCGCAAGGTCATGTCGGGTCCGCGTACTTCCTCGGGTAGACAGGTGTATCCGGGCTATTACTACGACACCGGTATCGCGAACACGCAGGGCCTCGCGGGCATCCTCGCCGCACCCTTCATCCCGGAAGGTCCGGTCGCGGGCACCACGATGGATGTGGACGGCGCAGCAGCGGAAGCGATGTCCGCGCGCGCGATGGTCGGCGACACGAATGCCTGGACCAACTTGAGCACGTTCCGCGGGAACGGCGGCAAGCTCATCTTCATGCACGGCGTCAGCGATCCCTGGTTCTCGGCGCAGGACACGGTGCAGTACTACGAGCGGCTCGCTGCCGACAATTCGGGGGAGCCACTGACGAACTGGAGCCGGCTGTTCCTGATTCCCGGCATGGGCCACTGCGGTGGCGGCGCACGCACGCTGGATCGCTTCGATGTCCTGACGCCGCTGGTCGAGTGGGTGGAAAAATCGCAGCCGCCGGATCGTGTGACGGCGACCGGCGCCTCCGCTCCCGGGGAAAGCCGGCCGTTGTGTGCCTACCCCGAAAACGCGCAGTACGCCGGCTCGGGCAGCAGGAGCGACGCCTCTAGCTACCGATGCCGGCGCAAGCCATGACGCGCCCGCGCGCCGCGCGGATTCAGGCCGCGGTCTGCGCGACCTCGGCCGCGATGTCGCGCAGCAACCCGTGGACGAATTCCGCTGCTGGTGTCGGGCCAGGCGATTGCCGCCGCTTGAGATACATCGAGCGCACCAGCGGCGCGTCTCCCAGCGGTCTTGCCTTGAGCGTGGACGCCTGAAGGTCCTCTTTGATCGCCCCGAGCGTCGTGGCCCCCACGCCGAAACCGCGCCGCACGGTTTCCATCGCGCTGTGCAGCGAATCGATCTCCACGACGACGTTCACGGCGAGGTTGTTCGACTCGAACGCCGAATCGATGAGCGAGCGGATGGCATTCGGACGCCGCGGCAGCACCCAGGGCAGCCGCGCGAGCTCGGCCAGCGCCATCGTGGGCGGCAGATCCATCGCGGGCGGATACATGAGCACGATGGGTTCGGTGAGTATCTCCTCGCCCGACATCGCGCCATCGGGCCTGGTCGCGGAGATCGCGATCTCCACCTTTCCGGTGGCGACGAGCTCGTCCAGCACCAGACTGCCTTCTTCGCGGATCTGCAGGTGAAGCTCCGGATGCTGTGTACAGACCTTGCCGATGAGCGGCAGACCGAAACGCGACAGCATCGTGGGCGGCATGCCCACGATCACGGTGCCGGACAGTGGCTGAACCTCGCGATGGACGGCTTCGCGCAGGTCATCGAACTGGCGAAGGATCGCCTGCGCGCGCGCATACAGGATGCGGCCCGCGGCCGTCGGCTTCACGCCGGATACCGAACGGTCGAGGAGTTTCACCTTGAGATCGTTTTCGAGGATGGCGAGCTGCTGGCTCAGCGCCGGCTGCGCCACGCCGCTCGCCGCGGCGGCGCGCGTGATGCTGCCGCTGTCGACGATCTGCACGAAGTATCGGAGCCGGCGGGTATCCATGCGGCGATCATAAGGTCCGCTTATGCGGGGAACCAGAGCCGCTGTTACCGCCGCCCGGCCCCGATGGCTAACATCCTGCGATGACCGCTCCCACGATGACGGATCCTTCGATCAGCGATTCTGCGGCGATCATCCGCAAGCTCCGGCTGCGCCTGCTGGTTCCCCTGCTCGCGCTGCTGTTCCTCAGCACCGTGGATCGCGCGAACATCAGTTTCGCAGCGCTGCAGATGAACGCCGAGCTCGGACTCACGGCCGAGACCTACGGCTTCGGCGTCAGCATCTTCTTCCTCGGTTACATCCTCGTGCAATGGCCGAGCCTGTGGCTGCTGCAGCGGATCGGCATGCGGCGCTGGGTGTTCACCTGCGCCGGGACCTGGGGGCTGGCGGCAACCGGACTCGCGTTCGTGCACACGGCCGAGAGTTTCTATGCGTTGCGCCTGTTGCTCGGCATCGCCGAAGGCGGCTTCGCGCCCGGCGTCATGTTCTATCTCGCGCAATGGATTCCCTCGCGGCATCGCGCGGGAGCCATCTCCACGTTCATGCTCGCGGTGCCCGTGTCGGCCGTCTGCGGCGGCCCTCTCGCGGGCTGGCTCATGAGCATGGACAACCCGATCGAATGGGCGGGCTGGCGCTGGATGCTCATGATCGAAGGGCTGCCGACGATCGTGCTCGCCATCGCGGCATTGTGGCTGTTGCCTGACCAGCCGCGCGATGCGCGATGGCTGTCTGCCGCGGAACGCGACTGGATCGAAGCCGAGATCGCGCGCGAAAAGGCCGCGCACGTCGCGGGCACTCCGGAGCGCCTGCCGCTGTGGAACGGTCAGCTCTGGATCGCGAGCGCCTGCTGGTTCGGACTCATGGCGGGAGCGAGCGGCATGTTGTACTGGCTGCCGCAGATCATCCGGCACCTCTCCGCCGAGAGCACCGATCTGCAGATCGGTTTCATCTCCGCATTACCCTGGGTGGCGGTGGGCGCGGGAATGGTGCTGAACGCGTGGCACTCGGACCGCCGGCAGGAACGGTTCTGGCATGTGAGCCTCGCCGCGCTCGCCGCGGCCGTCTTCATCGCGCTGACGCCGCTGCTCGGCACGGGTGCGTCCGCACTCGCGGCGCTCATGCTCGCAGGCCTCGCCATGGGCGCGGCGCAAGGCACCTTCTGGACATTGCCGCCGACGTTTCTCCGGCCTGCATCGCTGGCCACGGGGTTCGCACTCATCAACATGTCCGGCAACATCGCCGGCCTCGTGATCCCCACTTTCATCGGCTGGGTACGCACGAGCTCGGGTTCCTTCGACGGGCCCGTGTTCGCACTCGCGGGATTGTCCGCGCTCGCCGGCGCCGCGGTGATCCTGCTGCGCGCGCGGGCCCATCATCGAGACTTATAGCGGGTAGATCGAACCACTGTTACCCACCGGCAGGGTCCGCCCCTACATTCACGGTTCCCCACCGGAGCCTGCATGCCGGCCAACGACTACGATCCCACCGCGCACGAAACCTTCGAATCGACCTACGCGTCCTTCGCGGATCTGCGCGCGCGCTGCCCGGTCGCGCACAGTGATGCATTCGACGGCTTCTGGGCCGTCACGCGTCACCAGGACATCCTCGACATCCTGTTGCAGCCCGAGCTCTACATCACCTCGGTGCGAAACGTCGTGCCCGGTTCCTCGACCACCGGGCGCCGGCCGCCATTGCACCTGGACCCGCCGGATCACACGCCGTATCGCCGGGCCATCGATCGCGCGCTGGGCGCGGCGCGCGTCGCGGGCATCGAGCCGGTCACGAAACGCATCGCGGGATCGCTGATGCGATCGCTGGTGGCAAGACGCGAGGCGGACTTCATCGAGCACTTCTCGAGTCCCCTGCCGGCCGCGGTGTTCGGCGAGTGGTTAGGGCTCACCGACGCGCAGACCGCGGTGTTGTGGCGCACGGCGAAGGCGTATGTCAAAGCCTGGGAATCCTTCGACAAGAACAGCGTCGCGGTGGCCGCGGCGCAACTCGCGGAGATGGCGGCGGAGGTCATCGCGGAACGCCGTCGGGCGCCGCGCGATCCCGAAACCGATCCCACGAGTTCGCTGATCGCGGCGCGCGACAACGACGGCCAGCCGTTTCCCGAGGTCCTGCTCGCGGGCTGCGTGCGTCAGGTGCTGGTCGTGGGACTGGTGGCGCCCCCCATCCTGCTCGGCAGCATCGCCGTGCACCTGTCGCGTGACCCGGAACTGCAACGCCAGCTGCGCGCAGACCGCTCGCTGATCCCCGACGCCATCGAGGAATTCCTGCGCCTGTATACGCCCTACCGCGGTTTCGCGCGCACCGCGAAGCATGCGGTCGAACTGCACGGGCGCCGCATCGAGCCCGGCGAGCCCATCGCACTCGTGTATGCCTCCGCCAATCGCGATGAGACGGTGTTCCCCGACGCCGACCAGTTCCGTCTGCGGCGCCCCAACATCCGCCAGCACCTCGCGTTCGGACGCGGGCCTCACATGTGCGCCGGGGTCGCGCTCGCTCGGCAGGAACTGCGGATCGCGCTCGAAGAATTGTTGGCCCAGACCAGTCACTTCGAAGTCTGCGGCGAATTGAAGATGAGCGGGATGCCCGAGGTCGGGCCCATCTCCGTGCCCTTGCGCATGACGCCTTCGGCCTAGGGCGGCGCGACCAGCGTGATCTCCGCGCGCCGGTTCGCGGCATCCGATACGCCATCGGGCCGCCGGGACACATCGCGGAACTGCAGCGTGTAGCGAACGGACGTCAGGCCGGCGCCGCGAAGCAGTTCGCGCATCTGCTCCGCCCGCTCGTGCGCGATGCGCTCGCGCTCGCGCATCACGGTTCCATCGGTGAGACGTGACGCTGCCCGGTACCCGGTGATGCGCACTTCCGTGGCATTCGTCGCGCGAGCCGAATCGAAGATCTTCTGCAGGGTCTGCGCGTGCCGGAATGCGACCATGCCGTCGAACTCGAACGCCAGTGAGTAACGGAGATCCGCGCCCGGCGGTGGCGCATCGTTGCGCATCGTGGGATCGCCGAATGCGAGCCGTCCGCGGCTCGGCCCGGGCGGACGCGGCGGTTCGAACGTGAGGTCGTATCGCTCCTCCGCGGGAAGCACGGTGTTGCACGACGCATCGAGTTCCGGCAGCACCGACAGCGTGACCGGTTTGATCACGCGGCCGCCGCAGATGGCCGGTTCGTCCGACACCACGCCTTCGACGAGTACGCGGTGTCCCAGCCAGGGAGGGTTCACTGGCGCACTCACGTCGGTCTGCAACGTGAGGAACCAGGTTTCTCCACCATACTCCGCGAGCCAGCAGGGAACGGTCCTGGTATCGCGAACCATCGGGCAGCTCACGAAGCTCAGGCGATCGCCGGGCTTGGGCGCGGCGATGGCGGACGTGACGATCACGGCCAGCAGCAAGGACGGCAGGCGCGCGTTCACAATGCGCTCAGGAAGTTCACGAGATCTTCCCGCTCCTGTTCGGTGAAACCGATGTCGAAACGGCGATCGTAGAAATCCACCATCTCGCGCAAGTTCGCCGCCGCGCCATTCGAGAAGTAAGGCGCACGCGCCGCGAGGCCGCGCAGCTGCTGCATCACCACCGTACCGACGTCGTTGCACTTCCCGGAGATCAACGCCCGCCCCGGATCCTGCGTGTAGATCACGCGACCCAGGAAAGGATGCGGAGCAATTTGCGGTTTGCAGGTGACCTTGAACAGCGGCAGCTCGGGCTTGCGTTCATTCCAGGGATTGAGCGGCTCCTCGCGCGCATGCGGAAGATTCGTGGTGCCGATGTCCATCCAGCCATTCGCCACGTCCATGCCCATCATGTGCATGCCATGGCAGGTGGCGCAGGTGCGTTTCGTGGGATTGCCGAGTCCCACGGTATTGAGATGCATGGCGTCGCGTATCCAGAACGTCCGGAACATGAACACGTCGTGTCCGCGCGCGATGGACTCGCGCGCGCGATCGCGCGCCGCGGCGGCCGCATCCGGTGTCGCCGGAAGACTCTTCCATCGATCTCCGAGCGGGATCACCCAGTTGGTGATGTTGTTGCCCAGCAGCCCGTCGCGCCCGGCGGCGACGTTTCGCACTCCCAGCCCGGGCGGTCCGCCGGCCTCCATGAGATTGCCCGCCGTCACGTGCCGGGACTGCGCCGCATAGAGCTGGTTCTCGAATTCGACGATGCGGCCCAACTTCTGATCGTCGAGTTTGCCGTCGAACTGCAGATGCGTGATGGCCGCTTCGACGGCCTGCGTTTTCAATGTGGGTTGCCGGGCGTCGGCGAGCAGGTTCATGCCGCTCGGTGCGCCCGTCTCCGGATCGCGGCTCGCCGGCAATCCGTTCTTGCCGATGAAAGCGAACACGCCGAACTTCTGGTGCGTGACGTATCGCAGGTTCGCGACCGGGCGCGGGCGTCGATACACCGACACCATGGGCCGCGCGCTCGTGAGCCCGTATTCGCGATGGGAATTGCAGCCGGTGGGATCGCGAACGACTTCGAGCGTGAACTCCGGTTCGATCGTCGAACCATCGGCCGCCTTCGGCGGCCACGGCAGAAAGATCCGGAACAACCCGCGATCGAGCAGCAGCGAATGAGACCGTGGATCTCCGGCCGGCAGGTCCGGGCAATTCATGCCATCGACGGGCGCGAACAACGCGTCCCTGCCCTGCGTCTCGTCCCAGCGGCGGCGGATCATCTCCGTCGACAGCGACATCCCGTTCGCCGGTTGATGACAACTCACGCAGGCGCGGCCGTTCTCGCCGATGGGCTCGAAGAACGGATGGCCCGCGGTCACGACGGCGCCGCTCGAATTCAGTACCCCGATGCTGCCGAACTCGTTTCGATACGGAACGAACGCCGGAAGCGGCTTCCCCTCGCCCGGCGTCCACCAGCTCGTCGATGAAGGCTCGTTCCGCGCTTCACCTTCGGGCGCGCGTTGCGCCTGCTGATTCTGCGCCGGCACGTGTCCCGCGACACCCGACGCGGCGCCGGGTTGCTCCCCGGCGCCAGCCGTCGTGATGCAACACGCAGCGATGGACGCCGCGAGCCGCCGGAGCGAGCGAGCCCGGCTCAGAAGTCGAACTTCGCGCGCACGCCGACCTGGCGCGGCGGGCCGTAGATGATGCCGCCCGTGGCGCTGCTCGCGTCCTGCACCTGGGCCGCGATGTAAGTCTCGTCGAACAGGTTGGTCGCGAAGGCCTCGAGCCGCAGCTTCTCCGACGGCCAGGCCGTGAGCCGGAAATCGGCGATCGTGCGCGAAGGCACGATCGTCGCCGTGTACGGGAACGGCGTCGACAACTGCTCGTCCATGTACGAAGCCTGCAACCGCGGTGTCAGCGTCCAACTACCGGCCTTGATGTCGTACTGGATGCCGGCCGTGGCGGTGACTTCCGGCGCGAAGGGCACCTGCGAGCCTTCGGGAACCAGGCGGTTCGTGTTCGTCTGCGAGTCCGTCAGCAAGGCATCCCGAGTGAACTCGCTGTCGAGCCAGCTCAGCCCCAGGTTGAACTCCAGCGACGAAAAGCGTCCCGTCAATTCGAGCTCCGCGCCTTGGATGTCCGCCGGCGCAGCGTTGAGAGTGTTCGGCAGCAACGCGGGCGGCGTACCCACCGCGGTGAGGGAGGAGAGCTGGATGCCTTCGTATTCGGACTTGAAGACCGCGCCGTTCACGCGCAGGCGCCCATTGGCGAGCGTGGACTTGATGCCCACTTCGGCCATCTTGTTTGTCTCGGGATCGTAGTCCGGCAGGCGCGGATCGAGATTGATGCCGCCGGCCTTGTAGCCCTTCGAGACCGTGCCGTAGAACATGAGGTCATCCGACGCGAAGAACTTCAAGCCCGCGCGGCCCGTCATTTCGTCCGATTCGAGCGACGAGCTGCACGGGAAACATCCGGGCGGAGGGGCGCCCGGGATCAGGAGACGCGTGTACTCCTGCTCGTCCTCCGAGTAGCGCAAGCCGAGGTCCAGCGCCCAACGATCCGAGAATCGATAATCCACCTGACCGAACACGGACCGCGACGTGTTCTCGAGCTCCGTGATGATGCTCGAATTCGATTGCACGAAATCCACCGTGTTCCGGTTGTCGCGCAGCACCGAAACCGGGCTGTCCTCTTCCAGATAGAAGGCGCCGAATACCCACTGGAAAGGCGAGTCGCCGGTGGACAGCAGATTGACCTCGCTCACCCAGGTCTCGAGCTCCTGGGAGGTGTAGCTCACGCGCCCCCGGTAGATCGCGGTGTTCGCGCCGTTCGTCGGTAGATTGGCCGGCACCGGCAATGCGGTGGCCGTACGATCGCCATCCGCCTGGTCGACGGTTTCGGCGTCGAGGTAGCTGGTGAGCGCGCGCAACGCCACGCCGGGCGAGAGCTGGAACCGGGCCTCGAGCGAGGCACGGTCGCCCTTCTGGTTCAGGAAGGAGATCGCGTCCTCCTCGATCGTGAAGGGGTCGGTGGTCACGGCATCGAGGCGATTCTTGATCGCGTTGTAATCCGTCTTGCGGTCGAAGTGTTCGTAGCGCAGATCCAGCGTGATCGCGTCGTTCGGCGTGAAGCGGAACGCGGCGCGGCCCGAGGCGTCGCGACCGCTGCCCGGCTCGCTCGAGCTGGGACCGATGTTGTCTGTGAAGCTGCCGCGCTCGTCGTAGACGCCCGAAAGTCGCATCGCAAACTTCTCGCCCGCCGGGATGTTGACCGCCGCGACCGTGCGGTACCAGTCGGCATCCGCCACGGTCTGGTCGATGTATCCGGAAAAGCCGTCGAAGTTGGGCGCGGGCGTGCGGACGTAGATGGCGCCGCCCGTGGAGTTCTGCCCCGTCAACGTGCCCTGCGGGCCGCGCAGTACTTCGATGGAATCGATGTCGTAGAACGACTGCGCGATGAACTGTTCATGCGGGATGAACATGCCATCGATGTAATACGCGACGCCGGGGTTCGATGTGGGCGCCGACTGGCTGATACCCACGCCACGGATGTTGATGAACGTGGACCGGTTGTACGTGTTGATCGACACGCTGGGTGCGACGGTCTGGATGTCGAGCACGTTGTCGACGCCTTTCGACGCCACCTCCTCCGCCGTGAGCACGGTGGCGGATGCAGGCACGTCCTGCAGATTGACCTCACGGCGTTCGGCCGTGACCACCACCTCTTCCAGCTCCTGCGAGTCGGACTGGTCGGCGGTCTGCGCATTCACCGTGACCGGCAACAGCACCGAAGCCGCGGCCAGTGTCGAACCGAAACCGGAAATCCACCTGATGTCTTGCATGCATTGCTCCCTGTGATCCCCCCGGAGCCGAGAGCAGTGTAGGCAAGCGTCGCGAAACCGAGGAAACATCAAAAATGTCTGGCGGCATAAGCCATAACGATGAATGGCGGGCGCGACGTACGGTGCGTAGAGTCGGACCTTCAACAGAGGGGGTTCCATGCGTGAAGGTTCGAATCGGGGGGTTCTCGTCCTGGCACTCGGGATGCTCGCCATGACGTCGATCTCGCACGAAGTGCGAGCGCAGGCTGCGGCGCCGGCCGCGGACGATCGTGCCGCCGCGATGGCGGCGATGCGCGAGCGGCAGAACGCGACTCCCGACACGCCGGGCACCGGCCGGTATCCGGCGCTCAAGGAAACGGTCGCCTCCTTGCCCCATCACGTGGTGTATCGCCCCGCCGATCCCGGCAAGTTGGGCGCTAACAAACTCGGCATCTATGTGTTCGGCAACGGCGCCTGTTCGAACGATGGCGCCAGCTCGCGATTGCATCTGCTCGAGATCGCCTCGCATGGTTACCTGGCGATTGCGCCGGGCAAGATCCGGAACGGCCCGGGGGCAGTCCCCGATGAACCGGCGCCCCGCCCTTCACAGGACAATCCCGCGCACCTGCCCAAGCCGCCGACCACCTCCGCCGATCTGCTCGCCGCGATCGAGTGGGCGCTGGCCCGGAATGCGGACCCGAAGAGCCCGCTGCACGGAAAGGTCGACACCCGCGCCATCGCCATTTCCGGCTTCAGCTGCGGCGGCCTGCAGGCCCTGCAGATCGCGGCGGATCCTCGCGTGAAGACGCTCATCGTGATGAACAGCGGCATCTTCAAGGACGCCACACAAGGCATCAACGGCATCCAGGTGGACAAGTCGCTGCTCGCGAAGATCCATACCCCGACGCTGTACATCCTCGGCGGACCCACCGACATCGCGTATGCCAACGGCATGGACGACGTCGACCGCATCGATCACGTGCCGGTATACGTGGGAAACCTGGACGTCGGGCACGGCGGCACTTACTGGCAGCCGAATGGCGGCAAGGCCGCGGCTGCGGTCGTCGCGTGGCTCAACTGGCAACTGCGCGGCGACGCGGAAGCCGCAAAGATGTTCACCGGAGAGGACTGCGGGCTGTGCAAGGATCCCGCGTGGAAGTTCGCCGCGAAAGTGCCCGCCCCCTGACTCAGAGCGGCAGGCCGACGTAGTTCTCGGCGAGCGCGGCCTGTGCCGCGCTCGATTCGAGCAGGTATTCGATCTCGGTGCGCTGCATGCGTTCGTCGAAGCCATCGCCAGGAAACGAATGCAGCAGCCTCGTCATCGACCACGAGAAACGCTCCGCGCGCCAGATGCGGCGCAGGCAACGCGCGGAATAGCCGTCGATGCCGCTGTTCGTGTTCTCCCGGTAGAACGCCCGCAGCGCTTCGTATAGATAGAACACGTCGCTCGCGGCCAGATTGAGGCCCTTGGCGCCCGTGGGCGGCACGATGTGGGCGGCATCGCCTGCGAGGAACAATTTCCCGAATCGCAACGGCTCTGCGACGAAGCTGCGCAGCGGCGCGATGCTCATCTCGAGCGCCGGTACCTGCGGAATGCGCTCGGCGATGTCGGACCCCACCCTGCGTCCGAACTCCGCCCAGAAATCCGCTTCCGACCATTGCTCCACGGAATCCTCGAGCGAACACTGTATGTAGCAGCGCACGCGGGTTTCGGAGCGCATGCTAGCCAGTGCGAAGCCGCGATCCGACGCGGCGTAGATCAGTTCGTTCCACAGGGGCGCGAAGTCGGCGAGCACACCCAGCCAGCCGAACGGATACTGCCGCTCGAACGTGGTCAGTGACTCCTTGGGAACGCTGCGCCGGCATACGCCATGGAAGCCGTCGCACCCGGCGATGAAATCGCAGGCGACTTCCCGGACTTCTCCCCGGTGCCGGTACGTGACGCGCGGCGAACCACCGATGTCCGCCAACGTCACGTCCTCCGCCTCGTAGACCGTCGGCGCACCCGCGGACGCACGCGCCTCCATGAGGTCGCGTGTGACTTCGGTCTGTCCGTAGACCGTGACCTGCTTGCCGGTGAGGCGCTTGAGGTCGATGCGGTGACGCACGCCGCGGTATCCGATCTCGACGCCATCGTGGGGCAAACCTTCCGCGCGCAGCCGGTCGACGACGCCTGCATGCGCGAGCACGTCGACGGTGCCGGGCTCGAGCACGCCCGCGCGGATGCGGCCGAGCACGTAGTCCGCGCTGCGCTGCTCGAGGATCAGCGTGTCAATGCCCGCGCGATGCAACAGTTGCCCCAACAACAGCCCCGCCGGCCCCGCGCCGACGATGACGACCTGCGTGCGCTTCGCCGTCATTTCCAGACTTCGCGCGCCGTCTCGACGACCAGCGCGAGCTTCGCGCGCTGCTCCTCCACGGTCAGGGCGTTGCCCTCCTCGGTCGATGAGAATCCGCATTGCGGACTCAGGCAGAGCTGATCGAGCGGCACGTACTTTGCCGCTTCGTCGATGCGGCGCTTGAGATCGTCCTTGTTCTCGAGCGCGCCGCGCTTGGTGGTCACGAGGCCGAGAACGACGTATTTGTTCTTCGGCACGAAGCGCAGCGGTTCGAAACCGCCGGAGCGCGCATCGTCGTATTCCAGGAAGAAGCCGTCGACCTCGAGCTCGTTGAACAGCGCTTCCGCCACATGGTCATAACCGCCCTCGGCGGCCCACGAGGAACGGAAATTGCCGCGGCACATGTGTGTGCACACGCGCATGCCGGCGGGCTTCCCCGCGAGCGCGGCATTGAGGTTGCGGATGTAGATGCGATGTTGCTGATCCGGATCGCCGCCGATGCTGCTGACATACGCGCGCTGCTTGGGATCGTTGAGATACGCCAGGCTGGTATCGTCGAGCTGCAGATAGGTGCAGCCGCGTTTGCCGAGCTCACGGATCTCCTGCGCATAGACGGCCGAGAGATCCGCCCAGAAATCCTCGATGTCGGGATACACACCTTCGTCGATCGCGGCTCGGCCGCCCCGGTAATGCATCATGCTCGGCGACGGAATCGTGAGCTTCGGCGTGCCGCGGGTGGTCACCGATTTCAGGAAGTCGAAGTGCTCGCCGAAGATGCACCCGTCGAGCGAGAGTTTGCCTTCGACGCGCAGGCCCGAAGGTTTGAAGTCGACGTCGCCCTTGTCGCTGTGGAAGTGAACCGTGATGTTCTGCTCGACCTTGCGCACCCCGCCGATCTGGTACAGGAAATCCATGTGCCAGGACGACCGGCGCAATTCGCCATCCGTGATGCCCTGGAGGCCCACGTCTTCCTGCAGGCGCACGATCTCGCGGATGGCGGCATCTTCGGCCGCCTCGAGTTGGGCATCGGTGGCGCGTCCTGCGGCGTGATCGGCGCGCGCGCGCGCCAACGCGGGTGGTCGCAGCAGACTGCCGACGTGATCGGCGCGGAACGGTGGCTGATTGAGCGGCATCATCGACTCCTGGAGCTGAGCTGCTGATCGAGCTCGTGCAAGGTGCGGTAACAAGGCAATACCATCGCGACGCTGGCGTTCGGCTCGCGCTTCTCACGGATGGCGGCGAAGAATTCGCGGTCCTGCAGCTCGATGCCGTTGAGCGAGACATCCACGTTCGACACATCGATCGGCGCGTTCTTGCCGTCCACGAGTTCGTCGTAACGGGCGATGTAGGTGCCGTTGTCGCAGATGTACCGGAAGAAGGTTCCCAGCGGCCCGTCGTTGTTGAAGCTCAGCGAGAGCGTGCAGATCGCGCCGTTCGCGGCCTCGAGCTGGATGGACATGTCCATCGCGATGCC
>JBKPPO010000175.1:0-10383 GCA_046733635.1 Pseudomonadota bacterium | reverse complement strand
CTCCCACACGGCTGTTCGCGAACGCCACCTCGGCAGGAAGTCCCTCACGCACCTGGCTGTCCCACCACGACTGCCCGAAGCTGCGATTGATCTCGAGCACCGACCACTTCGCCGAGAAACCCTTTTCGCCGATCTGCGGCTGAAGCGGCGCAGGCGCGCCGCCGAACTTCGGATGCGGCCATGAGGACTGGATCGAGATGTCCGCCTTCCGCGCCAATGGCAGGAAACTCAGGTTGCTGCTGCCCGCCAATGTGAGCTTGAGTCGGAACGGAATGCTGCCGCTTTCGCGGAGGGCTGCCTCGCTCACGGGCGTGGAGATGCCCGCGGAACCCGCGTACGCATCGGCCGCCACGCGCGGGCTCTCGCCACCCACCGACAGTTCGTCCACGGCGCGCAACGCTCCCGATTCGGAGTTGAGCACGAGGAAGCGGGCTTCGTTCCATTTGACCTCGCGGCCTTCGCGAGGCTCGAGCAGCGGCAGGAAGTCGCGATTCAGGAACTCGCCGCGGATCTGCACGCGCGCCATGTATACGGGCGTCCGGTAGAGCCCCACCTGGCGGGTGTCGGGATCGGCGATCGCCGAGACCTCGAGCGTATCCGGCAGCACGTGCAGCACATTGCGTGTCACCTCGTTCCGCTGCGTCTCGCGACCATTCACGGATTGCTCGATGACGACGCGAGTGGTCTCGACCGGTATCGCGAGCATCACACCCGCGGTGGTTTGCTCGCCGCCCCAGGAGGCCGCGACCCGCTCTGCCGCCGCCGCCCGCATGCCCACGCGTTCACGCACGAGGTCGCTCATCTGCGCAAGCGGTATCAGCAGCAGGAGCACGAGCAACCCGATGACCATGGCCTTGCCCAGCAAGGGCGGAATGAATCTGCGTATCGACGACATCTGTGTCTCCCCGGTTGTTGTTCATGCCGGAGTGTCGACTCACAAAGTGCCGCGACCACGGAGCAATTGTGGCGAATCGTGGCGGAGCCTTCGGTAACATCGCGTGATGCCCATGGCCATCTTCGATCTCGACGGAACGATCACGCATCACGACACCCTGTTTCCGCTGGTGTTGCGCCAGCTCTCGCGCAGGCCCTGGCAATTGCTGCGGCTCGCGAAGCTGCTGCCCGCGGTAGTTCGATTCGCATACGACCGGGATCGCGGTGCGCTCAAACAATCGCTGTTGCGGTCCACGCTTCGGGGCATCTCGCGTGCCGAGCTCGCCGCCACGTCCGAGGCCTTCGTCAGGGACACCATCGATCGCGGCTGCTTCCGCGACGCGCTGCAGGCGATCCGCCGCCACCGCGACCAGGGCCACTACCTCGTGTTGATGTCTGCGAGCGTGGACTTCTACGTTCCCGAGTTCGCGCGCCAGCTCGGATTCGACCAGGTGATCTGCACCGGCGTCGCGTGGAATGGCGACCGGCTCGACGGCGCGCTGACCACACCGAACCGGCGAGACGAAGAGAAGGCGCGCTGCCTGCGCGCTCTCATGGACGAACGCAAAGACACGAACACCTTCGCGTACGGCAACACCGGATCCGACCTCCCGCATCTCAAACTCGCGCGACATGGCCTCCTCGTGAACGGCAGTCTGGCGGCACGCCGCGAGGCTGCGGCGCTCGGAGTCGCCACCGCCGACTGGACTTAAGGCGCACGGTCCCTGTGATGCACATCACAGATATGTAGTGGTAGCGCACCGCATTCGATCGGCGTGTGGGACGCATCGGACGCCAGTCACAACCCTTGGTGGGGTCCAACACTAGGATCGCTGCCAAATGCCTATAACGCGGGGAAAAAACCGTTTCGGGAGAGGGTTCGCCGCTGCGCTCGCGAGCCTGGTGACGCTTGCCGCGCCTGTGCTTGCGCTTGCGGCTCCGCCACTCAGTCTTCAGCGTTACAGCCTCGAGGAAGGGTTGTCGCAGCAGGCGGTCAACGTCATCGCGCAGGACGCCGAAGGCTTCATGTGGTTCGGCACGGAAGACGGGCTGAACCGCTTCGACGGATACGAGTTCCGGCAGCTTCGGCACGACCGCAGCGATCCCGGATCCCTTCCCAACGGTTTCGTGTCGTCACTCGCCCCGAGTGAAGACGGCGTATGGATCGGCACCGACGGCGGCGGCGTGGTCTTCCGCAATGCACGCACCGGTCTACTCGAATCTCCCGCGGCGCTCCGCGACGCGACCGATCTGCAGCGCGTGCGCACGCTGACGCGCGATCGTCTCGGCAAACTCTGGATAGGATCGCGCGACGCCGGCGTCGCCATCTTCGATTCCGCCGATGGTGAGCTTCGCCGCCTCCGGCACTCGCCCACCGAGCCCGGCTCGCTCTCCGACAACGCCATCTTCAGCGTCGTGCATCTGCGCAACGGCGACACGCTGATCGGCACGGGCCGCGGCCTCGATCGGCTGCTGGCCGCGAGCCACGAGGTCAAACGCATCGAGCTGCCGCGAGAGCTCGCGCCGCCCGGCCAGCCGGTGCGCGTGCGCGCACTCGCCGAGACGCCCGACGGCATGGTCTGGGCAGGTACGGATTCGGGACTCGGCCGTTACGACCCGCGCGGCGACCGCTGGCGCGTGTTCAGCTCCTCGCTGCCCGACCCTCGCGTGCAGACCCTGCTCATCGATACGCGCGGGCGATTGTGGATAGGCCTGCTGCACGGCCTCACCTGGTTCGACGCCACCACGGAAACGTTTTCCAGCTATTTCCGCGACGAAGCGGAATCGCGCTCGCTGCCCGACGACTACATCGTTTCGCTCTTCGAGGACCGCGGCGGCTCGTTGTGGATAGGCACCAAGTCCGGCGGCCTCGCGAAATGGAATCCGCGGACCTGGTCCTTCGGCCATACCCGGGCCAGCGCCGACGAAGGCTTCACGGATCGCAACATCACTTCGTTCGCCGAGGATCGCCAGGGCCGCCTCTGGGTGGGCACGTTCGGCGCCGGAATCAATCTGGTCGACCGCACGACGAACCGCGTCTCGCCGCTGCGTCACGGCGCACAGCGCGGCAGCCTCAGCGACGACCGCGTGATGGCCATGCTCGAAGGCTCCGATGGCGCCGTCTGGGTCGGCACGATGGGCGGCGGCCTCAATCGCATCGACACGCAGACGTTGCGAGCCGAGGCGTTCACGCACGATCCCAGCATCCCCACGAGCCTCGCGGCGCCGGGTGTCATGAGCCTGCTCGAGCTCGACAAGCAGATCTGGGTGGGCACGTTTGGCGGCGGCATCTCGCGTTTCGATTCGCGCACCCAGCGATTCGAGAATCTGCGGCCGGGTCCCGAAGACGGCCTGCATCTCTCCAGCGGCCGAGTGACCGCCCTCGCGCGCGACCGCTCCGGCCATGTGTGGATCGGCACCGACGGCGGCGGCCTCAACGTCTGGGACGTGAAGACGCGGCGCCTCGCCTATTACAAACGCGATGCGAAGAAGCTCGACTCGTTGTCTGCCGACACCATCTATTCCATCCTCGTCGACGACGCCGGCAATGTGTGGATCGGCACTCGCGGCGGCGGCCTGGACCGCGTGCTGAATCCCACCGATGCGCCCGGCACTCTCAAGTTCGCGAACTACTCCGAGCCGCAGGGCCTGCCCAACAACACCGTCTATGGCCTGCGCGCCGACGGCGTCGGCAATATCTGGATCAGCACCAACTTCGGCCTGGCGCGCCTGGATCCGCGCACCGGCGGCATCCAGCGCTTCCACCGCCTGCACGGACTGCAGGCCGAGGAGTTCAACTTCGGCGCCCACTTCCGCGATCGCAGCGGCAAGCTCTATTTCGGCGGCGCCGCGGGCTTCAACGCCTTCTTCCCCGAGGTGCTCGAATTCAACGAGCGCCCGCCGCGCGTGGTGCTCACGCAATTCCTCAAGCTCAACTCGCCGGGCATCGTCGGCGTTCCCGAAGAACACATCGAACGGCTGCGTCTCTCGCACAACGAAGACGTGATCACGCTGAAGTTCGCTGCGCTGGATTTCGCCGACCCGCGCGCCAACCGCTACGAATACAAACTCGACGGCTTCGACAACGACTGGGTGCGCGCCGACGAGCGCCGCGCGGCCACGTACACCAATCTACCCGGCGGCGATTACGTGTTCCGCGTGCGCGCCAGCAACAGCGATGGTGTCTGGAGCACGCAGGACCTCGCGCTGCCGATCGGCGTCGCACCTTCGCCGTGGCTCTCGCCGATGGCTTACGTCGGGTACGCGATCGTCGCCGCCCTGCTGCTGCTCGGTGTCTGGTACGCCCAGCAGCGTCGCATCGCCCGCGCCGCGCAACTGCGTCTCGAGCTCGAGCAGCAGGTCAGCGATCGCACCTACGAGCTCGCGCAGCGCAATCGTGAACTCGAAGAAGTGAACCGCCGGCTCGAAATGGCGAGCCTCACGGACACCCTCACCGGCCTCGCGAACCGTCGCTATCTCATGGAGCAGTTCCCGAAGCTCATCGCCGACCGCAAGGCGAATGCCGGCCTCTCCATCATGATCATCGATCTCGATGGCCTGAAGCCGATCAACGATCAGCATGGTCATGCGGCCGGCGACGAAGTCATCGTCGAGATCGCGCGGACGCTGCGCCAGGCCATCCGGCCCGACGACGTCCTGGCGCGCTGGGGCGGCGACGAATTCGTCGTCGTGGCGCAGGCGCAGCACGTCGAACACGCCTGCATGCTCGCCGAGCGGATCCGAGAGCGCATCGCCAAGATGAAGTGCGTGCTGCCCAAAGGCGCGGTCGTGCGCACGAGTTGCAGCATAGGTCTCACTTGCCTGCCCTTCGTTCCGGGTAACCCCGATGCCGTTTCCTGGGAACAGGCCATCAAGATTGCGGACCTCGCGTTGTATCGCGCCAAGCGCGGCCGCAACGCGTGGCGAGGCTGGTTCGGCAGCGAAGACGTGGCCACGCTTCCGTCGGTGATCTCGGCCGTCGAAACCAACGTCGACGGGCTGATCGCCAAAGGCGTGATCATCGAGCAGATGTCGACCCGCGGCAGCGACGACACGGTCAACACGTTGCGCGTATTGCGCGAGGCCCGTTAGCCAGGCGAGACATTGCATGGAAGCCGAGATTGCCCGTTCACTTCCCGACCTCGCGCTCATCGTGCGGCGCGACGGCGTCATCCTGTCCTGCGTCGGCGGCAATGCCGTGCGCGGCATGGAGACGCGTGAGCAGGAAATCCCCGGCAATCACGTGAACACCCTGTGGCCGGAGTCGATCTCCGGACACCTGATGCAGACGGTGCGCCGCATCCTCAAGACACGCAAGTCCGCGCAGCAGCGCTACCAGGAAGGCGAATTCAATCTCGAGATGCGCTTCCAGGTGCAGGGCTTCGATCGTGTGCTCATCGTCTGCCGCGATCTCGGGCAAGGCGCCACGTCGAACGACTCCGGCCTGTATCCCAGTGGCGCGAGCGCCATGCTCCCGCACCGCGAGGGCTTCGAGAAATCCCTGCGCATGGCCCTCGACATGGCCGCGCTGCGCGAAGACATCGTCGCCGTCGCCCTCATCCACATCGGCGGTTATTCCACCTACCGGCGCGTGTTCGATTCCGCGCTGGCGAACAAGCTTCTCGAGGCCGCGGGCCGTGTGGTGCATGCGCACCTTCCCGAAGGCCGCCTGACCCTGCCGCGTGTCGCGCGCATTTCCGACGACGTGATCGGCGTGCTGCTCACCGATCTCGCCTCGCGCACGGATGCCGACATCGCCGTCGATGCCATGATGAAGGCGCTGCGCCATCCCGTGGACATCGATGGCCAGGTGTTCCAGCTCGCGCCGCAGAGCGGCGTCACGCTCTCGGGCACCGATGGCGACCGCGCCCTCGAACTCATCGAACGCGCGCTGACCACACTCGATGCCGGCCGCCGCCAGGGCGAAGACCGGCTCGTCACGTTCTATTCCGATACGCTGCGACTCGCCTCGCTCACGCGGCTCGACTGGCAACAGGAGTTGAGCCAGGCCATCCAGAAGGACGAGCTC
Source organism: Pseudomonadota bacterium (assembly GCA_046733635.1). GTDB lineage: Bacteria > Pseudomonadota > Gammaproteobacteria > Steroidobacterales > Steroidobacteraceae > CADEED01. Next base: position 4,421 of record JBKPPO010000175.1, on the reverse strand, counting down.
GAGTTGCACTATCAGCCGCGATACACGCTCGCGACCCGCGAGGTCGTGGCGCTCGAAGCTTTCCTGCGCTGGCCTCACAAGATCCGCGGGCTCGTGCCCACTGCCGAATTCCTGCCGATCGCCGAGTTGTCGGGCCTTTCGGTGCAACTCGGACGCTGGGTCCTGCGCCGCGCCTGCCGCGATCTCGCGACGCTCGCCGAGTGGGGTTTCCCGCAGCTTCGCGTCTCGGTGAACGTGGGCCGTCAGTATCTCTCCGCCGAGAGTCTCGCGGAGGACGTCACGACGTCCGCGCGTGAAGCCGGCATCCAGCATTCGCGACTCGATCTCGAGATCACCGAGCAGATGTTGTCCACGGGTGGCCGCAGCGGCCTCGCCGCTCTGCACCAGCTACGCGGCGATGGCGTGCGCGTGTTCATCGACGATTTCGGCACGGGCTATGTCTCGCTGGGCAAGCTGCGCAACTCACCGCTCGACGGCCTGTTGATCGACCGCTCCTTCGTCGAGGAAGTCGGCCATGACCACGAGGCGCGCGCGGTGTGCCGCGCGGCCATCGCGCTTGGGCGCGCCTTCGGCCTGCGGCTTATCGCCGAAGGCATCGAAACCGAGGCGCAGGCGCAGTTCCTGGTGGCCGAACGCTGCGACGAGGGGCAGGGTCACCTCTTCTGCCATCCGCTGCCGCTGGCCGACCTGTTGGACAGAATACTGGGCGGCGCGAAAGAACCGGGAGGTTCTGTTCAACGCGCCGCGCGCCGCTGACAAAGTTGACATAGCCCGCGTATTTAACGAGCCCTTATCTGCGGCGCGTCACACTTTCCCCCGTACCGGGATCACACACGCACGGTCGTTGATTGCCGACAACGCCTCTAATGACGCCGGTTCGCACGAGCGGACTGGGGTCACATAGGGGCGATTGTTCGAAATGACGAAGCGTGTTTTTGCAGTGTCCTTGATTGCCACGGCGGTGATGACCACCCTGGCTTCCTGTTCCACCACCACTCCTCCGCCGGCGTCCGAGCCGGTGAAGATCGCGGACGCGGCGACCGCGCGCAGTTACATCGTCGAAGGCACCAGCACCGACGACGCCGCCCGCGCCGTGCAGACCGCCGGCGGACAGGTCGTCTCCACGCTGGGCGTCATCGACGCCGTCGAGGCCACGCTCACCGACTCGCAGCACGCGCGTGTGCGCGACACCGCGGGCGTCAAGCAGATCACCGACAACGCCACGGTCACCACGCAGGCTGCAGCCCATGTTCGCGACAGTTTCGAAGCCAGCTCGCTCGCCAACAACGATGGCTCGCATCGCTGGTACGGCGACTGGGTCGAGACGAACGACGACGGCGCTCCCTGGGGTGGCAAAGTCACCATCGGCTGGCTCGAGAAGGGCGGCAAGCGCCTGATCGTTGGCGGCAACGGCGCCATCCACCGCAAGGCGGCCACGCCGTCGAGCTCGGCCACCGTGACGCTCAAGCTCAGCTACCAGCGCGTCGGCCTCGAGGCCGGCGAGTATCTCGCCATCCAGGCGAGCAGCAACGGCGGCAGCACGTGGAGCGAAGTCGGCCGCATCAGCGGCGCGGGCAGCGATGGCGCGCTCGTCCCGAAGAGCTACAACCTCACGGGTTACAAGGGCCGCAATACCGCGATCCGTTTCGTCGGTTCGATGGCCGAAAGTTTCCCCGGCGATTACGTGATCCTCGACGACGTCGAGATCAGCTACACCACCACGTACGGCGAAGGCGATCCGCTGGCCGTCGACGTGAACGCGAAGAAGCTCCACGACGCGGGCATCCGCGCGCGCGATGTGGGCGTTGCGATCATCGACACCGGCTTCTGGAAGATCGACTCGCTCGAGAAGAACTCCGGCGGCGAACACCGCGTGGCCTCGCAGTACGACGCGATCCGCAACGTGGTCGATGCGAGCTGGACCTCGGTGTCGACCGATACCACGGGCCACGGCACACACGTGACCAGCCTGATCGCCAGCAGCCGCAAGTCGAGCACGGGCGCCTACTTCGGCGTTGCGCCGGACGCGCGCATCATTTCGATCAAGGCCTTCAACGAAGATGGCTCGAGCACCTATGCCACGGTGATCCGCGCCATCGACTACGTGATCACGAACAAGAATCCGCTCGCGATCCGCGTGCTGAATCTTTCGCTAGGGGCCCCGGCGCGTTCGCGCTATTGGGACGATCCGCTCAACAAAGCCGTGATGCGCGCCTGGCAATCCGGCATCGTCGTCGTCGTATCAGCGGGCAATAGCGGACCGCTGCCGCAGACCGTGGGCGTACCGGGAAATGTCCCGTACGTCATCACGGTCGGCGCGATGACCGACAACTACACCACCAGCAAGAACGACGACAAACTCGCCTCGTTCTCGTCCACCGGCCCGACTTTCGAAGGGTTCGTGAAGCCGGACCTCGTCGCCCCGGGCGGCCACGTGTGGGGCTTCATGGCCACGCACCACAAGATCGCGGTGGACCGGCCTACCTACATGAACAGTGGCGACTTCTTCACCATGTCGGGCACCTCGCAGGCCGCCGCGGTGGTGTCGGGCGTGGCAGCGCTGCTCATCGGTCAGAACCCCGGGCTCACGCCCGACCAGGTGAAGTGCCGCATCATCGCGAGCGGCAAGCCGGCCGTGGACTCGAAGGGCAAGCTGGCTTACAGCGTGCTGCAGCAGGGTTCGGGGCTCGTCGACGCGGACCGCGCGCTCAACGGCACGGTGAACAACTGCGCCAACCAGGGCCTCAACATCACCGCCGACCTCGCCGGCACGCAGCACTTCATCGGCGGCGTACGTCAGCTCGCCGATGGCACGTTCACGGTGAGCACGCCGAAAGGCACGCTGACCGAGCAGGGTTACCTGTGGTCGAACGGCTATCTCTGGTCGAATGGTTACCTGTGGTCCAACGGGTATCTCTGGTCCAACGGCTACCTGTGGTCGAACGGGTATCTCTGGCCGCAGTCGGACATCCCCTGGGTGGGCGGCTACCCCGCGAACATTGGCAGCTCGGTGGGCAGCACCAGCAGCATGTCGATCAACTTCTGGGTAAACCAGGAGTAGTCGGCCGGATAGGTAAGCCCGGCGCCCGTCGCGAGACGGGCGCCCTTTTCTCGTCGGGCCGACTCCGCGAACGCGAATGCTAGATCACATCAAACATCGGCTGTAACCCGTTGTTACATCGATGTTCGAACCTGCCACAGCTCCGGGAAAAATTTGAGCTCCAGCGCCTTCGCGAGATAGGAGACACCGCCCGTCCCCCCAGTGCCCGGCTTGTAACCAATGACCCTCTCCACCGTCTTGAGATGGTGGAACCGCCAGAGCTGGAATTTCTGGTCGAGGTCGGTGAGACGCTCGGCCATCTCGTAGAGGTCCCAGTCCTTCTCGGCGTTGTGATAGACGGACAGCCATGCGGCGGTGACTGCCTTCGAAGCCACATAGGGTTCGGAGAAGTCGCGGTCGAGCAGTTCCTCGGGAATGCCATAGCCGCGGCGGGACATGAGCCGCAGCACCTCGTCGTACAGCGACGGCGCATGCAGCAGCCGTTCCAGCTTTTCGAATCCTTCTGCATCGCGCTGCTTGTGGACCGCGATCACATCGCGGTTCTTGTTGCCCAGCATGAACTCGAGCTGGCGGTACTGCATCGACTGGAATCCCGACGAGCGGCCCAGCGTGTTGCGGAACGCCGAGTATTCGAAAGGCGTGAGCGTGGACAACACGCTCCAGGCGCCGAGCAGTTCCTCCTGCAGCCGCGAGATGCGGGCGAGCATCTTGAACGACGGATCGAGATTGTCACGGCGCACGCACTCGAACACGTGACCGAGCTCGTGCAGGAACAGCCGCATCCACAATTCCGACACCTGGTGGACGATGATGAACAGCATCTCGTCCTGCTCGATGGAATTCGGCTTCTGCGCATTGAGGACCTTGTCGAGCTGCAGGTACTCGCCGTACGACTGCGATTCGCCCAGGTCCCAGTGCACGCCTTCCTGGCGCAGGTCGATGCGCCGCGGCGCTTCTTTGTCTTCGTTGCTCATGGCTGCCGTTTAGAACTAACTATCGGTGAAAACCCAGCGCGGCACGTGGCGCCAGCCATCGAGCAGCTCGCGGTCGAGGGCGCGCCAGCCGGGACAGTGGCGTTCCACCGCCTGCCAGAAGCGCGCCGAGTGGTTCATGTGCCTGACATGCGTGAGTTCGTGCACCACCAGGTAGTCGACCACCTCGGGACGCTGGAACAGCAGGCATGTATTGAGGCTGATGGTACCGCGCAACGAACAACTTCCCCAGCGCGATCGCTGACGCCGTATGGAGACGCGCGAGTACGGAATACCCGTGGCCTTCGAAAGGGCGGCGACGCGCGGTGCAAGCCGTGCCCGTGCGGCGCGCATCAGCCATGCGCGCAGTCCGGAGCGCAGGCCCGCGG
>JBKPPO010000174.1:0-8970 GCA_046733635.1 Pseudomonadota bacterium | reverse complement strand
CTGGAAGGATTCACTCCCTCGGAGGTGGCCGACACGCTGGGGATCACGACCAACGCCGTGGCCATCCGCGGCACCCGCGCGCGGGAACTGCTGCGCGCGCTCATGGAGGCAAGACCATGAACGAGCCGGATACCGACGAGTGGGGCGATCTCTCGCGCCTGTGGCAGGCCGACGCCGCGCGCGTCTCGCCGGAGGACATCGATGAACATCTGCGCCGGGAGCGCCGGCACCTGCTGGGCGTGACGGTGGCGGAGTCATCGGGCCTGGCCGTGGGTCTCGCGGCAGCGCTGCTGGTGATGCTGTTCACGCCGCACGTCTGGATGGGCCTGCTGATCATCCTGTTCGGCGGCGCCTCCGCCTGGATCGCGCTGCGCATGCGGCGCGAAGGCGCGCCACCGGGCTCCACGGGACTCATGCAGTCGTTGAAAGATTCCATCGCGCGTGAAGACTGGTTAGACGAGCAGTTGCGGCTGGGCAGGGCGCTGAGTTTCGTGGCCTTGTTCGCCATCGTCATCGCCGTCTCGGTGCGGCTGCAGGAACTGAGGGAATTCCCGGCGGCGACGATGTTCGCCGCGGGAGTGGGCGGCGCGCTGGTGTGCGCGGCGCTGGTGTGGAATCTGGTCCTCGCCGCGCGCCTGCGGCGGCGGCGGGAACGGCTCGAGTATCTCGAAAAACGACTGAAGGTCTGAACATGAGCGGCATGAACCCCGGCACTGACGCAACACGTTTCCATTCGCTCGACGCAGTCCGAGCCTGGGCGCTGCTCGCCGGCATCGTGCTGCACGCCACCATGGCCCATCTACCGGGCTTTGCGGACCTGCACTGGCCCATCTCGGACAAATCGACGAGCGAGACGCTGGGCTTCACCTTCTTCGTGATCCACATCTTCCGCATGTCGCTGTTCTTCATCATCGCGGGGTTCTTCGCGCGGCTGCTGCATCAGAGGCTCGGCACCTGGGGGCTGGTCAGGAACCGGCTGCGGCGCATCGGCCTGCCGCTGGTGGTGTCGCTGGTGCTCCTCGCCCCGCTGATCATCGTCGCCATCGTCTTGGCGATGAAGCTGACCGGCATGGCGCCGCAGGAGCCTGTCACGGCCGCGCAGCCGCCGCTCGTCGGTCCGCCGGTGCCCCTGTTCCATCTGTGGTTTCTCTATCTACTCCTGGTGTTCCTCGCGCTGCTGCTGCCCCTGCGTGCGCTGATCGCAACACTCGATTCCAACGGGTCGTTCCGCGAGAAGGCGGGGCATGTGGCGATCTCTCTGGTCCGGAGCCGCCTGGCTGCGCCACTGCTGGCCTTGCCGCTGGTCGGCGCCTTCCTGGCGGCGCCGTGGTGGCTGGAGTGGCAAGGCATCCCCGTGCCTTCGATGGGCCTGGTGCCCAATGTTCCGGCGATGGTCGGGTTTGGCTCTGCGTTCGCTATCGGCTGGCTGATCCATCGCGAGCAACGCGTATTGCAATCACTGGCTGGCGACTGGGCCGGCTACCTGGTCGTCGCCGTGGCGGGAACCTTGACCGCCTATTTCATCGCAGGCGACACACTGCATTTCCAGATCCAGCCGCTGCCCGGATTCCGGCACGTCGCATTCGCCGGCTGTTACGCGCTCGCGGCCTGGTGCTGGAGCTTCGCGTGTATCGGCGCGGCGGTGCGGTTCCTCCATCAGCCGTCGTTGCGAACGCGCTATCTCGCAGATTCCTCTTATTGGATGTACCTGGTGCACCTGCCGCTGGTCTGGCTGCTGCAGGCCTGGATGATCAACTGGCCGCTGCACTGGACCGTGAAGTTCCCGCTGGTGCTCGCGATCACCATGGCGCTGCTGCTCGCGAGTTATCACTGGCTGGTGCGAAGCACCTTCATCGGCGTGTTCCTGAACGGCCGGCGGTATCCCCGAGCGCGAGCACTCACTTCTTCAGCGCCGAGTACTTCTCCGGGTTGAATCCGACGAGCAGCGTCTTCCCCGTCTCTACTACGGGACGCTTGATCATCGAAGGCTGCTCGAGCATGAGCGCCAGCGCCTTCCGTTCGTCGAGGTTCTCCTTCTTTGCCTCCGGAAGTTTGCGGAACGTGGTGCCCGCGCGGTTGAGCAACGTCTCCCATCCAACTACCTTGGCCCAGCCGGCGAGTCTTGCGGCTTCGATGCCCGCTTTCTTGTAGTCGTGGAATTCGTGGGCGACGCCATGGGACTCCAGCCAGGTCCTCGCCTTCTTCACGGTGTCGCAGTTGGGAATGCCGTACAGAGTGATGGGCTTCTTCACGGACTGTCATTGCCTCGGGATGGACGGAGGCAGGATCATAGCCGCATGAACACGGATCAGCGGTCCTACCGGCTCACCTCCATCGACATGCTCCGCGGCCTGGTGATCATCATCATGGCCATCGATCACACGCGCGACTTCTTCAGCGTGCAGATGTCGATCGACCCGATGGGAGATCCCAACGTGAGTGTCCCGCTGGCGCTGACGCGGTGGATCACCCACTTCTGTGCGCCGGTGTTCGTGTTCCTGGCCGGCACCAGCGCGGGACTCATGGTGGCGAGGAAGTCGTCCGCGGATCTGGCGAAATTCCTGCTCGCACGCGGGCTCTGGCTGATCTTCGTGGAACTCGTGTTCATTTCCACCGCAACGACCTTCGCGCCCGGCGGCATCGAGCAACTCGGTGGCAGGACGCTGGCATTCATGCAGGTGATCTGGGCGATCGGCGCGAGTATGGTCCTGCTCGCAGCGCTGCAGTACCTGGGTCGCAAGGTGTGCCTGCTGCTGGGCGCACTCATCGTGCTGGGTCACAACGCGCTCGATGGCCACTGGCCGCAGGCCAGCGGCTTGCTCGAACCGGGGCTGCCGCTGTGGGCCGCGTTGCACACGCCGATGTCCGCCGTTGCCGGGCCTTTCCACTTCCTCTTCCTCTATCCGCTGCTGCCATGGCTTGGCGTCATGTTGTTGGGATTCGGTGCCTCGGTGTTGTTCGAGCGCGAGCCGACCGCTCGCAACCGCGCATTGCTGCTGTGGGGTCTCGGCATCACCGCGGCCTTCCTCGTGCTGCGCTTCTTGGACGGTTACGGCGACCCCAACCACTGGCAGTCCCATGAACGAGGCGCGGCCACGTTCATCGATTTCCTCAACACCTCGAAGTACCCGCCGAGCCTCCTGTTCCTGGCGATGACCCTGGGACCTGCCGCCATCCTCTGCGCCTTCGCCGACCGCATGAGCGGTTTCCTCAAGGACACCTTCGTGATGTTCGGCCGGGTGCCCTTCGCGTTCTACGTGGCGCACTTCTACCTGCTGCATCTGTTGAGCCTGGTGCTGGGGGCCTGGCAGGGCATCCCGGTGGGCGAGCTCCTGACGTTCCCGCCGTTCTATCCCGCGGGATACGGGTTGTCGCTCGTGGGCGTGTACCTGGTCTGGCTCGGAGTCATCGCCTTGCTGTACCCGTTCTGCCGTTGGGTGGCGAACGTGAAGTCCCGCAGCAACGCCTGGTGGCTGAGCTACGTCTAGCTAGTCCTTGAGCAGACGGTTGTTGCGCAGGACCAGCGTGAGCACCGCGCCGAGCACGAGCACGCCAGACAACAGGATCATGGGCGCGACGAACCCGCCCGTGCTCTGCTTGAGCCAGCCCACGGCGCTGGGGCCGACGACGCCACCGACGGCGCCCATGGAATTGATGAGCGCGATCGAGCCGGCGAGCGCGCTGCCCGTGAGGAATTTCCCCGGCAGCGCCCAGAACGGCCCACGCGTCGAATAGTCGCCTACCGCCGCGACGGCGAGCGCGGCCATCGCAAGGCCGGGCGCGCCGAACAGGCCGACGGCGATGAAGCCCACGGCGCCCACCAGCGAAGGAATCGCGACGTGCAGGAATCGCTCACCCGTGCGATCCGAACTGCGGCCGACGAGGATCATGCCGATGGCCGCGGCGATGTACGGGATGGCGGAGAACAGACCGACCTCGAACTCGCTGTATCCCGAAAGGCCGCTGACGATGGCCGGCACCCAGAACGTGAGGCCATAACTCCCGGTCTGGCAGCAGAACATCACCACGGCGAGCAGCCACACCGTGGGATGCAGCAGCGCCGCGCGGAGCTGCATGCCATGGCGCGTGTGCGCTTCGACGTGTTCGGCTTCGATGCGGCGGCTCAGCCATTCGCGTTGTTCCGCGGGCAGCCACTTCGCATCCGCGGGCTTTTCGGTCAGGAACCCCAGCACCACGAAGCCGAGCAACACCGCCGGCAGGCCTTCGAGCAGGAACATCCACTGCCAGCCATGCAGCCCTTTGTATTCATCCATGACCTGCATGATCCAGCCCGACAGCGGACCGCCGAACACCACCGACAATGGGATGCCGATCATGAACCACGACACGGCGTTCGCGCGGTGCGTACGTGGGAACCAGTGGCTCAGGTAGTAGATGATGCCGGGCAAGAAGCCCGCTTCCGCCGCTCCCAGCAGGAATCGCAGGATGTAGAAGCTCGTCGGGCCGGTGACGAACATCATGCCGGCGGAGATGAGTCCCCAGGTGATCATGATGCGCGCGATCCACACGCGCGCGCCGTATCGCGCGAGCAGCAGGTTGCTCGGCACTTCGCAGAGCGCGTAGCTGATGAAGAAGATGCCGGCCCCGAAACCGTAGGCCGCATCGCCGATGCCCAGGCCCGGGCCCATCTGCAGCTTGGCGAAGCTGACGTTCACGCGATCCAGCCACGAGATGATGTAGAGCAGCAGCAGGAACGGCAGCAGCCGCCACGTCACATGGCGCATCGTCGCGCGCTCGAGATCCTGATCCGTCGGTGTCCCCTGCATGGAGCCGCAGTGTAGGCGATATGATCCCGGCCCAATACCATTTGCGGGGCGATGGCCGGAGAGCGACATGAACGAACCACTCAGTGGATCGGTGGAGTGGGTGGACGTCGGCGCGGCCGAAGACTTCAGGCGCGCGATGTTGAAGGAGGCGCGGCTCGGAGAGCGGCTCGTCGCAGTGTCGTACAAGGACGGCCGCTTCGGCGTCATCTCCAACCTGTGCAATCACGTGGGTGGGCCTCTCGGCAAGGGGCGGCTGGACGGTGAATACGTCGTCTGCCCCTGGCATCAGTACAAGTTCCATCGCTGCACGGGCGAGGGCGAGCCGGGCTACGAGGCGGACAAGGTGCCCGGCTACGGCGTGAAGGAAGAGGGCGGACGGTTGTTAGTCACCGCGAAGCCGGTGAGCAGACGCGGTCATCTGCATCACGATCCGCATCCGCTCGCGCGCGCGATCGAACGCGCGCCCGGTCCATTGCGTATCGGCGGCATCTCGACCACCGCGATGGATGGCAGGAATCCGCGATTCTCGACGTCGGAGCATCTGCTCGAGGTGGCGCTGGAGCATGCAAAAACGCTGGGTGCGGAATCGAAGCTCATCCGGCTCAACGACCTCAACTTCCGCCACTGCGAAGGCTATTACTCCAAGGCGGCGAAGGCCTGCACCTGGCCTTGTTCGATCACGACGATGGACCAGAACGATCAGCTCGACCGCGTCTACGAAATGGCGGTCCACTGGGCGGACATCCTGATCGTCTCGACGCCGATCCGCTGGGGCGCGGCGAGTTCGCTCTATTACAAGATGGTGGAGCGCATGAACTGCATCCAGAACCAGATCACCATCAACAACCGGGTGCTGATCCGGAACAAGGTGGCGGCGTTCATCATCACGGGCGGACAGGACGGCATCCAGGCCGTGGCCGGACAGATGATGGGATTCTTCAGCGAGATCGGCTTCCTGCTGCCGCAGTTCCCGTTCATCGCGCATTCGCTGGGCTGGGAAGCCGAAGACATGGAGCGCAACGTGGACTTCGTGGAATCCAGCGATCACCTGCGCGCCGGCGCGCGCGATCTCGTGTCACGTTCGGCGGAGCTCGCGCAGTGTTTGCTGGATCGGCACATGGTCACGCACGCGACGATCGACAAAGGCGGGCGAAAGGCCTCGGCCTGATCAGTCGTCGGCCTTCTCCGCGCGTTCGGTGACGAACACGGCGTCGCCACCCATGACGCCCACGGGCATGGCGACGGACACGGCGCTGAACGTGCCGCCTTTCTGGCGCAGTTGCCCGCGCAGGCTCACGAGCAGTTCGTCCTGCATCTCGTTGAACGTGCGCATCTGCTCGGCGTTCAGGTGCTGCGCCGCGCGGTCGCGAAGGCGCTGGCTGTTCTGCTGTGCGGCGGCGTAACGCGACTCGAAGGACCCTTCCATCGGTGCGAACAAGGTGCCCGCGCCCACGCCGAAGCTGAACGAGCCGCTGCCGCTGGCCGCCGCTTCGCGATGCATCGCGGCACGTTCCTCGGCGAGCGCCGCGATCAATCTCTCGGACGTGTCTTCCGTGAGCCGCGAACTGTCGGCGAGCCGCGTGCGCAACTGGGTGACGGCCTCGCGCTCACCCATGGTGTTCTTGTACGACTCGAACTTCTGTGCGCGATCCGCGCCCAGGAAGTCGTGGATCTCGCGCGCGTGGTCCTCGCCGCTGTACGCGAGGTTCTGCATGCTGCAATCGGGGTCCAGCATGCAGCGGGCGTGTTTCTCCTGCATGCCGATCTGCTGATCGGCCATGAGGTTCATGAATTGCCCGAGCTGCTCGGGAGAAAGACCCAGGAACTTGTCGAGGCCCGGGTACATGTTGCGGAACATGATCCGGTGTTCGGCCCGCATCTCTTCGCGGCCCTGCGGTTCCTCGAGGCGCGCGACGACCTGGCGGCTGTGGTCGGCCTGCATGCGCTTGATGTCGGCTTCCGAAAGCCGCGTCGGCAGCGCGACATTGCCGGCGACGACATTGCCCGCGGACTGCGGGCCCGCCGGCGACTGCACCGGAACCGGGGCGGGCGGCGCGGCGGCCATCGGCGGTGGAAGAGTTGTGGCGCCGGTAGTCAGAGAGGCGGCCACGGGGGTCTGGGTGCGCGCGGCGGCCAACTCACGCGCGAAATACACCGTGGTGGCGGCGAAGGTGGCCGTGGTGATGCTCAGGATGAGGACGGCGGGGCGCATGGGCGGTATGACGACACAACCGGCTGTTCGGTTCCATCGGAATTTGTCGCAGTCCTGGCCCGGGTGTGGGGCGGCGCCTCAAACGCTCGCTAACCACCAGGCCAGCCAGAACGCCGCCACCATGAATATGAGCCCGGGTGCGAGGCGCCAGAAATACCCCATGCCACCCGCGCGCGCGAATGCCAGTTTCGATAGCGTGTTCGCGGTGAACACCAGCCCGACAGCGATGATGGCGAGCTCGCGGCTCATCTGTTCCTGGCTCGCGAGCGAGCCCACGGAGGCGGCGGTGGAATGGGCATCGGCAAAGCCGCCGATCACGACGCCAGCCAGTGCCCAGGTAGCGCCGAAGGTGTGCTGAAGCCAGGCGACGAGCAGCGCGACCAGCGTGAAGGCGCCCGCGAACAACAGCGCCGTGCGCAGCCGGAATGCGCGGCCCTTGGGTTCCGCGGGCACCGCCTTGTCCTTCGCGGCGAACAGCATGACACCGCCGTATCCCGCCGCCACCAGGCCAGCCGCAAGCAGGGGCCAACGCAGCTGGCCTAACAACAGTGCATCGCTGACCGCGAGCACGAGCACGAGCTGGATGACGGTGGCGATCTGCGAGAGTGCGGCGCCTGCGACGGTGGAGCCCAGCACTTCCGGTTCAGCCTTCGCGCGTTGGCCCATGGTTGCCACCACGGCGGTGCTCGAGACGAAACCGCCCAACAACCCCGAGATCGGCAACCCCGCCTTGGGTCCAACGAGGCGCTGCGCCACGTATCCCGCGGCGTCCACGAGCATGATGAGAACGGTGAGCTGCCAGGCCAGCCGGGGATTCACGACGCCCCAGGGATCGACGGGATGGTCGGGCAACAGCGGCAGCACGAGAATTGCGGCCGCCGCGAGCAGCACGGCATCGCGCAACTCCTGTGCCGAGAGTTCCTTGCGCGCAAACCCATGCAGCGGGCGCCGCGACACGAGGAGCAGCGCTACCAGCACGCCCGCTGCGCCGGCAAGCAATGGCTGACTCGCGGCCAGCACGCCCGTGATGAAGGTGGCGATCAGCGCCATCTCGGTAGTCAGACCGGCATCCGAATCCGCCTTTCGTGCAGTGACGTAGTAGGCGATGGCGGTGAGCAGGACGACCCCGATCGCCGCAGCGGCGATCAGAACCGCGGATTCGCTGAGCGCGGCGAACACGCCGAGCAGCGACGTGATGGTGAACGTGCGCACCCCGGCCATGTCGTGCGTGCCGCCGTCAGCCTGGCGTTGCTCGCGTTCGAGGCCGATCAGCAAGCCGGCGCCCAGCGCCACCAGGATGGCGGAGGCCTGATCGGGCAGCGCGAAATCGTTCACATCACGCTCGCGATTCGAAAGAGTTGCGAACCGGCTCGATGAACAGCAGCACCAGCAAGGCGCCGCTGCAGGCGTTGAGCAATGCTTCCAGCATGCCTTCGAACGGCGACACCAGGTTGGCGCCCGCGAGCAGGACGAGCGGAAAGCCGGCGATAGTCAGCCCGATGTACCAGGTCCTCGCCCACGGACGGAAGCTCAGCATGAAGATCATCGAGGCGATCCAGGCGACGAGATAGCCGATCATCAGCGCGACGACGACGATCTGGACGCCCAGCGTTCCTGTCAGAACCGCGCCGAAAAGGGGCCCCGCGCCTTCGCCGTCCAGATACTCCGTTATCGCCTCCGGAGGCTCGGCGGCGAAGAAGGAGATCACGATGCTGAACACCAGCAACGCCAGGTTGGCCTGGATCAGCGCGCGGAACAGTTTGATGGCGTCCATGGGGCACCTGTGTCGGGTGCCGCCTGTATACCCGAATCAGCTCTTGGCCGCTTCCCCGAAAGACAGCGTGCTCTGTCTCTGTGACTGGGATTGTGAGGGCAGCCGCGGCATGCCGGGCGCGAGCTGCGACGGGAAGTAGATCTCCGCGATCATGTTGTGCACGTTGTTGATGTTGAGCTGGATGCGGTCTATCAACT
>JBKPPO010000173.1:0-1820 GCA_046733635.1 Pseudomonadota bacterium | reverse complement strand
GGACTTCCAGGTTCGTGCGCTCGGCGGCGGGGACTTCGGACGCCAGGCGCAGGGACTTGATCGGGGCACGCTGCTCCACTTTCTCGTAGAGGCCGAGGCCGCCGCCGGTACCGCGGGGTAGCGAAGCCAGGAGCTCCATCCCGCGCCAGACCTTGCCGACGACGGCGACGTTGCCGTCGAGTTGGCGCGGGGACTGGCCGATCACCACGTAGAGCTCGTTGCCGAGGCCGCTGTCGGGTGCGTTGTCGCGGCCGACGCCGAGCGCGCCGTAGCAATGCACCAGCCATTGTTCGCTCGACGAGCGCGCGGCGGCCATGCCCTGCGTGAATCCCACCTGCTTCGCCCAGCCGTCCTTGTCCGGCAGCGCGGAGAAGGGCAGATCCTGGGAGAGCACGCTCGCGAATTCCGGCGGCATGGCAGCGAGCTTCGGCGGCGGCTTCTGGTTGTCGGGATCGCCCCATTGCGCGACGAAGTTGTCCTGCACGCGGTTGATGGCCAGGCCGTCCCAATAACGCTCACGCGCCAGTGTCTTGATCGCGGCGACATGCTGGGGTGCGTGCACGCGCGAAAGTTCGATGACCACGCGGCCGGAGGCGAGGTCCAGGTACAGCGTGTCCGCGGGATCGAGGCGGCGCCAGTCTTCTGCCGAGGAGGAATTCAGGACTTCTGCAGTCGTCGGAAGCTTGGCGGCGATGGGTGGCGTTTGCGCGCAGGCGGCGATGAGCGAGCAGACGGAGGCAACAGCCAGGAATCGGCCTGGACTCTTCATCGCCGGATCTTCCCGCCAATCCGCAATGACCGCGTGGCCACACGCACCTCCACGAGGAACATGGCGAACGACACCACCAGACTGAGCAACGACAACACGAACAGCCCGGCGATGACCGCGCCGACGTTGAGCGGGGAGAACGCGCTGGCGAACAGCAGCGTCACCACCAGCGCCGTGAAAAACGCCGAGACGGTGGAGAAGATGATGGCGCTGTTGATGTAGCGCGCGCGCCGGACGATGTACTTGAGGTCCAGGTCGATGTCGGCGATGCGCGTGGCGTCGGTGGTGGATTCGCGCCGGTCTTCGAGCGTGCGCGCGCGGTCCACGATGCGCGCCAGTCGCGCGGTCAGCATGCTGAGGGTGATGCCCACGCCCGAGATCAGGAACACGGGACCCAGCGCGAGCTGGATGAGGTGGGCGACGTTTTCGGTTTGCAGGTCGACGCCAGTCATGGCGCAGAAGTCTGCCACAAAGGCATCACCATTTGAGCCACATGAACTTGTAAGGTGGTAGCCAGTCGGAAACCTCAGTCATCCGGGAGCTGACATGCTTCGAACCGTCATTTTCTCGATCGCACTCGTCGTCGCGGCTTCGGTGCTGGGATACCAGGTCAAACAAGTCGGCGGCGGCCGAGAGACCATCTCGGTCAAGGGTCTGGCGGAAAAGCCGGTGAAGGCGGATCGCGCGGAATGGATGGTTCGCCTCCAGGTCCGCGGCGACACCATCGCCGACGCGCTGGCGAAACTTCGCCGCGAGCGGCCGCAGCTCGATGCCTTCCTGGCCAGGGCCGGTTTCGAGCCCGGTGCGATTACGGAGTCCAACGAGTCCGTGGAGCCTAACTACGAGCAGGTGGAGGGGCGCAACGGCAACCTGAGATCGGTGCAGCAGGGTCACATCGCGCGCCAGTCGCTGACGATCAACACGCCCGACATCCCGAAGATCATCGCCGCCAGCCGCGCCATCGTGCAGTTCGAGGCGGACGGCCATCCGGTGCAGTACGCCGAGCCGCAGTACCTGTCTCTTATACACATCTGACGCTGCCGACGACGAT
>JBKPPO010000172.1:0-22846 GCA_046733635.1 Pseudomonadota bacterium | reverse complement strand
GTGGAAGCCGGTCGCATCATCGAGGAGTTCCTGGAGCAGCGCAGAGCGCTGGGCTCGCGCGATGTCGTTTACGACGATCTGGAAGAATTGCGGTGGATCCAGCGCGAGCTCGTGAGCGGAGATAATGCCCGTCGCGCACGGCGCTTTGCGGAAAGACGCGAGCGAACCCTCGAGGCGCTGCGCATCGATCGCTCGGCGCTGGCTGGCTAGTCCTCGCGCGCCGACGCGCGCGCCGCCTGCTCCTGTACGAAGAACCGCCGCACCTTCATCGCGTGCTGCAGCCGTCCCTTGCGCACGTAGGCCTGGTACAGAAAGTCCTTCATGACCTCGAGCAGCACCGCCGCCTGGTAGGTGTTGATCATGGGCAGATCGACCACCGGATCCGCGCTGCCCGCGAAGATCACGCGCATGACGACGGCGAAGGATTCCTCCTCGATCTCCGCCATCTCGCGCACGTCGGAGAGTGAATCGAACAACCGAAGCTTGGTCGAGTTGCCGAGATCGGCGAACGTCACCGCGGCCGCGCGCCGGCACATGGAGGCGAAGGCCTGGTACTGGTTGTGCGAATAACAGACCAACGCCTCGCGGAAGAAGGTCTCCACGTCTTCGGGCACGTAGTTGAAGGCGAACTTCTCGACGGGCCGTTCCACGTCGAAGGCCTGCGGCGACAGCTCCACGCGATTGCTCGCGAACGCGCGCGTGGCGAAGCGCAGGAACACGGGCGCGTTGCAGGCGTGGCAGCGCAGGACGATGCCGATGGTGCGCGGTTTGTTCACCATCAGCTCGTCGAAGGTGGGCAGGGCGGTCGGGCTCATGCGCGAGAACGCGTGACAGTGCGGACAGTTCCGCGCCGTCTCGCGCTCCTCGCCAAAATACATCACGCCCGTCGAGCCGATGAACACGTTCATCTCGTCCGCGCCCCGGCCGCTGCCGGAGACTACCGGGTGAGCGGCTTGTATTTGATCCGGTGCGGCTGCGTTGCTTCTTCGCCTTTGCGCCGCTTCAGGTCTTCCATGTATTCCTGGAAGTTGCCCTCGAACCATACGACTTCCGAGTTGCCTTCGAAAGCCAGAATGTGGGTGGCGATGCGGTCCAGGAACCAGCGATCGTGCGATATGACAACTGCGCAGCCGGGATAGGCGAGCAGCGCCTCTTCCAGCGCGCGCAGTGTTTCCACGTCGAGGTCGTTGGTGGGCTCGTCGAGCATGAGCACGTTGCCGCCGGACTTGAGCACCTTGGCGAGGTGCACGCGATTGCGTTCACCGCCCGAGAGCTCGCCGATGATCTGCTGCTGGCCGGTACCCTTGAAGTTGAAGCGGCCCACGTAGCCGCGCGACGGCGTCTCGTAGTTGCCGACCTTGATCATGTCGAGGCCGCCCGAGATCTCCTGCCACACGGTGTTCTTGTCGTTGAGCGACTGGCGGGATTGATCCACGTACGCGAGCTTCGAGGAGGGGCCGATGCGCAGTTCGCCAGCGTCCGGTTGCTCGAGTCCCGCCATCATGCGGAACAGCGTCGTCTTGCCGGCGCCGTTCGGTCCGATGATGCCGACGATGCCACCCTTGGGCAGGTTGAAGTTCAGGTTGTCGAACAGCAGCCGATCGCCATAGGCCTTGCGCAGGCCTTTGGCCTCGATGACCACGTCGCCCAGGCGCTCGCCCGGCGGGATGTAGATTTCGTTCGTCTCATTGCGCTCCTGGAATTCCCGCGACGCGAGCTCCTCGTAACGCTGTACGCGCGCCTTGTTCTTGGCCTGGCGCGCCTTCGGGTTCTGTCGCACCCACTCCAGTTCCTTGGCCAGCATCTTGCGAAGGCCCGCCTGTTCCTTTTCTTCCTGCGCGAGGCGGGCTTCTTTCTGCTCCAGCCACGTGGAGTAGTTGCCCTTCCACGGGATGCCATGGCCTCTATCCAGTTCGAGGATCCACTCGGCCACGTTGTCGAGGAAGTAGCGATCGTGGGTCACGGCCACGACGGTGGACGGATATTGCTCGAGGTATTTTTCCAGCCAGGCGATGGACTCGGCGTCCAGGTGGTTGGTGGGCTCGTCGAGCAGCAGCATGTCGGGCGAGGAGAGCAGCAGGCGGCACAGCGCCACGCGGCGCTTCTCACCGCCCGACAGTTTGGCGATCGAAGCTTCCCACGGCGGTAGCCGCAGCGCGTCCGCGGCGATCTCCAGCTTGCGCTCCAGTTCCCAGCCGCCGGCCGCGTCGATGGCGTCCTGGAGCTTGGCCTGCTCTTCGAGCAGCTTGTTCATCTCGTCCGGATCGAGCTCGGGATCCGCGAACTTGTCGCTGATCTCGTTGAAGCGGGCCACCTGGCCGAATGCGCCGCCCAGGCCTTCCATCACGACTTCGCGGACATTCTTGTTAGGGTCGAGCTCGGGTTCCTGCGGCAGGTAACCGACCTTGATGCCCGGCTGCGGGCGCGCTTCACCTTCGTAATTGGTGTCGATGCCGCCCATGATCTTGAGCAGCGAGGACTTGCCCGAGCCGTTGAGGCCGAGCACGCCGATCTTGGCGCCGGGGAAGAACGAAAGGCTGATGTCGCGCAGGATCACGCGCTTGGGCGGCACTACTTTGCCGACCCGGTTCATCGTGTAGATGTATTGGGCCATGGACTCGTTTTCGGTTGGGAATCGGGCTGGAAAGGCGCGGAATTCTACATCTACACCACGGGTCCCTGTGCTACGTTTGCCCGCGCCCCGGCGCCCTGCCGCCGGCAACTAGAACCAGGGGAGAAGGACACTGTCCGCTCGAGAGTCATCCGTTCTGGTCGTGGCCGGAGAGAGGCTGGCGCGTTACGGTTTCGGTGAAGGCCATCCATTCGGCCCGGACCGGCACGCCGCCTTCCTTGCGGAGTTCTCCGCGCGCGGCCTGGACCGGCGTGTGCGAATGGCGGAGACCCGCGCCGCCACACGCGACGAGTTGCAAAGTTTTCATACCGCGCGTTACGTCGATTTCGTCGCCGAACGTTCGGTGTCGGGCGAGGGTTATCTGGACGCGGGTGACACACCTGCCTGGCGCGGCGTCTACGAAGCGGCATCGGATGTGGTCGGGGCAACGCTGCTCGCGGCCGAGGACATCATGGCGGGGCGCGCACGCCGGGCGTTCGTGCCCATCGCGGGGTTGCATCACGCCACGCGTGACGGCGCCGCCGGCTTCTGCGTGTTCAACGACTGCGGCGTTGCCGTGGAGATGCTGCGCCGGAATCACGGCCTGAAGCGCATCGCGTATGTCGACATCGATGCTCATCATGGCGATGGCGTGTACTACGGCTTCGAAGACGACCCGGGCCTCATCTTCGCGGACATCCACGAAGACGGACGGTATCTCTATCCGGGCACGGGGAGCGCCAACGAAACCGGCTCGGGTGCGGCGGCGGGCACCAAGCTCAACATCCCCATGCAGCCGGGCTCCGATGACGCGGCGTTCGAATCGGTCTGGCCGCGCGTACTCGCGCACCTGCGCAAGCACGAGCCGGAATTCATCATCCTTCAGGCGGGCGCCGACAGCGTGGAAGGGGACCCCATCACGCACATGCGATTCAGTGCCGATGCTCACGAGACGGCGGCGCGAGACCTTGCGGGCCTGGCCGAGGAACTGGGTCATGGACGCG
Organism: Pseudomonadota bacterium; assembly: GCA_046733635.1. GTDB lineage: Bacteria > Pseudomonadota > Gammaproteobacteria > Steroidobacterales > Steroidobacteraceae > CADEED01. The sequence goes on along the minus strand of JBKPPO010000172.1, from coordinate 19,231 downwards.
TCCTCGGCACCGGCGGAGGCGGGTACAACCGCATAAACCTCGCCCAGGCGTGGTCCGGGGTGGTTCAGGGGCTCTTGGGGTCAGATCGCAATTCCTGAAAAGGGGCTTGAGCGGGTTTGGTCGAATAGCCAGCGCCGGGAATTGTCGTCAGCTCTGGCCCCATTTTCCGGAAATGGGGTCTGACCCCATTTCCGCTACAATTCGCGGCCCCCGAGATGACCCCTCCCGAGGCTCCCCGAAATGTTCCGTACCGCGATGACCATCGGCGGCTTTGACCCCGAACTCGAAACCGCCCTCAATAACGAACGCCAGCGCCAGGAAGATCACATCGAGCTGATCGCCTCCGAGAATTACGCGAGCCCGCGCGTACTCGAGGCCCAGGGCACGGTGCTCACGAACAAGTACGCGGAAGGCTATCCCGGCAAGCGGTACTACGGCGGCTGCGAATTCGTCGACGTGGCCGAACAACTCGCGATCGACCGCGCCAAGAAACTCTTCGGCGCCGACTACGCCAACGTGCAGCCGCACTCGGGTAGTTCGGCCAATGCCGCCGCCTACCTCGCGTTGATCAATCCCGGCGACACCATCCTCGGCATGAGCCTGGATCACGGCGGCCACCTCACGCACGGCGCCAAGGTGAACTTCTCCGGCAAGATCTTCCGCGCCGTGCAGTACGGAATCCGTCCTGACACCGGCGAGATCGACTACGACGCGCTCGCCGCCCAGGCGCTCGCCGAGAAGCCGAAGCTGATCATCGCCGGCTTCTCGGCGTATTCGCGCGTGCTCGATTTCAAGCGCTTCCGCGAGATCGCCGACTCGGTCGGCGCCTATCTTCTCGTCGACATGGCGCACGTGGCCGGACTCGTGGCCGCGGGTGAATACCCGAACCCCGTGCCCTATGCCGATGTGGTCACCACCACCACGCACAAGACGCTGCGCGGTCCGCGCGGCGGCATGATCCTCGCGCGCGCCAACGAGGCGATCACCAAGAAGCTCAACTCGCTCGTGTTCCCCGGAACGCAGGGCGGCCCGCTCATGCACGTGATCGCCGCCAAGGCCGTGGCCTTCTTGGAAGCGCTGCAGCCCGAGTTCAAGGACTACCAGAAGCAGGTCGTCGTCAATGCCCGCGCGATGGCGGCCAGGCTGCAGAAACGCAATTACAAGATCGTCTGCGGCGGCACCGACAACCATCTCTTCCTGCTCGACCTCTCCAACAAGGAAATCACGGGCAAGGATGCGGATGCGGCGCTGGGCAAGGCCCACATCACCGTGAACAAGAACGCGGTGCCGAACGACCCGCGCCCGCCAATGGTGACGAGCGGCATCCGCATCGGCACGCCGGCCGGCACCACGCGTGGCTTCAAGGAACGCGAGTTCGAGCAGATCGCCGACTGGATCGCCGACGTGCTCGACGCCAACGGCAGCGAAGCCGCCATCGAGAAGACGCGCGCGGCCGTGAACGAGCTGTGCCGCCGCTTCCCGGTGTATGGCCCCTGAGACGGGGAGTCCCGACGAACAGGGGCGCGTGAAAACGCGCTCCTGATTCCGCGCCATGCACTGTCCGTTCTGCGCGCATCCCGACACGAAGGTGAACGACTCCCGGCTCGCGGCCGAGGGTGCGCAGATCCGTCGCCGCCGCGAATGCCTGCAATGCGGCGAGCGATTCACGACTTTCGAGACCGCCGAGCTCGTCATGCCGCTGGTCGTGAAGAGCGACCAGCGCCGCGTGCCCTTCGACGAGAACAAGCTGCGCTCGGGCATCCTCAAGGCGCTGGAGAAGCGCCCCGTGTCGCGCGAATCCATCGAGGAGGCCGTGGGCCACATCACGCGCAAGTTGCGCAGTCTCGGTGAACGCGAAGTCACCTCACGGCAGATCGGCGAAATCGTCATGGAAGAGCTGCACAAACTCGATGAAGTCGCCTACGTGCGATACGCGTCGGTGTACCGGCAGTTCCAGGACGTGGAAGCGTTCCGCGAAGAGATCGACCGCCTGCATCATCGCCGCGGACGCATTCCGAGCGAGGACCAGCTCGAGCTGCTGCCGGGCGCGACGGGCAAGCGCAAAGGCCGCTCATGAAGTTCTCCGCTTTCGACGAAGTCGCCATGCGACGTGCGCTGGAACTCGCGGAACGCGGCCTGCGCACCACGCATCCGAATCCGCGTGTCGGCGCCGTGCTCGCCCGCGACAACGAGATCGTGGGCGAGGGATGGCATCAGCGCGCCGGCGAGCCCCATGCGGAGCCCATCGCGATCCGCCACGCGGGGGAACGCGCGCGCGGCGCCACGGCGTACGTCACGCTCGAACCCTGCTGCCACCACGGACGCACCCCGCCGTGTGTGGATGTCCTGCTGGCCGCGGGCGTGCGGCGCGTGGTGTTCGCGATCGCGGATCCGAATCCGCGCGTGAATGGCGGCGGCGCCAAACTACTGCGTGACGCCGGTGTCAGGGTGGAGTCGGGCCTGCTCGCGGCGGAAGCCGAAGCGCTCAACCCCGGATTCCTCATGCGCATGCGCGAAGGCCGGCCTTTCGTGCGACTCAAGACCGGCGCGAGCCTGGACGGGCGCACCGCGCTCGCCAATGGCAGGAGCCAGTGGATCACGAGCGAGGAGGCCCGGGCCGACGTGCAGCTCTGGCGGGCGCGCAGTTCGGCCGTCCTCACCACGGCCAGCACCGTGCTCGCCGATGACCCTCGGCTCGACGTTCGCATCGAGACCGAGCGCCAGCCGCTGCGCGTCGTGCTGGATCGCCGCCGCCGCGTGCGCAAGTCCGCGCGCATCCTGCAGCCGCCGGGTGAAGTACTGGTGTTCGCCGACGCGTCGCGTGCGAGACCGGCGGGCAGCTCCTCCCGCAAGCAGGCTCCGAAGCCGGAGTTGCTCGGCGAGGCGCGCGTGGAGAGACTGCCGGCGCGGGACTTCCTGACTCGCGCATTGGCACGGCTGGCCGAGCTCGAGATGAACGAAGTGATGGTCGAAGCAGGTCCGCGTTTCTCGGGTGCGTTGCTCGAGGCCGGCCTCATCGATGAATGGCTGGTGTACCTGGCGCCCAAACTACTGGGTCGGGACGCGAAGCCCATGGCCGTGTTTCCCAAGCTCGCCCGGCTCGACGCCGCGCCCGGCTTCACGCTGCTCGATTCCACCGCCGTGGGTCCCGACCTGCGGCTGCGCCTGCGCCCGGCGCGCAAGGTGTCCTGATGTTCACCGGCATCGTCCAGGAAATCGGGCAATTGCGGCGCGTGGAAGCGCGCGGCGAGGGTGGTTCGCAAGACCGGCTCCTGGAAGTGGCGTATACCAGTCTTGCGCGCGACCGCCTGAATCTCGGCGACAGTGTCTGCGTGGATGGTGTCTGCCTCACCGTGGCGGGCCATGGCGATTCGAGCTTCTTCGCGGACGTGTCGGGTGAAACCCTGCGCGTGACCACGCTCGGCGCGAAACCAGCCGGTGCGCTCGTGAATCTCGAACCGGCGCTGCGCGCGGGCGACAGCCTGGGCGGCCACTGGGTGTCGGGGCACGTCGACGGCATCGCGGAAGTGCTGTCGATGGCGCGTGATGCACGTTCGTTGCAGTTCGAGCTCGCGTCGCCGCGGGAGCTGGCGCGTTACATCGCGCGCAAGGGCTCTGTGACGCTCGATGGCGTGAGCCTCACCGTGAACGCGGTCGATGGCGCACGCTTCTACATCAACCTGATTCCGCACACGCTCGAAGTGACGACGCTGGGCGCGCTCACTCCGGGCGCCAAGGTCAATCTCGAAATCGATCTGCTGGCGCGTTACGTCGAGCGGCTGAATACGGACCCGGGATCCCCATGAGGCAACTCAACAGCATCGAGGAAATCCTCGCGGACATCGCGCAGGGCCGCATGGTCCTGATCATGGACGACGAGGACCGCGAAAACGAAGGCGATCTGCTCATGGCCGCGCAGAAGGTGCGTCCCGAGGACATCAACTTCATGGCCCGCTTCGGCCGCGGCCTGATCTGTCTCACGCTCACGGCGGACCGCTGCAAACAACTTCGCCTGCCGCTCATGGTGAGCGAGACGCACCGCGAACATCGCACCAACTTCACGTTGTCCATCGAGGCGGCGGAGGGCATCACCACCGGCATCTCCGCGCACGATCGCGCGCAGACGGTGCTCGCCGCGGTGAAACCCGATGCGCGTCCCGAAGATCTGCGGCAGCCCGGACACATCTTCCCGGTGATGGCGCAGCCCGGTGGCGTGCTGACGCGCGCGGGTCACACCGAAGCGGGATGTGATCTCGCGCGGCTCGCGGGGCTCGATCCTTCCGCCGTCATCGTCGAAGTCATGAACGACGACGGCACCATGGCGCGCCGTCCGGATCTCGAGTCGTTCGCCGAGAAACATGGCATCAAGATCGGCACGATCGCCGATCTGATCCGTTATCGCCTGCGGCAGGAGCGCTCGGTGGAGCGCATCGCCGAGCAGGACGTGGATACCGAGTTCGGACCGTTCAAGCTGCTGGCCTACGAGGACCACGTGCATCGCGACGTGCACCTGGCGCTGGTGCGCGGCGAGCTCGACGCCGCGACGCCGCCACTGGTGCGCGTGCATCCCATCGACACGCTCACCGACATCGTCGGACTGCGTGAACCCGGCCGCACCTGGACGCTGCGTGACGCGATGAAGCGCATCGCCGACGTGGGTACGGGTGTGGTCATCGTGCTGCGCGATCACTCCTCGCCGCGAGAGCTGGCGGATGCCGTCGCGGCACTGAGCCAGAAGCCCGGCAACAAGCCCTCTCCCGCGGCCTCGGTCGCGCAGGCGCCGCCGCAGGTGCTGCGTACCTACGGCATCGGCGCGCAGATCCTCAAGGACCTGGGCGTGACACGCATGCAGGTACTGTCGGCGCCGAAGCAGCTCCAGGGCATCTCGGCTTTCGGCCTGGAAATCACGGGCTACGTGGCCGACTGATCGCGCCCGGCCTGTATACTCCGCGCCCCATGACCGGCTCCCTGCATGCCTCACAAACTTTCGACGCGCGTTCGCGCCGCGTCGTCATCATCGCCGCGCGATTCAACAGCGCGCTCGTCGATCAACTCGTCGCGGGCGCACGGCAGGCCTGGCTCGACCATGGCGGCGAGGAATCGCGGCTGCTGCTCGAACGTGTCCCAGGCGCCTTCGAGCTGCCGCTCGCGGCCAAGATGTTCGCGGCCAGCGGCGGTGTGGACGCCGTGATCGCGCTGGGCTGCGTGATCCGTGGCGACACGCCTCACTTCGACTACGTGGCGGGCGAGTGCGCACGCGGCCTCATGGATGCCGGTCTCGCTACCGGCATTCCGGTGATCTTCGGCGTGCTGACCACCGAGACGCTGGCGCAGGCCGAGGAGCGGGCGGACGTCAAACGCATGAACAAGGGGCGCGAGTCCATGGAGGCCGCGCTCGAGATGATCCAACTACTCTCGCCGCCGGCAAACGCCAAGGCGAAATCGAAGTCGAACAAGGTGAAGAAGTGAGCCGCATGGGAATCAATCCGGCGTCGGCGCGCCGCGCGGTGGCGCGCAAGCTGGCCATGCAGGCGCTGTATCGCTGGCAGATCAACGCCGCGCCCTGGCAGGACGTGCTCAACGAGTTCGCCGCCGAGGAAGACATGCGCAAGGCGGACCGTGGCTATTTCAACAAGCTCGTCACCGACATCTGCGGCGGTAGCGAGGCGCTCGATGCGGCGCTCGGCGGCTGGATGGACCGCAAGCCCGCGGAACTCGATCCGGTGGAACGCGCGGTGTTGTGGTTGGGCGTGCACGAGCTGCGGTCCGAACCCGAAGTGCCATACCGCGTGGTGATCAACGAAGCCGTGGGTCTCGCCAAGCGCTTCGGCGCCACGGACAGCCACAAGTTCGTGAACGCCGTGCTCGACACAGCCGCCCGAGAATTGCGCCCGCACGAGCACTGATAGCCTCCGCTTTCGGCGTAAGCTCCCGCCATGGCCCAGGGCGAATTCGACCTCATCGCCAGATTCTTCTCGAAGCTCGGCGCCGAGCGCGCGGACGTGCGCCTGGGTGTGGGCGACGATGGCGCCGTCGTGGTGCCGCCTGCCTCCGGTGAGCTGGTCCTCGTCACCGATAGTTTGGTCGAGGACGTGCACTTTCCCGTCGGCTCGCCCGCCGCGTCGGTGGGCCACCGGGCGTTCGCCGTCAATCTCTCCGATCTCGCCGCGATGGGCGCCGAGCCGGCGTGGGGCCTGCTGGCGCTCACGATCCCTCGCTACGACGAAGAGTGGCTCACACATTTCGCGCGCGCCGCGGGCGACTTGTGCCGCAAACATGGCGTCGCGCTGATTGGCGGTGACACCACGCGGGGTCCGCTCTCGGTGTCGGTCACGCTGGTGGGCAATGTGCCCGCGGGTGCGGCGCTGATGCGGCGAGGCGGCAAACCCGGTGATGCGATCTTCGTGTCCGGAACTCCGGGCGATTCCGCGGCTGGCCTCGCGCTCGAGCAGGCGCGCCTGCATGTCGTGGATGCGATGTCCGCGCAGATCCTCCGCGACCGCTTTCTGTTCCCCACGCCGCGATGCGACATCGGTATTGCATTGCGAGGGCTCGCCAGCGCGTGCATCGACGTGTCGGATGGCCTGGGTGGCGATCTCGAGAAGCTGTGCGCCGCGAGCGGTTGCGGCGCCGAGGTCGATGCGAGCGCCTTGCCCATCTCGGAAGCGCTGCAGGGAGCGTTGGGCCGTGAGCTGGCGCGCGAGTACTGCCTCACGGGCGGCGAGGACTACGAACTGTTGTTCACCGTCCCGCTCGAGAGACTGGGAATGATGACTTCTGCGATCGCGCGCGGCCTCGGTCCGGTGACACGTATCGGCAGTCTGGTGGCCGGCAAAGGCGTGCGGGTTTTCGCGCGTGGCGGTGTGATGCAGTTCTCGGGGTCCGGTTTCGATCACTTCGCGCGGTAGGACTGCGCCGGTACGTTGGGATGCTCCCGGTGATCCGGGAAGCGGGTCACATACCGTGGGGACATGCGGCCTTATTCTGCCGGCACCGCAACGCAGCCCATACGATGCCACTGCAAGCCACAATGACGGCACCCGACGCCCAGGCGCAGAAGATCCTAGAGAACCGCGGTGTTCCGGATCGCATCGGTAAATATGTAATCATCAACGAGGTGGGCCGGGGCTCCACCGGAACCGTCTATCTATCGCACGACTCGTATTACGGTCGTGACGTCGCGATCAAGGTCTACAACATGGACCAGGATCCGACGGACGAGCGCGCCAAGATCGCGCGCAAGATGTTCCTGTCGGAAGCACACATGGTCGGCATGTTGCAGCATCCGCACATCCTGCCGATCTACGACGCCGGCGAAGAGAACGGCCGTTGCTACATCGTCACCGAACACGTGCACGGAGCGCGGACGCTCTCGTCGTATTGCCGGCCGGACAACCTGCTGCGCGTCGACGACGTCGTGGAGATCATGTTCAAGTGCGCCAAGGCGCTGCACTACGCCCATACGCGTGGCGTGATCCACCGCGACATCAAACCGTCGAACATCATGCTCACGCAAGATTCCGACGTGCGCATCATCGACTTCGGCATCGCGCTGATCGCCGACTCCGAGATCTCGCGCATCGAAGGCATCGCCGGCTCGCCGTCGTACATGTCCCCCGAGCAGGTGCAGAGTCTCGAACTCACGCATCACTCGGACCTGTATTCGCTGGGCGCCGTGATGTACGAATTGCTCACGGGCATCCGGCCGTTCCGCGCCGGCAACCTCGTGAAGCTGCTGCACCAGATCGTCTACGCGACGCCGCCGCCCATCCACACGCAACGCAAGGATGTGCCCGAGGAGCTCGAGGAGATCGTCGCGACGGCGATGATGAAGTCTCCGGACAAGCGCCAGAAGTCGGGCGCCGACTTCGCCGCCGAGCTCACGCGCGTGCATCAGCGCCTGCGCGAGGCCAATGCCCGTATCGATCAGCAGGAGCATTTCAACGTGCTCCGCCGTCTGCGCTTCTTCCATGAGTTCTCCCACGCCGAGATCTGGGAGGTGCTGCGCGCCAGCACCATGACCGACTACCCGGCGGGCGAGGAGATCGTGAAGGAAGGCGAGATGGACGACCGCTTCTACATCCTCGTGAACGGCAAGTGCACGGTGGAGCGCCACGGCAAGGTGCTGGGGTCGATGGACTCGGGCGATTGCTTCGGCGAGACCAGCTACGTGCGCGGCGCGCGCCGTACGGCGACGATCAAGTCCGAGACGCCGGTGACCGTGCTGCGAGTGAGCTCCACGTTGCTGGAGCAGGTGAGCGCGGCGTGTCAGCTCCGGTTCAACCGGGTGTTCCTGCGGGCGCTCGTGAGCCGTCTTCAGGGCAACGCCGAGCCACTCGAATAAACCACTCTACGAAAAAAAGGGCGCAAGGTTTCGCGACCTTGCGCCCTTTTTTCGTTGCGGCTCAGAAGCTGAATTGCGTGCGGAGCGCGAACACGTCGAGGTCCTGACCGATCTGCACACCGGTGGGCGGCGTTCCGGGCGCAGCGCCGAACGGGGTGAGATTGCCCGGCCCCGCCGGATTCAATCGATCCACATCGATCATGAGGTAGTTGAACAGCAGCTTGAAGTTGGGGTTCAGGTACCAGTTGAGGCCGAGCGTGAGGATGTCCTGCTCGCCGCCGCGGATCGAGCCCGGGACGGCGGCCGTGCCGTCCGCGCCTTCGTTGAAATTCAGATCGGTGTGGCTGAAGCGGGCCGCCAGCTCGAAGGCGCCCCAGCCTTCGGCGCCGAACGACTTCTTCGGGCGCGGATTCTGGAATGAACCCGTGGCCGCGTTGTAGCGGCGATTCTCACCGGTGAGCAGCCAGCTTCCCTGCACGTAGTAGCCGCCAAAGTCGGGATCGGGGAGCGCCTGATCGCGGCGGTCCACGTCGAACCAGAAATTCTCGGCCTGGAGGTACAGGCTCTTCCAGTTCGCGCCGAATTCGACGCCCATCGCACTGGCGTGTGCGGCGTCGATGGAACCGGTATCGATCAACCGCACGCTGTCGACCCGGATCTCCGGCCGGTCGCGGAATCGCAGCGGCCGGCGCGGTGTCGTGGCCGAACCCTGGTCCGCAGGCGAGAAGACATGTGTGTACGAGCCGCCGAGATGGACGTTGTAGTCATCGCTCGTCGCGATCAAACCACCCGCGCGCGCGACCGCCGCGAACTGGCTGTCGAAAACCTCGGCGTCGTTGACCGTACGCGTCGTGAGCGTCAGCGAGCTCATGTAGCGCTTGCCGCTCGCGCGGGCGCCGAGGCCGATTCGGCCATCCGCGGCGCCCAGCGCACGAGACAGTTCCGCCGACGAGGCGCGCTCGATGAATACCTGATCTTCCGGCGAGGTGCCGTCATCCATGTTCGAAGGCGGCGAGAACGCGCCCATCTGGAAAGTGAAGGGCGCGAGGCCGGTGTAGGCGATCCACGCATCGTTGATGCGCGCAGGGCCTTCCGTGGCGCTGCCGCCGAGTTCGAGGATGAGGCGGTAGTTGAAGTTGCTCGCGAACGCGCCTTCGACGCCGAGGCGAGCCCGGCGGAAGTACATGCCATCCGAGAAATCGCGCGCGGCGTTGTTCTCGCGGCCGCCGCCGATGGATCCGCGGCGATAGTCCGTGGCCAGCGGGCCTTCGGCGCTTTCGCCGTGAATGGCGGCGTCGAGCTGCACGTTGGAGCGAAACGCGATGGAGGACTTGCCATCGGCCGAGGTGATCGTGGGACGGCTGTTGTTGAGCACCAGCTTCGGTCCGTCGGCGGGCTTGGCGGGAGTGGCGGGAGCCGCGGGTCCGGCGGCATTCTCCGCCAGCTTCTTCGTGAGTTCTTCGAGCTTGGCCTGTTGGGTCTGAAGCAGTTTGGCCTGCGCTTCCATCTGCGCGCGCAGTGCGTCGATCTCGGCCTTGAGGGCCGCGTCGTCGGCGAACGCCGGGGTGAGGGCGAGGCCCAGGGCCAGTGCCACCGCGGCACGGAGCGAATGCGATTGCGTCATCACTTGATCTCCACGAATCCGTATTTCTTCCACACCACTGCCGCATCGGCGCTCCCCAGGAACGCCAGGAAGCGGGCGGCATCGGCCGCCGCCGAGGCGGTGGCGGCGGCAGGATAGGTAATCGGTGCGTGCGAGTTATCAGGGAAAGTAGCTACGACCCGGACTTTTTGGTCGATCTGTGCGTCAGTCGCATAAACGATGCCCAGTGGAGCTTCACCGCGAGCGACGTAGGTGAGCGCGGCACGGACGTTCTCCGCACGCACCAGCCTGGCGGCAACGGATTGCCACGCGCCGAGCTTTGTTAGAGCGGCTCTCGCATAACGGCCCACGGGCACGGTATCGGGATCGCCCGTCGCGAGCCGGCCATCGCCGAGCGCTTCGGCGAGCCGGAAGCCCGGCGCGATCGCGAGCTCGACCTTGCTGTCCGCCGGCGCGATCAGCACCAGGCGATTGCCGACGAGATCCTGCCGCGTGGCGCCGTCGATGAGCTTGCGCTCGGCGAGATAGTCCATCCATTCCTGGTCGGCGGAGACGAATACGTCCGCCTTTCCGCCGGCTTCGATCTGGCGCGCGAGCACGGAGCTCGCGGCGAACGAGAGCTTCACCCGGCTTCCGCCTTGCTGCTCGTACGAACGGGCGAGTTCACCGAGTACGTTGGTGAGCGAGGCCGCGGCGAACACCAGTAGTTCGGACCTCGCGGCTTCCTGCGCTACTGCCGGCGTGAGCAGCAGGGACGCGACGAGCGCAGGGATGGAGCGGCGTGACACTGGCATGAGACTCCTCCAGCAGGCGAAGCGTGCGGCGAAGCCGCAATGCTGAGTCGCCAGGAGATCGAAAGCGTCGCGGGGTCCGGCGAGCTCTCAGGAGATGGCGTCGACATCCTTGTCGCGCTCGATGAGCGCATACGCCGAGTGATTGTGGATGGACTCGAAGTTCTCGGATTCCACGACATACGCCGCGATTCGCGGCTCGTCATTGAGGCGCACGGCGACGTCGCGCACCAGGTCCTCCACGAACTTCGGGTTGTCGTAGGCCTTCTCGGTCACGAACTTTTCGTCGGGCCGCTTGAGGATGCCGTACAGCTCGCACGAGGCTTCGCTCTCGGCGATCTCGATGAGCTGCTCGATCCACATGTGTTCGCGCAGCTTGGCGGTGATGGTCACGTGGGAACGCTGGTTGTGCGCGCCGCGCTCGGAGATCTTCTTGGAGCAGGGGCAGAGGCTGGTCACGGGCACGATCACCTTGACCCACATCTCCGTCTCGCCCTTCACGCGTTTGCCCGTGAGCGTGGCGCGGTAATCCATGTAGCTCTCGACCCCCGACACGGGAGCCTTCTTCATCACGAAGTAGGGGAAGGTCATCTCGATGTGGCCGGACTCGGCCTCGAGGCGTTCGGTCATCTCGGCGAGCAATGCGCCGAAGGACTCCACCGAGATCTCGCGTTCGTGGTGGAGGATCTCCACGAACCGCGACATGTGCGTGCCTTTGAAGTTGTGAGGCAGGTTCACGAACATGCTGAAGTTCGCGACGGTGTGCTGATGGCCTTCGGACCGGTCCTTCACGCGCACGGGATGGTTGATGTCCCGGATGCCCACCTTGTTGATGGGGATCTGGCGGGTGTCGGCGCGGCTTTGCACGTCTTCGACGGACAGCACCTTGGCCTTGGGAGCGACAGCGTTCATGAGTGACCTGGATTACGGGTGCGGGACAGTTTGCGGGCTTTCCGCGGGCGTTCAACCCCTCAATGGGGAGACGGCGGCCAAACCGGGCTTCCGGACGGCCCTTATGTCCCCGATCGGGCCTGATTCGCGGCTTGCGGGCGCCACCAGCGTTCGACGGCGGCACCCAGGCTGGGAGCGTCGAGCTCCGCGAGCTTCAGACAGTCCTCGCGGGAGCCGTGTTCGATGAAGCGGTCGGGAATGCCCAGCGTGAGCGAGGGCAATGCGTGGCCGCAATTGGCGAGGAGTTCGAGCACCGCCGACCCTGCGCCGCCGGCGATGGCGTTCTCTTCGAGCGTCACGAGGGCGCGATGTTCCGCCGCCAACTTGAGCACGAGCGCTTCGTCCAGTGGTTTGACGAAGCGCATGTTCACGACGGTCGCGTCGAGCCGTTCACCGATGGCTTCGGCGGGCGCCACCAGCGAACCGAACGCCAGGATCAACAGGCCGCTGCGCCCTTGTCGGCGAACTTCCGCCTTGCCCACGGGCAGTGCCGTCATCTCCGCCACGAGAGCCGTGCCCGGTCCCTGGCCGCGCGGGTAACGCACCGCGCTCGGACCGTCGAGGGTCGTCGCCGTGTACAACATCTGCCGGCATTCGTTCTCGTCGGCCGGCGCCATGACGACCATGTTCGGGATGCAGCGCAGGAACGAATAGTCGTAGCTGCCTTGATGCGTGGCGCCGTCGCCGCCCACCAGTCCTGCGCGGTCGAGGGCGAACACGACGGGCAGGTTCTGCAGCGCCACGTCGTGGATCAGTTGATCGTAGGCGCGCTGCAGGAAGGTGGAGTAGATAGCCACGACGGGTTTGAGGCCTTCGCAGGCGAGCCCGGCTGCAAAGGTGACCGCGTGCTGTTCGGCGATGGCGACGTCGAAGTAGCGCTGCGGGAATTTCTTCGAATACTCGACGAGCCCCGAACCTTCGCGCATGGCGGGAGTGATGGCGACGATGCGCTCGTCGCGCGCCGCCATGTCGCAGAGCCACTGGCCGAACACCTGTGAATAGCTGGGTCCGGTGGCCTTCTCCTTGAAGATGGTGCCGCTCGCCGGGTCGAATGGACCCGGCCCGTGCCACTTGATCGGATCCTTCTCGGCGGGCGCGTACCCTTTGCCCTTGCGTGTGGCCACGTGCAGCAACTGCGGACCCTTGAGGTTGCGCATGTTGCGCAGGGTGGTCACGAGTTCCTTCACGTTGTGGCCGTCGACGGGACCGATGTAGTTGATGCCGAGTTCCTCGAAGATGGTGCCGGGCAGGACCATGCCCTTCATCATTTCCTCGGACCGCCGCGCCAGCTCCCACATCGTGGGCATCTGCTTGAGGATCTTCTTGCCGCCCGAGCGCAGCGTGGAATACATGCGGCCCGAAAGCACCTTGGCGAAGTAGTTGGACAACGCGCCGACGTTCTCGGAGATCGACATGTCGTTGTCGTTCAGTATCACGAGCAGGTTGGTCTTGCGCGCGCCGGCATTGAGCAGCGCTTCCCAGGCCATGCCGCCCGTGATGGCGCCGTCACCGATGATCGCGACGACCTTGCGGTCTTCCTTCTTCTGCTCGGCGGCGACAGCCATGCCGAGCGCGGCGCTGATCGAGGTGCTCGAGTGGCCCACGCCGAACGTGTCGTATTCACTCTCGGCGCGAGAAGGGAAGGGCGCGAGTCCGCCCCCTTGTTTGATCGTGTCGAGCTGATCGCGGCGGCCCGTGAGCACCTTGTGCGGATAAGCCTGGTGGCCCACGTCCCAGACGAGCCGGTCGTGCGGCGTCTCGAACACGTAGTGCAGCGCTACCGTGAGCTCGACCGTGCCGAGCCCCGCCGCGAAGTGACCGCCACGCGTGGCGACCGTGCGGATCAGGTAATCCCGGAGTTGCGAGCACACCTCACCGAGATCGCCTTCCGGACGCGCGCGCAGGTCGGTCGGGGAGTTCAGTGAGCGCAGCAGCGAGAAGTCGGCGGGAGTGGACATTGCGGGACGAAGTTTACACGGCTGTCCGCAGGACAACGCGCGAGTCAGTTGAGGCGCGCCACCAGGAAGTGGGCGAACTCGGCCAGATGGGCGAACCGCGGTCCCAGCGGCGTCAGGGCGGCGATGGCGCGGTCCCGGTGTGCGAATGCCCGGCTTCGCGACTCGGCCAGGCCCAGCACGGAGGGATAGGTCGGCTTCACGCGGTCTGCGTCGGCCCCCGCGCGTTTGCCCAGCGATTGCGTGGTGCCCTCCACGTCCAGGATGTCGTCCTGGATCTGGAAGGCCAGGCCGACTTCGGCGCCGAACTCCGCCAGCGAGGCGCGTTCGGCGACATTCAGCGTGCCGGTGGCCAGGGCGCCGAGTAAGACGCTGGCCTGGATCAGCGCGCCCGTCTTCTGCCGATGCATGCGTTCGAGTGCCGGCAAGTCGAGCGTCTGCTGGACGGACTCGAGATCGATGGCCTGTCCTCCCGCCATGCCGCGCGTGCCGATGGCGTCCGCGAGGACGCGCAACATCTCGAGTCGCGCGGTCGCCGGGATGGCATTGCTGCCCTGGCTCAGCACTTCAAAAGCGCGTGCCTGCAGCGCATCGCCCGTGAGTATGGCGGTGGCTTCGTCGAAAGCGCGGTGACAGGTCGGACGGCCGCGTCGCAGGTCGTCATTGTCCATGGCCGGGAGGTCGTCATGCACGAGGCTGTAGACGTGGATGAGCTCCACCGAGGCGGCAGGAGCGTCCAGTGATTCCAATGAAGCGCCGAGTGCTTCACCGGTGGCGTACACGAGCACGGGCCGGACGCGTTTGCCACCGCCCAAGGTGCTGTAGCGCATGGCCTCGATGAGCCTGGTGGTGGCTCCGCCTTCGATATCCAGCATGCGCGAGAGAACGCCTTCGATGCGCTGTTGATAGACGGGGACGCGATCCGCGAGGAATTTCTGCGTGCCGGCGTGCAGACCTTCAGCGCCCGGCATCTTCGTCTTCTTCGTCGTCGAAGGACTCGATCGTCTCCTGCCCGTTCTTCGAGAGCAGCACTTCGACCTTTTGTTGGGCGGTGCGCAGCGCAGTCTGGCACTGGCGCGTGAGGGCGACGCCGCGCTCGAAGGTCTTCAGTGCTTCTTCGAGTGGCACATCACCTTGCTCGAGTTTCTGGACCAGCGCTTCGAGTTCAGTGAGTGACTGTTCGAAGTCGGGCAGTTTGTCTTTGGTTTTCACGCGCGCGACTTTAAACGATTGGATCGCGACGCATCGCAAACGATCCGTCCCGATTGACGTTGCCTCGCGCACGGTCGTAGAGTCGCCGCACTCTTAGAACAAGTCTAAATGAGAGCAGTTCTCGACTAGATAAAGGAGTGTCCCGTGAATCTCAAAGGCAGCAAGACCGAGAAGAATCTGAAGGACGCATTCGCTGGCGAGTCGCAAGCGAACCGCCGTTACCTGTATTTCGCAGCCAAGGCGGATGTCGAGGGATACAACGATGTGTCCACCGTGTTCCGTTCGACGGCCGAGGGTGAAACCGGCCACGCGCACGGTCACCTCGAATATCTCGAAGCCGTGGGTGATCCGGCGACGGGCCTGCCCATCGGCGAGACCAAGAACAACCTGAAGGCGGCGATCGCGGGCGAGACGCACGAGTACAGCGACATGTACCCGGGCATGGCCAAGCAGGCTCGCGAAGAAGGTTTCTCCGAGATCGCGGACTGGTTCGAAACGCTGGCCAAGGCCGAGCGTTCGCACGCGAACCGTTTCCAGAAGGCGCTCGACTCCATCTGATCGCCCGATCGTGAGCGAAGGCGCCTCTACTGGAGGGACGGGCATACGCGAGGGCAGCCTGCAGGCTCCCTCGCGTCATCCGCTCGACTGGCGTAGCGCCGAGTTCACCGACGAGGCCGCGCTCGAGAAAGAGCTCGAGCGCGTCTTCGACATCTGCCATGGCTGCCGCCGCTGCTTCAGCCTGTGCAACTCGTTCCCCACCTTGTTCGACGCCATCGACGCGAGCGACACGCTCGAACTCGACGGCGTGGACAAGAAGGTCTACTGGGACGTCGTGGATCACTGTTACCTCTGTGACATGTGCTTCATGACCAAGTGTCCCTACGTGCCGCCGCATCCCTGGAACGTCGACTTCCCGCACCTGATGCTTCGTGCCAAACACGTGCAGCACAAGAAGGGCGAGCACAGCTTCCGCGACAAACTACTCTCGAACACTCGCGGGCTCGGCAGCATCGCCGGTATCCCCGTGGTGGCCGAAGTGGTCAACGCGGTGAACGGCACGAAGGCGGGCCGGAAGCTGCTCGAAGCCACCCTCGGCGTGGATGCCACGGCGCCGATCCCGAAGTTCCATTCGAAGACCGGCAGCAAACGCGCGCGTGCGCTCGCGAGCGGGGGCCTCGCCAAACACGCCTGCGCGGACATCAAGCCGACCGAAACCACACGCGGCAAGGTCGCGTTGTTCGTCACCTGCTACGGCGACCGCAACGAACCGCACCTGCCCGAAGACCTGACCGCCGTGTTCGAACACAACGGTATTCCGGTCACCGTGGTGGAAAAGGAAAAGTGCTGCGGCATGCCCAAGCTCGAGTTGGGCGATCTCGAGACGGTCGAGAAGTACAAGAAATTCAACATCCCCGAGCTCAAGAAACTCGTGGACGAGGGCTACGACATCGTTGCGCCCATTCCGTCGTGCGTGCTGATGTTCAAGCAGGAACTGCCCCTGATGTTCCCGGATGACGCGGACGTGAAGGCCGTGAAGGCGCGCATTTTCGACCCCTTCGAATACCTGATGCTCCGGCACAAGGCGGGCCTGCTGCGTACGGATTTCAAGCAGACACTGGGCAAGGTGAGTTACCACGTGCCCTGCCATCTGCGCGTGCAGAACATCGGCATGAAGACGCGCGACGTGTTGCGCCTCGTGCCCGAGACCACGGTCGAAGTCATCGAACGGTGCTCGGGCCACAACGGCACGTACGCGGTGAAGAAGGAATTCCGCGCCGCGTCCGTGAAGATAGGCCGGCCCGTGATGAACAAGGTGCAGACTGCGAATCCGGATCACTACTCCAGCGATTGCCCGATGGCCGGCCACCAGATCCAGAGCGGACTCAAGCCGGGGGAAGACGGCGCAGCGCCGCGTGATCCCGAACATCCCATGACCCTGATCCGCAAGGCCTATGGCCTCTGACAAACTGACCGCGTCGGACCTTTTCTCGCTCGAGCGCTACTCGAAGGAACGCGCCGACTTCCGCGCGCGCGTGATCGCGCACAAGAAGAACCGCCAGCTCGCGGTGGGTCCGAACACGATGTGGCTGTTCGAGGACCGTCTCACGGTGCAGTACCAGATCCAGGAGATGCTGCGCACCGAGCGCATCTTCGAGTCCGAGGGAATCGAGGAGGAACTCGATGCCTACAATCCGCTGATCCCCGATGGCCGCAACTGGAAGGTCACGCTGCTCATCGAGTTCCCGGACCCGGAGGTGCGCAAGCTGGCACTGGAGAAGATGCGCGGCATCGAAGATCGGTGCTGGGTGCAGGTCGCGGGTTCGGACAAGGTGTTCGCCATCGCGGACGAAGACCTGGAGCGCGAGAACGACGTGAAGACTTCGGCGGTGCACTTCCTGCGCTTCGAGGTCACCGATGCGATGGCGGCGGCGCTGAAGGGCGGGGCGGCCTTGTCCGCGGGGGTGGATCATCCCGCGTACCGGCACGAGCTCTCGCCGCTCGCGCCGCAGGTACGCGATTCGCTGCTCGCGGACCTCGACTAGCTACTCAGTCCGTTCGCGGGCGGGGCCCGCCGGGTTCCGTGCTGCCGGCAGCCTGCCGGTGGGCAAGCTGCCGGCGCGGCCGGATCCATTCACGATCTTTCCAGGGTCCCGGGCTTGTCCTTGTTCCACTGGATCGCGGCGTACACGAGGTTCGCGATGCCCACCGCGCCCGGGATCAGGCCGAACAGCGCGATCTCTTCGGCGCCCATGCGGTCGATGGCGAAGTACAGCAATCCACCGATGAGCGTCAGCATGATGCCGGCACGCAGTGATTTCGCCGGCGTCGCGGTGGCGGGTCCATTGCTGTTGCCGTCCTGCACGAGGTTGGCGGGCAGGGGCGGTAGTTCGACTCCCTTCTCGAGCGCGTTCATGCGCTCACGATGGTTCTGCTCCAGCAGCTGGGCCTTGCGCTTGTGTTCGGCCCAGATTGACACGATGGCGATGCTGCATCCCATGATGATGGCGATGATGGGGACGAAGATGCCGACGATTTCAGGTCTCATAAAACGATTACTCCGGACGGTTCAGACACGCCCTTGATACCGGGCAGCCCGGGTTCCGGTTGCAGCGTATCGCTGCAACCCGTTATACCGCTGCGCAGTATCAAGGGCGTGCAGGCAGCGGTAAACATGAATCCGGGCGGCCGATCGGCCCCTCCAGCGGCAACACCGGCCGTCAGCGCCGCCGCTGAGCGGGATGCCGACCTGTTGGCTGCGCTCGCGCGCGGCGATCGGCAGACGGTGCTCGAAGGTCTCATGGACCGGTATCGCCAGAAGGTGTTGCACCTGGCGGTGTCCATCCTTCGCGACCAGGCGCTGGCCGAAGATATGTCCCAGACCGTGTTCGTGAAGGTGTGGCAGGCCCTGCCCAAGTTCGATGGCCGCGCGGCTCTGTCCACCTGGCTGTATACGATCGCCCGGAACACCTGCCTCACGGCGGTGGAGCGGGAAAGGCGCATGGTCGCGCTCGAGGACCTGCCGGAGGTCGCGGATGACGATGACGATCCGGTGTCATTCGGCCGTGGGCCGGCGGACCATGAGTCGGCGGGCCAGGCGGCCGCCGAATACGATGTGGCGGCATTGCTCGAGAAGCTGCCGGAACCTTATCGCCGCGTCGTAGTTCTGTTCTATCTGGAAGACAGGAGCTGTGAAGAAGTCGGCGAGCTCCTGTCGATGCCCACGGGTACAGTCAAAGCCCTGCTGCACCGGGGCCGCAAGAAACTCGCGGCGCTCGCGGGCGAGCTGGAGAAAGAAGCATGAAGAGCAAGCTGCAAATCGAAGCCGCACTGGATCGCTCGCTGCGCAAGCAGTTGACGCCGCCCAGACTCGATTCCCGATTCAATGCCGCCGTGTGGCAGCGCATCGCCGCGGAAGAGGCGAAGGCGCCCGCGCCGCGCCGCGCGTCGCCCGCCTCGCGCTGGCTGTTCGCGAGCAACCTGATCGGCGCCGTGGTGAGCGCCGTACTCATCGTCTACTTTGTGGTGAGTGGACTGTCCGGCGTCGAGATGTCGGTGGCCCTGCCGGCGGTTGCACTGCCCGAAGTTTCCGCGGCGACGGATGCCAGGCTGATGACGTTCCTGGTGTGGGGGATCACGATCGCGTCGATGGCGCTGGCATTCGCGTTCACGGGCATGGGCCGGCGCGTCCGGCAGATGTTGCGGTCGGAGTTCGCCTGAGCGCGGATTTTTCGGGGCGATTCCGCCGGGATTCGTAGCTCGCAAGCGCGGACAACGCTGGTAGACTGCGCGCCGCGCCACTGTCGGCCGCACCTTCCCGGATTCCACGCGCGAGAATGTCCTACACCGCATCCGATATCGAAGTCCTTTCAGGCCT
>JBKPPO010000171.1:0-30050 GCA_046733635.1 Pseudomonadota bacterium | reverse complement strand
ACCCGGCACTGAACGCAGCAGAACGCGAGCTGATCCGCAGCAGCGTTCCTGCCATCAAGGACTACTATCGCGACGAGGTCGTGATTTCGGGCGCGCAATGAAAGACACATTCATGTTGGGAGCCTTGCTGTTGTTCACGGGAGCGGCGACGGGCCAGTCGTTGATCCCGAGCCAGCTCGAACCCTGTATCTCCATCCGTCGGGACGCCGAACGGCTCGCCTGTTTCGACAAGGCCATCACCGCGATGCAGACCGGGGCCGACGCGCCGGCCCCGACTCCCGAGAATATGTTCGGGGTGACGGAGTCGCGCCCCGGGGCGGCGGATCGCGCGGCGGCGGAAAAGCGCGAGGAATTGCGGCAGATCAAGGGTTCCGTGACTTCCCTGCGCCACACCGAGGATGGGATGATCGTGCTCGAACTGGATAACGGCCAGATGTGGCGCCAGCAGGATTCGGCAGTGAAGCTGAACATCGGAACGGGCGACACGGTCACGATCACGCGGGCGGCCATGGGCACGTTCCGGATCGCCGACAGCTCCGGGCGTTTTGCGAGATTCAAACGGGTTCGATGAATTCGAGAGGTATGTTCGCCATGTTTGCCAACAAGACGAAGTCGATGTTCCTGGTGTGCGCAGCCGCGTTGATCACTGCGTGTGCCTCGCAGCCGCCTGCCGCCACCGCTCCAGCCGCCCAGGCGCCAGCTCCTGCGACGGCCGCCGCGTCCGCGCCCGCGACGACCGAGGCCGACACCGCGAGCGCCATGGAAAAGAAATTCCAGGAAGCCGCGCGCAGCTACAAGACCGTCCAGAAAGACGGCAAGACCATGTACTGCAAGCGCGAGCGCGTCATCGGCAGCACGATCCCGACCATGCAATGCCTGACGGAGACGCAGCTTCGCAACCAGGTCGAACAGACCGAAGAGCTCAAGCGCAACATGCGCCGGGGCGGCGGATCCTGTGTGCAGACCGGCGGTTGCGGCGGCTGAGTTCGTATCCGGCATGAGCAATCCGCTCGCCATCTGTGCCGCGCTCATCGCTGTCGGCCTCGTCGGTTGCGCGTCTTCGCGGGGCACCGAGAGCGGTGGTGAGACGGACAACCGAACCGCGGCGCAGAAGCCGCGTTGGGAAGCGGCCACGGAGGCCGACGTCGCCGCCGCGCTCGACCGCAAGGTCGCCGAGTTCGCGCGCGACTACGTGCAGCTCAAGAAGGACGGCGTGCTGATGTTCTGCAAGCGGTACAAGCAGGTCGGAAGCAATCTCCCGACGATCACCTGCCTGACGGAATCCCAGTTGCGCACGCTCGCGGAGAACACCACGGAATATCGCGATCGGCGGCGATCCGCTGCGCGCTGCCCGCACGGCCCGCAGGGCTGCTCCGGGCAGTGATTCAGGAGCCGGCGGCTGCCGGCGCTTCATCCTTGAGCTGAAACCAGCAGTTGAAGGCCACGGTGATGCGCTCACCCTCACCTTCGAATGGCTTCACGTCGTGCAGGATGTACGAGGGAAACAGCACGAGTTGTCCCGGTTCGAACTTGATGTAGCGGATGCCCGTACCGAAAGGCCCGCGTAGACCCGCCGTCGCCGCATCCTGGTACATCGCGCTGATCGTGCTGGGATTCAGGAACGTGAGCAGGCCGCTCTCCGGTTTGTCCGCGTCGTGTTTGCCAGGGTCCACGCAATACACACCCGACCAGCTCGCCATCGGATGATTGTGAAGTCCGAAGAATCCGCCGCGGCGGGTGATGTGGAACCACGAGTCCGCGAACAGCAGCATCCGCCGCATGGTCGCCTGATCGTATTTGCAGAGCTCCGCGATCATGCCCAGCAGGTTGCTCCAGCAGAATTCCTTGAGCTTCTGCACCGCGGGTTCGGGTGAGCGGAACAACTGGAAGTTGCTCTCGAAGACTTGCCCATTGCGCTGGGTGAGCGGGCGCGGATTCGCGTAGGTGGCGCCTTCGGCGGCGCGTTTACGGAACAGCACGCGCAGGTTTTCGTTCAGCTCCGCGCAATTCTCCAACTGCGCAAAGCCGAAAGGCACGGCAAAGAAAGGCTGAACCTGGATGACCATCCTGCGGTTCCAAAGATTGCCCAGCGCGCGCCGGGTGTCCAGACAAAAAAACGGCGGGCACGAGGCCCGCCGTTTTCATCGATCAACCAACAGCGGTCAGAAGTCGACCGTCACCGTCGCGAAGATCTGGCGACCCATCGGGTCGTAGACCTGCGCCCAGGTGTTGCCGTTGCAAGGACCCGACGGGCAGTCGTTGACGCCACCCGACGGGATGATCGGCGGGGTCTTGTCGAGAACGTTGTTCGCGCCGACGCGGAACGTGTACCTCTCGGCAAACGTCATGCTCGCCGTGAGATCCAGGTAGTTGAACGCCGGAACGCCGGTGGCCAGGCCGTTCGCATTCACCGGGCCGTTGAGCTGCGGGTTCGAGCTCAGACGCTCGGTGCTCGACTTGCCGTAGTGACGCCACGTGGCCGCCACGTCCAGGCCGTTCCAGGGCGTGCGCCAGTTCGTGCGGAACGAATGACGCCACTCGGGGGCCGGAACGCCGCAGGTGCCACCGTAGTAGCCCACGCAGTCGTACGAAGCGCCGCCGGGCAGCGGAGCATTGCTCAGCGTGTTCAGCAGCGTGCCCACGAGGTTGAAGCCCAGGCGGTGCTCGCCGAAGTTCATCGTGTAGCTGGTCTGCAGGTCGAAGCCCTTCGTGCGCAGCGTGCCCAGGTTGAGGCTGGTGTCCACGATGAAGCCGTTGGGCGTCAGCCAGAGCGAACCGAGCGCGTCGCGATTGATGAGATCGCAGAACGCCGGGTCGCCGGTCGCCAGACAGTTGTTGATGTACGTGTCGGCGTTGCCGCCGACGGTGCTGCTGATCGTCTCTTCGATCTTGATGTCGAAGTAGTCGATGGCAATCGAGAGGTCGCCGATGTCCGGGCGGATGATGACGCCAAACGTCATCGTGTCCGAGGTTTCAGGCGTCAGGTCCGGGTTGCCGCCCAGCAGGCCGTTGTACTGGCCGGCGGGGTTGGTCGGCGTGTTGCCGTACTGAGCCGCCGTCATGCCCGTGAGCTGGCAAGCCGCGAGGCTGGCCGTCGGCGCGGAACCCGCGCAAGGATCCTGGCTGCCGTCCAGGGCCACGGACTGCGAGGAGAACAGCTCACCCACGTTCGGCGCGCGAACCGCACGCTGATAGGTGCCGCGGAAGCGGAGCTGGTCGACCGGCGCCCAGTCGAGACCGAACTTGTACGTGTCGGTGTCGAATCCGGTGCTGTAGTCCGAGAAGCGGTAGCCCGCCTCGACCGACATGGACTGCGCGAACGCCTTGCCCTCGATGAGGGGCAGACGCGCTTCGGCGAAGATTTCCGAGACGTCGAAGCGGCCCGTGACGGGCAGCGTCGCGCCACCCTGACCGGCGAGGTCGCCGCTCTGGAATGCCACGTCCGTCTGGAAGTTGGTCTTCTCGTCGCGGTATTCGGCGCCGAAGTTCACCACGAGGCCGGTCTCGGTGCTCGGCAGCTTGACCGCGCTGCTGAAGTCCGCGGTGAGGTCCGCGTGCACGATCTGCTGGCGGCCCGAGGCGCGGATGAAGCCCGGGGTCTGCAGGTAAGCCAGGGCTCCCGGCGTGACGCCGCCCGCCTGCCAGATGTTCCAGGGCACGCAGTTCGGGTCGTCATCGGCGGCCGAAGCATTGGCGTTCACCGCGCAGACGATGTTGCCGGTGCCGTCGTCGACGGCGTTCAGCGCAAGACCCGTGCGACGGATCGAGAAGTCGTTGAGATAGGTGCTGTTGCGCTTGGTCTCGCCATGCTGGAAGTACACGTCGTAGCTCAGCATGTCGTTGAGCTCGCCGCGCATGCCGGCAACCACCCGATAGGACTCGTGGCCCATGTCGTCCTGGCGACCACCGCCTTCGGTGTTGCGGCGACCGATCAGCAGCGTCGCATCGTCGGCAGCGGTCAGACCGAACTGGCCGCAGAACTCGTCGAACATCGACTGTGACCAGTAGGGGTTCGAGCAGCTGATGGCGTGCTGGCCGAAGAACGATCCCGACGCGGCGATCTGCGCCACGGAACGGTCGTCCATGAACATGAGTTCGCCGTAGACGTCGGCCTTCTCGCTGAGCTTGAAATTGGCGAACACGCCCGCGGTGTAACGCTCGTCTGGACGCTGGTGGTAGTTCACCGGGCCGAAGTTGTAAGCGTCACTCGCCGCGAAGGGGCGCAGCACGCCGCCAGCACCGATCACGCAACCCGTATCCGGGCAGATGGCCGTGTCGGAGAGGCCGCTGCCATCGGGCAGCACGTTGAAGAAGCCGGCCGGGTCGGAAGTCTGCGAACCACCGCAGGCGAAGTTGGTGCCGGCGACGGCAAGGTTCAGCGTACAGGCGCTGTAGTCGAACTGGGACTGCAGCACGGGATCGACTTCGCGGTAGCCCGCGTAGAACGTCGCGTGGCCACGGCCTTCGGCGCCGCCGATGCCCACCGCGATCGAGAAGTCTTTCGAGTAGCCCACGTTGACCGTGCTCTCGGGCAGCGGGAAGCCACGCGCATCGACGATGTCCTGCACGCGGCTGTGGTCGTTCTTGTGGTTGTAGAAGCTGTAGTTGTAGTCGACTCGAACGCCTTCGAACTCCGTGTCCATCACGAAGTTGACGACGCCCGCGACGGCGTCGGCGCCGTACACGGAGGAGGCGCCACCCGTGAGCACGTCGACGCGCTTCACGAGGGACAGCGGAATCTGGTTCAGATCGGCTGCGCTGCCGCCGTCCGGGTCGCCAGGCATCAGGCGGCGACCGTTGACCAGCACGAGGGTGCGCTGCGAGCCGAGGCCACGCAGGTCCACCGAAGCAGTGCCGTCAGACGCGTTGGAGATGTTGGAACCCTGCGAGGCAAACGCCTGCGGGAGCTGGTTGAGCACGTCTTCGATGCGCGTCTTGCCGGCGATGTTCAGTTCCTCGGCGCCGATCGCGGTGATCGGGCTGATGCTCTGAAGATTGGGCGAGATGATGCGCGAGCCGGTGACGACGACTTCGTCCATCGAACCGGTGTTGTCCTGCTCTTGCGCTTGAGCCACGGGCGACAGGAGTACTGCCGGCGCCGCGCTTGCGAAGAGAGCAAGTCGAACGGCTTGCCGCACTGATAGGTGTTTAGCCATGACTGATCCCTTATAGATTTAAGAATTGGTGCAAGTGGCCCAAGACCGGATCAAGCCCAGGCGAACAAAAGAGATACGAGACCCAAGAACCCTATTGAGCCGCGTATATGACTTACGCTCGAAATCGGCTTCGACCCCTGCAGTGCGGCGAAGCCTACTACAGCGTCTGCGCAACAAACAACATGGCATGAGACGAGCGGTCGGACGGCATCAGCCCTAACAAATATCTACAGTTTTCAATCTGTTGGGAAAGCCGCCCCACTTCGGGGCCCCAACAAGTTGTGCGCGGGCCACAACTGCATCCTTGCGAAGCAAACCTTCTCTGACACGCCGCCGGGCGCGGGCGTCGTTATGCTTCGAGCCCCATGAAAACCCGCAAGCTCACTCCGTTCGTCGCGTCGATCCTCTTCTGGGCCACCCACGGCAGCGCTGCCGAGCATCCCTGCTCGGTCGTCACCAGCGCTGCCGACCGGCTGGCCTGCTATGACAAGGCTTTCGGGGCGCCGGCGACGCCCAGGAATGGTGCGGCGACGACGCAGGACTTCGGGCTGCCGCCGGACAAGCCCACGCGCGAGGCCGCGGCCGCGAAAAAAGAAGAAGCGATCAGCGCTGCCATCACCGCCGTCGACCGCCGCCACGACGGGAAATTCGTCGTCACCCTGGCCAATGACCAGACCTGGGCGCAGACCGAGAACAACTCGCAGGTGGAACTGCGCGTCGGGGACACCGTCACCGTACGGCGCGCGGCGCTCGGGTCCTATCTACTCGTGAGCAAGGCCGGCGTGGGTACGCGCGTCAAACGGCTGCGCTGAGTCACGGCAATCGGGAGGGCGTGGTCCGAGGCCGCACGCGGATGGAATTCTCGGCGCCCTGCGGAAGCAGCCGGAGTTCCCGCCGTCGGTAGTCGACCATGAGCGCTTGCGATGCGCCCAGTACGTCCATGCCCAGAACGATGGCGGGCGCCTGGTCGGCACCCCACATGCGGAAGACTTCGAAGTCGCCGAACACCACCCGCAGGTTGCCGACATCGATGCTGCCCAGTGTCACCGGCGGCACAGACAGGATGTTTCCGTAGACCGCCTGCGACGTGGCCGCGAACACCTGTCGTTGTGTCGACGGATCTTCCGCGGCGCGTTCGAGGCCCGCCGCCACCAGCAGCGCGCGGTTGCCCAACGAACGTTCGGCGCCCGTGTCGATGATGGCGATGACGGGGACGGAGCCTACCCTCGCGCGCGCGACGGGCAACCCGCCGAATCGCAATTCGACTTGAAGCTTCTCCCAGGCGTCTCCGACGCGAGGGCACGCGGAATCCAGCACTGAAACGCTGGCCAGCAGGAAGTTCGCATATAGGCAGCCGCGCGCGAACGCGTCGGCGCCGAAGATGCCGTCCGCACCTGCGAACACACGTGGCTCCACGACCGGAAATTGCCCGCGACGGACCTCTATCTCCCCGGCCGTCAGGCTGTCGACGCGCACGGTCGGCACGACCTCGGCGCCGGTGATCCCGCGCAGTAGTTTGGCGCGCGAGGCATCGGGCTCGAGACCCAGCCGCTTTACCACGCGTGGTGAGATCACGCTGCTCGATGCACCCGTATCCATGACGAACGCGAACGGGCCGACCCCGTTCACGAACACGGGTGCGAGCACCCTCCCGATGCGATCGGGACGAGTCGCGGCCACGTACACGAAATTTTCGGGCTTTATCTCGGCTTCGGACACCGCATCCGGAGCAGTCTCCGTCTGGGCGCCTGCGAACGAGGCGGGCACGGCGAGCAGCAGCACCGCCAAGAAAAAGGGCGGCCTTTTCAGGCCGCCCTTCTGTTTCATCGACCTCACGCGTGAGATCAGAACTTGATACGCACACCGGCGTACCAGCGACGGCCGATGGCGTCGTAGGTACCCGCGTCCGTTTCGGTTCCGGTCACGTCGCTCGGCAGGCCCGAGATCAACAGCGGCGGTTCCTCGTCGAACAGGTTGTTGGCGCCAATGTAGACCTGGTACGCGTCGGCAGGCTGATAGGTCAGCTGCAGATCGACGTAGGTGGCGGAACCCACGCCCGCCCAGCCACGCGGCAGCGGCAGCGGATCGTCCGGATCCGGAGAATCCGGGTCCGGGAACGCCGACAGGAACTGGTCGTCGAGGTCCGCGGCAGAGATGTACGTCGTCTGCAGCGTGCCACCGAACTTGCCCACGGTGTAACCCAACGCGAGGTACGCGCGGTCTTCGGAATTGCCGACTTCGTTCGCCAGGTAGTCGCGGTCTTCGCCCGGCAGCGGGATCTGGTAGTGCTCGAGCAGGTGCGTGTACGACAGGCGCGCGTTGAGACGGCCCGGGCCCACTTCCTGCGCATACGCCACGGTCAGGTCCACGCCCTCGACGAACTCGCCACCGCTGTTCGTGAAGCCGGCATCGAGGAACTCGATGGAGCCGGCACTGTTCGAGCCGGCGGCCGCCGGCCGACGCGTGACGAAGTTACAGAACGACGGGTTTCCGCCGCCGTAACACTGGCTGAGGATGAAGTTGCGATCGGTCTGCACGATCGCATCGCCGATATCGATCCGGTAGTAGTCGACCGTGAAGTCGAAGTTGTTGAGCACCGGAACGTTCTCGGGCTGCCAGACCATGCCGATGGTCCAGGAGTTGCCCTCTTCTTCGCTCAGATCCGTGTTGCCACGATCGAAGCCGGAGATGCCCTGGAAGTCCGACTGGTTCAGCGTGAACGTTCCGCCATTGGCGGCGATGTTCGCATTGACGCCGGGAGCGGCACGGCAGGCATCCGAGATCGCGCCGGTCGACGTCGCGGTCACACCCACGCAAGGATCCTGCACGCCGGTCGGGAAGGTCTGGCTCGGCGGTGAATACAGTTCGTTGATGTTGGGAGCGCGCGTCGACAAGGCACGGATCGCACGGAAGCGCAGCGAGGAGATCGGCGACCATTCGATGCCGCCGTTCCAGCTCAGCGTGCTGCCAACGGTCGAGTAGTCGGACGCACGCACGGCCGCGCGCAACGTCAGCTGATCGACGGCCGGCAGATCCTTGAGCAGCGGCACCGACGTCTCGAGGTAGGCCTCGCGCACATCGTATTCGCCGACGGTCGGCGGAATCGCATTGCCGGCATTCAGACCGGCCTGAGTCAGCGCGTCGAACTCAGACTCGCTGAACTCTTCGCGGTACTCGACGCCGAACGCGACGCCCACCGCGCCCGCCGGCAGCTCGAACAACTCGCCCGAGAGGTTCGCAGCGAGCACGCGCTGGCGCGTGAACGTCGTGAGCGACGACGGGGCTTCGATGTAGTCGACCGCTCCCGGCGTGATCGAGTTGTAACCGAACACGTTCACGGGCACGCAGCCTTCGGCGCGAGCATTGGCATCGCGGCAGATGGCTTCGGTCGTATTGCCGTCATTGTCTTCGTCATTCGCGTCCGGAATCGCTTCCAGCGCGTTTCGGAAATTCAGGACGTTGACCTGACCGCCAGCCTGCTGCGCTTCTTTCGTCTGACCGAAGGAATAGAACGTCTCGTAGTTCCACTTGTCGCTGAACAGGTTGCCCTGCAGACCACCGACCACACGGAAGGTGTCGCGCTTGGCCGAAGCACCGCGGTTGCCGAAGTCGGACATGCGCTTGGTGAACGCGAAGTCGCGCAGGCCGTCGCCGTCGGAATCGTCGGCGCGGTTGAAAACCACGTCCGGGACGATCGGATTGCGCGTCAGCACGCCGCCCACGTCGAACTCGACGGGGAGAACGCCACCCGTGCCTGGGTACAGGTCGATCGAATCGAGGCCAAAAGGCTCGATCTCGGTCGTCGTGCTCGATGAAGCATAAGTGCCTTCGAAGAATGCGCTGTGGCTCTCCGTGAACTCGAAGCTGCCGCGGCCGGCGAACAGATAACGCTCCACGGGAACGGCGATCGTGCGGAAGGCCGAACGATTGAAGCCCGTGGCCGGACCATTGACGCCGTTGCCGTCCCACGCGATCACGTTGCCGTTGGCGTCGTACGTCGTCGACGTACGCGTCATCGGATTGCCCGGTGTCGTGTAGTAGAAGAAGCGGCCCTGCGGCGCGAAGCTCGAATAGAACGGACGCGTGATGTCGAACAGCTGTGTGGGATCACCCGTGACGCCGGCGCCCGTGGACACCTGGTCCACCGCGGACCGCGCGCGATCGCGCGAATAAACGGCGCCCTGCTTGGTGTAGCCGATGTGCGCCATGATGTTGCCGCGGCCATCGTCGGTGTTGGTTCCGAGCGTGATGCCGACCTGGGTCTCTTCGTTGTCGTCTTCCGCGCTGAGACCGTACTGGCCGTCGAACGCAACGCCCTCGAAGTCCTTCTTGTAGATGATGTTCACCACGCCAGCCACGGCGTCGGAGCCGTAGACGGCCGAGGCGCCACCGGTGAGGACGTCGATGCGCTCGATGAACTGCGCCGGGATGGTGTTGTAGTCGACGGCCATCGAACCGGGGTTGCCCGAAACGAACCGGCGGCCATCGACGAGCGTCAGCGTGCGATCGACACCGAGGTTACGCAGATCGACGGTGGCGACACCACCGCCCGAAGTCAGGAAGTTCGAGTTCGTGCGGCTGAGCGTCGGCGTACCGAAGGTCGGATTCTTGAGCAGCAGATCCTGCGTGTTCAGGATGCCCGTCTTCGCGATGTCTTCCGAACTGATGGTCTGCACCGGCGAAGGTGAGTCCAGATTCGTGCTGATGATGCGCGAACCGGTGACGACCACCTCTTCCATGTTTTCGCTGGAGCCCGATTGCTCCTGGGCGAAAGCCGCGGGTGTGGCGAGCATCGCAGCGCCGCTCATGACGAGCGCATAGCGCACGGCTGCACGCAGATGAGGATAACGATTCATTTTCTGAGTCCCCGTGTTGTTGGGTTCCCGGTGCGCAACGCGCGTCGGGCTTACAAGAGGGAGTGCGCCTGATGTGTCAGGGTGACGTGACAATGTTGAAGACGGCCCCGGGCGCCGCGAACTCCTGCAATGCGCGCGAGGTTACCACGCGTTTGCAAAACAACAACATTCAGGATCCGTTAGGACTGCCTTAGAAAATCTGCCCCCAAACGCCAACAAATCAGGGTGTTGGGAATCTTGCCCGGGGAAAGTAGGCGAACTCCGACAGTCTCTGTCGTGCGCGAACAACAGATTTTGCGACGAGCCGTTGATCGTCCCCACCGAAAGAGGGAGGACAACTACACCGCGGATTTGGCAGCAACTCCTGCCCGATCCCGCGGGCACGTGCCGATAGAATCCCCGCACATGGTTTCGCAACTTTCGGCGCCCGCCCGCGCTAACTCACCGCTCGCGGACGCCGGTGACGCGCGGCTGCGTGCGTTGACCGAGTACGCACTCGAGATCATCACGGTCCAGGACAGCAAGGGTCATTTCACGTACGCCAACGAAGCCGTGGTCAGGGAGCTCGGCTACACCGTCACCGAGCTCGTCGGCCGGAACGCGTACGACTTCATGCACCCGGACGATCAGGAACCGTTGAACGATCGCTTTCGTTCGCTGCTCGCGGCCGGCGATGCCCCCGCGGAGCCGCATCGCTTCGAATACCGCTTTCGCCACAAGAATGGTTCGTGGATCTGGCTCGAAAGCGTTGCGGTGAACGCGCTCGCGAATCCGGCGGTGCTCGGGATCATCGCGCACTCGCGCGACATCAGTCGCCGCAAGGACGACGAACGCAGCCTGGCCCTGCATCACGCGCGGTACCGCACCGTGGCCGATCTCTCGGAAGGCGCGGTCTACGAATACGTCATGGGCGCCGCCGGTGAGTACGAGCTCGAATGGACCTTCGGCACGGAACGCGTGTACGGCTGCAGCGGCGACGAGTACCGCCAGCGTGGCTGGGCGAGTTTCGTCACCGGCGAGGACTGGCGTGCCAGGAGCCGGGGACGCACGGAGAAATACCTGCGTGGCGAGACCGTGGAGTTCACCGCGCAGATCCGGCGCGCCGACGGCATGCTGCGCTGGATCGAAGTGAAGAACCGGCCGATCGCCGATCCCGCCACGGGGAAGTTCTCGCGCCTCGTCGGCGTCGCCATCGACGTCACGGAACGCAAGCAGGCCGCTGACGCTCTCCGGCAGAGCGAGTTCCGCTACCGCACCGTGGCGGAGCTGACGTCGGGCTTCGTCTATGAAGCCAGCGTCGACGATGCCGGCGATTCACACCTCGTCTGGGCGAGCCCGGGCTTCGCCGAATTCTTCGGCGCCACGTTCGACGAGATGAACCGGCTCGGCTGGCGCAATGTGTTCCTGCCCGAAGATCACACTGCCGTGGCCGAGCGCCGCAAGCGCCTGGTCGGCGGTGAGCGCACGGAGATGGATCTTGCAGTGCGCACGCCGCGAGGCGAGACGCGCTGGATCCATCTCGCGAACCAGCCGCTGCCATCGGCCAGCGGAGTCATCACGCGATTCATCGGTGTGGTGCACGACATCACCGATCGCAAGGTCAATGAAGAGGTGCTGCGCAGCCAGGCCCTGGCAGTCGAGGTCATGCACGAGGGCGTGGTGCTTTCCGACAGCGGCGGCATCATCCGCATGACCAACCCGGCGTTCGATCGCATGTTCGGCGCGATCGCGGGTTCGCTGATCGGCCGGAACCTGAACACCTTGCCCTGCGATCCGCCGCTGAGCCGCCACATCGCCGAAAGCGGCGATCGGACCTCGGCGGGTTCGCCGCTGGTGAGCGAGCTCGCGGTGCGGGGCTCGGGCGAACACGAATCGTCTCTGTTCGTGGAGGCCTCGATCACCTCGCTGGCGCTTCGCGGCGACCGCCTGTGCCTGATCATGCTGCAGGACGTGACCGCGCGGCGTCAGCTCGAACGCGAAGTGCTCGAAGTCGCGAATCGCGAGCAGCAGCGCATCGGCAACGACCTGCACGATGGGCTGGGCCAGGAGCTCACCGGCATCGCGCTCTTGCTGCGCGGGCTCGAGAATCGCGCCGAGCGCGAGTCGCCGGCGCTCTCGGCGTCGATCGAAGAAGTGGCGCTGCTCGTCAACGACGCCATCTTCACCACGCGTGCACTGGCGCGCGGACTTTCGCCGGTGACGTTCGACCGCGGTGGCCTCGCGATGGCCCTGGACGGACTCGCGAAGCGGCTATCCGCGATGTTCCACATCGACGTGCGCTGTGAAGCCGACGAGACCACGGAGCGCGGCCTCGAGTCGGCGACGGCGCTGCATCTCTATCGGATCGCTCAGGAAGCCGTGACCAACGCCGCACAACACGGCCATGCGTCGAACGTGCGCATCACGCTCGCGGCCGATGGCGAGCGCTGCCTGCTGCGCATCGCGGACGATGGCAGCGGCTTCGACCCGGCGACCCTGCAGGGCAAGGGCCTCGGCCTCCGGATCATGCGTTACCGCGCGCAGATGGTGGCCGGCAGCCTCAGGCTCGAGAGCGCTCGCGGGCGCGGCACCACCGTGAGCTGCTGGTTCCCGAAGGGCACGTAATGCACGTAATGGGGACATTCCTCGTTTTCTAGAAAACGGGGACGCGCCTGATCAGAATCGCGCCGATCTGACGAGAATCAGCGAGCCGCGTCCCCTTTTCTTAGAAAACGAGGAATGTCCCCAATCGCGATCTTTTGGCTCCACTCCGCCGGCCCCGTCTGATGCACGGACGTGCCGGTGGAATCCACCGCGACGGTCACCGGCATGTCCTCGACGGTGAACTCGTAGATAGCCTCCATGCCGAGATCCTCGAACGCGACGACCCGCGATGCCTTGATGGCCTTCGACACGAGGTACGCCGCGCCCCCCACCGCCATGAGATAGGCGGCGCGGTGTTTGCGGATGGCGTCGATGCCGGCGGGTCCGCGCTCCGCCTTGCCCACCATCGCGATGAGCCCCGTCTTGTCGAGCATCATCTCCGTGAATTTATCCATGCGTGTGGCCGTGGTCGGACCCGCGGGTCCCACCACCTCTTCGCGCACCGGATCCACCGGGCCCACGTAATAGATGACGCGGTTGCGGAAATCCACGCCGGCCGGCAGCCCTTCGCCCTTGGCGAACAGATCGGCGATTCGCTTGTGAGCCGCATCGCGGCCCGTGAGCATCTTGCCGTTGAGCAGCAGCGATTCACCGGGCTTCCAGCTCGCGACCTCCGCGGGCGTGAGCGTATCCAGGTTCACGCGGCGCGCGCCCGGCGCGGGCGCCCAGTCGATCTTCGGCCAGTCCGAGAGCTTCGGCGGCTCGAGCACTGCGGGGCCCGAGCCATCCAGCGTGAAATGCACGTGGCGAGTGGCCGCGCAGTTGGGGATCATCGCCACCGGCTTCGACGCCGCATGCGTGGGGTACTCGAAGATCTTCACGTCGAGCACGGTAGATAGACCGCCGAGGCCCTGCGCGCCGATGCCGAGCGCGTTCACCTTCTCGTAGAGCTCGATGCGTAATTCTTCCGTCCTGGTCTTCGGGCCGCGCGCCTTGAGCTCCGCCATGTCGATGGGCTCCATGAGCGATTCCTTGGCGAGCAGCATCGCCTTCTCGGCCGACCCGCCGATGCCGATGCCCAACATGCCCGGCGGGCACCAGCCCGCGCCCATGAGCGGCACCGTTTTGAGCACCCAGTCCACGAGCGAATCCGACGGATTCAGCATCACGAACTTCGACTTGTTCTCCGAACCGCCGCCCTTCGCCGCCACGGTGATCTCCACCTCGTCACCCGGGACGATCTGCGTGTGGATCACGGCCGGCGTGTTGTCCTTCGTGTTCCTGCGCGAGAAGTTAGGGTCGGCGACGATCGAGGCGCGCAGCTTGTTGTCCGGGTGCAGATAGGCGCGGCGCACGCCTTCGTTGATCATGTCCTCGAAAGGCATCGTCGCGTCCCAGCGCACGTTCATGCCCACCTTCGCGAACACCGTGACGATGCCCGTGTCCTGGCAGATCGGCCGGCGGCCTTCCGCGCACATGCGCGAATTCGTGAGGATCTGCGCGATCGCGTCGCGCGCGGCCGGAGATTGCTCGACCTCATACGCCCTGCCCAGCGCCTTGATGTAGTCCACCGGGTGGTAGTACGAGATGTACTGGAGCGCGTCGGCGACGCTGTCGATGAGGTGTTGCTGCTGGATGGGCTTCATGGAGTGGCTTCGTAACTTTGGCTTGCGTCGAGTCAAGATTTTAACGCGGCGATCCCATGCCGTTTCGGTTAACTTTTCCACATATGAACGAAAAGAAACGGGTCGTGGTCGTCGGCGGCGGATTCGCCGGCCTCTGGGCGGTGCGCGCGCTTCGCAAGGCGCCCGTCGAGATCACGCTGATCGACCGGAGCAATCATCACCTGTTTCAGCCGCTGCTCTACCAGGTGGCCACGGCCGGGTTGGCCGCGCCATCGATCGCGGCGCCGCTGCGCCACATTCTCCGGGATCAGGAGAACGCCACGGTACTCATGGGCGAAGTCACCGGCATCGACACCAATACACGGCAGGTGTCGCTGGCCCAGCGCCAGATCCCGTACGACTACCTGCTCGTGGCGAGCGGCGCGACGCACGCCTACTTCGGTCATGACGATTGGGAAAGGTACGCGCCCGGGCTCAAGAACCTCGACGATGCATTCGCCATCCGCGCGCGCATCCTGGCTGCGTTCGAGCAAGCCGAGGCCGCGGCCGGCGATGACACCTGCCAGGCCTGCCTCACGTTTGCCGTGATCGGCGGGGGCCCGACCGGCGTGGAACTCGCGGGTACGCTGGCCGAGATCGCGCGGCACACGCTCGCCGGCGACTTTCGCAACATCGATCCGCGGCGCGCCCGCGTGTTGCTCATCGAGGCCGGACCCCGTGTGTTGTCGGCCTTCCCCGAGGATCTTTCCGAGAAGGCGCGCAAACAACTCGAGAAGCTCGGCGTGGAAGTGCGCACGGGCGCGGCCGTTTCGGAGATCGGGCCTGACTACCTGGTGTTCGGCGGCGAACGCGTCGCGGCGCGCACCATCCTCTGGGCGGCGGGCGTCGCGGCTTCGCCGCTCGGCAAACAACTCGCGCGCACGCCGGGCGTGGAGCTCGATCGGGCCGGCCGGGTGCGAGTGCAACCGGACCTGAGCCTGCCTGGCCATGCGAACGTGTTCGTGGCCGGCGATCTCGCGAGCATCAGCATCGACGGCAAACCCGTTCCCGGCGTCGCGCCGGCAGCCAAACAAATGGGATCGCAGACCGCGCGCAACATCCTCGCATCGATCGCGGGCCGCCCGACCCGGCCGTTCCGCTACAAGGACTTCGGCGCGCTGGCCACGATCGGCCGACACTCGGCTGTCGCGCAGCTGCCGAACTTCAAGTTTTCTGGGATCCTCGCCTGGTGGTTCTGGCTGGTGCTGCACATCTACTTCCTGATCGGCTTCCGCAGCCGCCTCATCGTCCTCATCAACTGGGCGTGGGCCTATTTCACGTACGCGCGCGGTGCGCGCATCATCCTCGGCACCGAAGCGGAGAAGGTCACGCATGGCCGCGAAGAAAAAATCAGCTAAGAAGTCCAGCAAACGCGCGAAGCTCGCACCCAGCCTCGTCAAACGCGGCTTGTCGGCGCTCGAGGTGGCGCTGCCCATCGAACATGCGGAGATCAACGCGGTCGTGGAACTGGTGCGCAAGGCCGGCGGCGCGCCACTGGGCGCGTATCGCGAGCCGCTGGGTGGCCGTCCATTGCTCCTGGCGTCGCTGCCGTTCAGCGCCGTGCAACCCACGCCGTTCCAGCGCGATCTCTCGCCCACTCATGCCAAACGTCTCGCAGGCGCGATCGAAGCCACCGCCGCATTCCTGGATCCGCTGATCGTCGTGCGCGGCGAGGACGGCCGCTTCTGGACGCCGAACGGCCGTCATCGCCTCGCCGCCGCGAAGGTGCTGGGCCTCAAGCAGATCACCGTGCTGATCTCGCCCGATGAATCCCTCTCCTACCGCATCCTCGCGCTGAACACCGAGAAGGCGCACAACCTCAAGGACAAGTCGCTCGAGGTCGTGCGCATGGCGCGCAATCTCGCCAAGCGTGATCCCAAACGCACCGAAGCCTCGCTCGCCAATGAGTTCGAGGCGGCAGAGTTGCTCACGCTCGGGCTGGTCTACGAAGACAACCTGCGCTTCGGCGGCGGCGCGTACAGCCCGGTGCTCAAGAAAGTAGACAGGCTGACCACCAAGCCCCTGCCGGCTGCCATCCGCGAGCGCGAGGGTTACGCCAAGCGGCTGTCCGAGATCGATGCCGAAGTGAAGCGCATCGTCGCCGAGCTGCAGGCGCGCGGCATGAAATCGCCGTACCTGCGCAGCTATGTCGTCGCGCGCATCAACCCCGTGCGTTTCCACAAGGCCAAGCCCGGCGACAAGAAGCCCGCCATGCCCATCGCACAGGCACTGCTCCGCATGCTCGCTTCCGCGAAGAAGTTCGATCTCGCCAAGGTGAACATGAGTGACCTGGCCTACGTCGCCGCCGGCGCCGAGTCCGCCGAGTGACGAATGGGGACATTCCTCGTTTCCTAGAAAACGGGGACGCGCCTGCCGCACGCGCAGTGCGCCTCGACTCTGTCGGTGACATCGCCGCCGCGCTCGGCGAGGCGATCGACCGAGGCGGACTATTGCTCGAAGAGGCACAGATCAGCGCGAGCTTCTTCGACCTGCGCACCGGCTTCGCCGGCGAAGTGCTGCAGAAGTTCACCAACTACCGCGCGCGCCTCGCCATCGTGGCCGCCGACGCCGCCGCCCATGGCAGCCGCTTCAGCGAGCTGGTCTACGAACACCGCTCACATCAGACCGTGCGCTTTTTCGAGACCGAACAACTGGCGCGACGCTGGCTGGCGTACAACCCGGTCGTGAAGTGCTGACAACCGATCGCGCCTGACCCGACGCGGCATTTCGGCGGCACCTACAGCGACCACGAAACGCCGACGGCAGTCTCGACCCATGCCACCCGTACCTCGCGGTCTCGTCTACGTCAGCGACCAGGTTCCCGGCATCCGCCGCGTGAAGGAGCGGGTCCGGAAAAACGCGCCGCCGCGGTTCCACTACCTCGCGCCTTCGGGCAAACGCATCCGTGACGAGCGCACGCTGGCTCGCATCGCGAAACTCGCCATCCCTCCGGCCTACGAGGAGGTATGGATCTGCACCAATCCGCGAGGCCACCTCCAGGCCACGGGCCGCGATGCGCGCGGCCGCAAGCAGTATCGCTACCACGCCGATTGGCGCATCGCGCGCGACGATCACAAACATGCCCGCATGCGCGACTTCGGCAAGGCGCTCGTGAAGCTGCGCGCGACACTGCGGCGCGACCTCCAGCGCCCCGGACTCCCGCGCGAGAAGGTGCTGGCGCTCGTGGTCAAACTTCTGGACGCCACCCAGGTGCGCGTGGGCAACGAAGAGTACGCACGCGACAATGGCAGCTTCGGCCTGACTACCCTGCGCGACCGTCACGCGAAGTTCGCCCGCGGCAAACTACTGCTCCGATTCCGCGGCAAGGGCGGCCTGGACCACGATGTGCTCGTCGACGACGCCCGGCTCGCGAAGCTGGTGCGCCGCTGCCAGGAGCTGCCCGGCCAGGCGTTGTTCCAGTACGTCGATGAAGGCGCCCCGCACGCCATCGACTCCGGCCAGGTCAACGACTACCTGCGCGAGCACATGGGCGGCGAGTTCACCGCCAAGGACTTCCGCACCTGGCATGCCACCCTGCACGCACTCACGTTGCTCTGCCGCACGCCGCTCCCGGAGCGCCCGAGTGAAGCTTCCATGCGCCGATGCGTGAACGCGGTGATCAAGGATGTGGCGAGCGGTCTGCGCAACACCCCCGCCGTGTGCCGCAAGTCGTACATCAATCCCGCGGTGTTCGACGCCTGGGAATGCGGGCGTCTGCGCAGCGCGCTGCGCCGGCCGCCCGCACGGCTGTTGCTGTCGCTGCTCGGCGGCCGCCGGAAGCGCTAGCGGACTTTTTTCACACTTTTCCTGCGGCGCCTTTTAAACCTTTTCGCGGCTCCACCACTCGTCGCACCCCGCTTCGTTTCGCCGCAATTTCCCGTTCCTCGTTGCAACCCTTTTCGGAGGTGGCGCGTCTATATAGCGTCCCGAATGACACGTAACGGACTCGCCTCTCACGCCGGCAAGCGATGAGTTTGGCACGCGTCATCGGCTAGTTGTCCAATCAGGAGGATCAGCCCATGACCCGCAAGAATTCGTCCTATCTTCTGCACCGCGCTTCCGAACGCGTTTCGTCCGGCGCCGCCGCCGTCGCCCTCACGTTCGCGATGCTGCTCACCGTCGATGCCCGCGCCGCTGACTCGGTCGACGTGGGCGCCGCGCCCAGCGTCACCGTGAACTACTCGGATGTGAACTTCATGACCAGCGAAGGCGCCGCGAAGGTGCATCGTGCGCTCAAGAATGCCGCCCGCCGCGTGTGCGGCATGGGTAATGGCGCCGAGTTGCTCTCGATCCGCGTAGCTCGCCAGGAGTGCTACGAAGCCACGCTGTCGAACGCCGTCCAGAAGATCGACCGGCCCTCGCTCACCGCGGTGCACACGGCATACGTGCGCAATCTCGGATGAGGCTCGCTAAGGCTTCGAGTTTCAGCGCACCGCGATGGCGGCGCTGGAACTCGGGGCCCGCCGGGCACGGATGCTCAGCGGTAGATCAGGATGTCGGCGCGTTGCTCTTCCCAATCCTTCTCGTCGCGCGCCGCCAGCTTGTCGAGATCGGCCGGCACCGCGGCCGGATCGTCCACCCACTGACGCAGTAGATCGCTGCCGTTGATGAGATCGATGGCGAGACGGTTGTGCTCGTATTCGTAGGGGAAGTCGCGCCACAGCGGATACTCTCCGCGCAGACGGCGGATGCACTTGAACGTGCCCGCCATCAATCGCCAGGGACGGAACGCGCCGTGTACATAGGCTGCATCGTCCACGTGGATCTGGAAACCCGAGCACAACTTGCCCTGGTGTTTGTGGAACGTGGGCTCGAACCACAGCGGCCGCAAACGGCAACCTTCGATCCATGCGGGCACGATGCGATTCAGCATCGTGAGCAGCGAACGCGGATCCAGGCCGGGCGCGCCCAACAACTCCAGCGGCCGCGTAGTGCCGCGTCCTTCCGATAACGTGGTGCCTTCCAGCATCACCGTGCCTGCATAGGCGCGCGCCATCGCGAGACTCGCGGCATTCGGACTGGGATTCACCCAGCCACGTTCGATGATCGGCCAGCCATATCCCGGCGCTTCGTCCGGCTTCCAGCCTTTCATCGGGATGACGCGGTAGTCGACCGCGAGGTGGAAATGGCTCACGAACCAGATGCCGAGTTCGCCGAGCGTGAGCCCGTGCCGCATCGGCATCGGGCCTGCGCCCACGAAACTCTCCCACCCCTTGCGCAGGCTCAGGCCCTCTACGGGCCGGCCCGCCGGATTCGGACGATCGAGCACCCAGACCGTCTTGCCGGTCTGCGCCGCGGCTTCCAGCACATATAGAAGTGTGGTGATGAAGGTGTAGATGCGGCAACCGACATCCTGCAGATCCACGAGCAGCACGTCGAAGTGTCCCAGCATCTCTTCCGTCGGCCGGCGAACGGTTCCATACAGGCTGAAGACCGGAATGCCATGCACCGGATCGCGGAAGTCGTCCGACTCGACCATGTTGTCCTGCTTGTCGCCGCGCAGGCCATGCTGCGGTCCGAAAGCCGCGGTGATGTTGAGCCCACGCACCGCGCGCAACGCATCCAGCGAATGCTGGAAGTCCGCGGTCATGGAGGCAGGGTGCGCGAGCAGGGCCACGCGTTTGCCCTCGAGCTCGCCCAGCAGCTTGCGGTCGCTCAACAGTCGATCGATGCCGAATTGGATCATGCGCGTAGCTTATCGCCAGGCATCAACCCAGTGCGATCACGAAGCCTTCGGCGTGATGGAAGTCGGGTTTTTCGGTGGGATGTTTGAGCGCCCAGTAGGTCAAGGCGCGCGCCCGGTCTTCGATGACCGCCGTCAGGCCCAGCCGAAGCCCCACATCGGCCTGGGAACGGGCGAGCCAGCTGAGATCCACCACCACGTCGAGCGACAGGGTGTCCTCGCCGGTTTCCACGCGGATGGCGGGTGGCGCGCCCTTCATGAGGGGCGCCATGCCCTCGCGATACGCGCCGAAGTGATAAGCCGCCCAGGCGCCCGACGGCGAGAAGTTGTATTCCCAGTATTCGCTGGAGCCGACGCGTCCGATGAACGCTTCGAAGCAGGTGTGACGCCAGAGGCCGTCGGTGCGGGCCGCAGGCCGCGGCTCGGGAAAACGCAGCGCGGCAAGGTCGCCCGTGAGCCGATAGACGAGCAGCAGGCGGTCACCCGGCCGATGCTCGACCGTGACCGCCAGTTCCTCGACCAGGTCCAGCACCGCGCCGCGCGCGGACGGGTGAGGCAGCAGCCGGTGGCGGGATTCCATTACGTCGGGCATGGGCGCGCAGCATACCCAAGTCCCGGCGGGATGTTCACCGCACCGACGAGGATCGGCTGCCGGGAAATCCCGTATTGCGACCCGCCCCCTGGTAGTTAGTGACACCGATGCCCGCGGCCATGGCGGCGCTCGCCTGTTTGCGTCGAGCTCTTGCTGCTTGCCGCTGTCGTCCGCTGGCCCGGAGGCGGTCCGCCCGAGCGCCAGGCCGACCCTCGGTTGCGGTCAGCGCGATTCCGCACGCGTGCTCCGCGCGCGCATAATGCGCTCCCGTTTTCCGGAGACCACCATGAACCCGATCAAACCACTGCTGGCCAGTGTCCTCATTGGCTTCGCGTTGCCGTCCTTCGCCGCCGATGCCGCCATCGACGCGGCCATTGCCAACACCGAGCGTACGGCCGCCGATCGCGAGCGTGACGAGCGTGAACATCCCGCGGACGTGCTGGCGCTCGCCGGCGTGAAGCCCGGCATGACCGTGGTGGATCTGTTCTCGGGCGGCGGTTACTACGCGGAATTGCTGTCCGGCGTGGTCGGACCGAGCGGCAAGGTCTACGCCCTGAACAACATCCCCTATCTCAACTATTCGAAGAAGGACCGCGACGCGCGCTACACGGAAGGGCGCCTCAAGAACGTCGAACACAAGCTCGTCGAAGCCAGCTACTTCACGCTGCCGCCGAAGAGCGTGGACGTCGCGATCGTCGTGATGTCGTTCCACGACGTGTACTGGCATGACGAGAAGGAAGGCTGGCCCGAGATCAGCGCCAAAGGCTTCCTCGATTCGGTGAAGCGCGCGCTCAAGCCGAGCGGCAAACTACTGATCGTAGATCACAACGCGCCCGCCGGCAGCGGCGTGGAGATGGTCGCCAAGGCGCATCGGCTCAACGAGGAGTTCCTGAAGAAGGCCGTGACCGCCAACGGCTTCGTGCTCGAAAAGACCTGGGATGGCATGCGCAACAAGGACGACCAGCTCGACAAGCTGGTGTTCGATCCGGCCGTTCGCGGCAAGACGGATCGTTACGTGCACCTCTACAAGGTGAAGTGATGCGCGCGCTGCTCTGCGCACTGGCGATCACCGTGCTCAGTGCCGCCTCGACCATATCCGCGGCCGAGCCCTCGAGCCACGCCGCGGATGTGGCCGAACTCACGCGGCTCTCCGACGCCTGGGACAAGGCCATCGTGCGCAAGGATCGCGCGGCGATCGCCGGCAACATGGCCGAGGACTTCCGCAGCATAGACGGCACCGCGACCGTTCAGGACAAGAAGGCGTTCGTCGACGAGCTCATGGACGCCCGCCTCACGATCGATCCCTACACGGTGGAGGATTTCGAGGTGAAGCTGCTGGGCGACACCGCGCTGCTCTACGGCCGCACGCGCATGACGGGCAGATTCGACGGGACGGCGTTCGAATCGAACTACCGGTACATCGACATCTACGCGAAGCGCCGCGGCGAATGGAAGATCGTGAGCGTGCAGATCACGCGCATACCCAAGCCCTGAGCGGGCGTCCCGGCTCAGCGCTGCGGGCGCGCTGGCCGCTCCGGTCTTGGCGGCGCCGGCGGCCGTTCCTGCCGCCGCTGCTCGGGCGTCATCTCCCGCCAGCGCTGTTGCAGCTCCGAGCGCCGATCGGCGGGCATTTCTCTCACACGCTGCTGGATCTCACGCATACGGCTCTGCTGCTCCGGCGTCATCGCGCGGAATTCATCGTATTGCCGGCGTAATTCCGTGCGCTGCTCCGGCGTGAGACTCTGCCACAGCGCGAAACGCTCACGCGCAGCCGCGCGTTCGCCGGCATTCATCGCGAGCCAGCGATTCGCACCGGCCACGAGCTGTCCACGGCGTTCGCCGGGTAGTGAGTCCCAATCCTTTTCCACGTTCTTGAGAATGGCGCGTTGTTCGGCCGTGAGGCGCGCCCAATCCGGTGGTGCGTCGGCCGCGCCCGCCGGAAAACTCACCGCCAGCGCGAGCACCAGGGCCAGTGAGAGCAAGACGCGGATCATGGCTTCTTCTCCACTTCCTCCGCCGGCGGCTTCGGAGGCTGGGGTTTTGCCGGATCGCGGGCTGGCATTTTCTTCCTGACTTTCTCGTCCGCGACCACGGTCCAGTTCTCGTCCTTCCCCTCCACCGACGCGAGGTAATCCAGGAAAGCCGTGTCGAGCGGCTCCGGCGTCGCTGCCTGCGTGATCGCCGCGGACATGAAGGCGCCTGCGAGTATCACGAGCGTTGTGCTCCGGCGGCATTGACGTCTTCGAACACGCCGGGTTGCTGATCCAGCCATCGGTAGAACTCCATCTGCTCGAGCAGCTCCAGATTGTCGACATTCAACAGCAGGGCCAGATCATCGGCGCCCGGCGTGGTGGGCACGGGTGTGCCGCCACGGCCTGTCCAGAACACCAGTGCGAGTGCAGCGGCGACGACCCCGCCGCCCGCGGGCAGTGCCCACTGCCATGCCGGACGTGCGCGCGGGCGCGGACGCCGGGCGGCAGCGGACGCCATGGCGTCGAGCCGCGCGCGAAGCGTGGGATCCAGGCGCTCCACACTGCGCTTCAGATCGGCCCGGAGGACTTTTTCGAAATCTTCGTCCGCGCTCATGGTTCTCCCAGTGTCTCCCGCAAGGCCTGGATGGCGCGAGAGTAGTGAGTCTTCACGCTGCCGGTCGAGCAGCCCATCGCGAAGGCGGTGTCACGCACGTCCAGCTCTTCGACCGAGCGAAGCAGGAACGCCTCCCGCTGCCTCGCTGGCAGAGCCTGGATGGCTGTTTCCAGCCGACGAAGCCGTTCGTCCGACTCCACCTCGTCGAGCGGGTTGCCGACGAGATCCTCCACCGAAACCCGCGACGCATCATCTGCGCCTCCCGTCAGCCGCTCGAACCAGCTCATCAACACGCCGCGGCTGCGGCGACTCCGCTGCTCGTCGCGTATGCAGTTGCGCAGGATGGCGTAGAAAAGCGGCGGCCATTCGGCCGGCGCCTTCATCGAGTACTTGTTCGAGAGTCTGATCATCGCTTCCTGGACTGCATCGAGCGCATCGGCGTCTTCGCGGAGCGTCAGCCGGGCAATCCTGAATGCCCGCGGCGCCACCCCGCGCAAGAACACCTCGAGCTCTTTGTTGGTTTCCACCGGCCAGGAACTTCCCTTCACGCGGGCGCGCGCCCGGCCCGGGAAGTGCCACGGCAAAGGCCTCTGAGTCAATCGATCGCCGCATTAACGGAAGCCGCGGCCGTTCGGTTGACAGGTCGCCATTCGCAGACGGCGATCCTGTCAACCATCGGTGTCCCGACTCCGTTAACCCGCGTCCTCCTGTTTTTTGCCGGAAGTCGCCATGAAGAAGTTCCTGATGAGTTGCGTGTGTGTCGCGGTAGTGGCCGCGCTGGCCTCGTTGCTGCACGGCTGCGGAGGCGGCGGGGACGGGTCCTCGCTGGAACCGCAAGCCATGGGCCGCTTGACGCTGGGCGTCACCGACGCGCCCGTGGATGACGCCGCTGCCGTCGTCGTGAAATTCACGGCGATCGAGCTCAAACCCGAGAATGGCAACGCATTCACCGTCAATCTGAGCCCGTCGCTTTCGATCGACCTCCTCGCGCTGGCCGGGGGCGGATCGCGGCCCTTGCTGCAGGATCATGCAGTGCCGGCCGGACGATACGAATGGCTCCGATTGCTGATCGAGGCCGGAGCAAACGAACCGGGCTCTTACATAGATCTGGAGTCGGGCGCGCGCTTCCCGCTGTTCGTGCCGAGCGGCAGCGAAAGCGGACTCAAGCTCATTCGTGGCTTCACCGTCGCGGCCGGCAGCGCGAGCAACTTCGTCATCGACTTCGATCTACGCAAATCGGTGATCGCGCCGCCCGGGCAGGCGCCCAACTACCTGCTCAAGCCGGTGCTGCGCATGGTCGACAACCTGCAGGTGGGTTCCATCGCCGGGACCGTGGCCGCCGCGCTCGTCCCTCCCACCTGCTCGCCGCATGTGTATGTCTTCGCGGGGGCGGGAGTGGCGCCCGACGATCTCGACGCCGCTGCGGCGCCGGACGTGGACCCGCTGGTTTCGGTGCCGGTGGCGCTGGACCCGAACAGTGGCGAATACCGCTACCGCGCGTCATTTCTCGAAGTCGGGACCTACACCGTCTCCTTCACCTGCGGCGGCGCGACGGATTCTCCTGAGGGTGACGAGATCCTGATCTTCACCGGCACACGCGACGTAGTCGTCACCGCCGGCCAGACTGCCGCCGTCAGCTTCAATCCCGAGTCCCCCTGAAGCTGGCGGCGTCTACACCGGAGCGGTGGCCTGCACCGCCCCGGCCTTCAGAGCTGCGCGGTCATGCGCACACCGGCGAACGCCGTGTCGTCGAAGTCGGCGTGGGTGTAACCCACGGTCAACTCCATCGTCCACCGCGGCGAGACCGGGCGATTCGCGAACACGAGCGCGGTGACATAGTCGCCGTCCGCGATGAGCTCCGTGTCTCGCGACAGCTCCGCCCCACCTAACCACTGCCTGCCCACGGGGCGGATCATGCCGAGCGTGATGCTGGATTCGAGCAGCACCACGTCCGGTGGCGGGCGGCGCGCAGCCAGGCCGCTGACGGGTTCGAGCGGCAGTGCTCCGAGCCGGCGGCCCAGCGCGCGGCCTCGCGCATGCGCAGGTGGTCCATTCCCCGGCGCGGAATCGAGCGTCAATTCGCAATCGAAGTCGTCGTAGTCGATGTAGCGCCAGCTCGCGAAGCCTGCCCAGCCGGGCTGGTCCAGGTCCGCGCGCAATTGGTAGCCACGTCCATCCACATCGCAACGGCTGACGCCACTGCGCACACCGAATCCAGGCCCCAGGTCGTCGGTGAAAGGCGTGGGTGCGAGATCGGTCTCGCGCGCTTCCATCTCGGCCGTGAGGCGGATGCTTCGGAGGTCACCGGACACCGTGATGAATACACCTGAATTCTCGGAGACGCCGTCGATCTCGCCGCGGCGGAATCCCAGTCCCAGGCCCAACGGGCCGAAGTCATGACTCGCGCGCGCGGCGACGAACGTGGAGTCGTAGTCCG
This sequence comes from Pseudomonadota bacterium, assembly GCA_046733635.1. Lineage (GTDB taxonomy): Bacteria > Pseudomonadota > Gammaproteobacteria > Steroidobacterales > Steroidobacteraceae > CADEED01. The sequence goes on along the minus strand of JBKPPO010000171.1, from coordinate 4,493 downwards.
TGAACTCTCCCTTGGATCGGCCGCGCGAGAGTTGCGCCGCCGCGGACCACTTTTCATTGAACCGCCATTGGCCGCCCGCATCCACACGATGCGTATCGGAGTCGCCGGCCTCCAGGCCGAGGTAGATAGATCCCGGGGAAGACCGTGCGGACTCGTCGGGCCAGGCGGGTGAAGCCAGGGCCACGAGCAACCCGACGCAGGCAGCGATGCGCTTCACGGCGCGGCTGGCAACGTCGCGCGAGCCGCGGCCACTTCCGTCGCGCTCACCGGCGGCGCGCCTTCACCGAACTTCTCGCGGATGTAGGTGAGGATGGCCGCCAGCTCCTCGTCGGGGAGCTGGCGGAACGCCGGCATCACATTGTGCGAATCGCTTTCCTTGCGCTGCGCGCTGTCGAAGCCGCCCGTGAGCACGAACAATGCGAGCGCACTGGCCTCCCCTTTCACCCAGGTCCCGCCCGTGATCGCCGGCTGCAGATTGGGCACGCCATATCCATCGGCCTGGTGACACGTGAGGCAGTACCGCGCGTAGAGGCGCTGGCCTGCGGGGCGAGCGTCAGGCGCCGCCGCCGGTTTGCTGACCGGCGCTGGCGCAGGCGCGGGCGCGGGCGCGGGCTCACCGCCCAGGGCCCGAGCGGCTAACAACCATCCCCACGCTGCGACGGGCATCCTCAAAGCAGATCTCACTTCTTGTGCGTGATGCGCCAGATGCGGCCCTTCTGCGAATCCGCGATGTACAGCGACCCATCCGGACCCACGGCGAGGCCCATCGGCCGGTAGGTGGCGTTGCGCGGATTGTTGTCCTTGAGCGGGGCGCCCGCGAAGCCGTCGGCGAACACTTCGTACGCGCCAGTCGCCTTGCCATTCTTCATGGGCTGGAATACGACCTTGTAGCCGGCTTGCGGCTCGGGCGCGCGATTCCAGCTTCCGTGGAACGCGATGAATGCGCCGTCCTGATATTTCGCGGGGAAATTCTTGCCCGAGTAGAACACGAGGTCGTTGGGCGCCCAATGCGCGGGGAAGGCCACGAGCGGATCCGGGAACCGGCCCTTGTAGGCGCTCGATTCCGTCGCGGTCTTCTTGCCGTCGCCGCCGTATTCGGGCGCGACGATGCGCTGATTGAACTTGGTGTCCCAGTAGGTGTAAGGCCAGCCGTAGTCACCGCCATCCTTGATCTGGTGGAACTCCTCGGCGGTGCGCGTGGCGTTGTCTTCCGCCGTGAACATCGCAGGGAACAAGGTATCCAGTGAGTCCCGGCCATGGATGGCCGAGTACAGGCCCTTGTGGCTCGCGCTCCATTCGAGCGCCACCGCGTTGCGCATGCCGGTCGCGAAGCGTCGGCCGCTCGCGGCATCCTGGTGGAGCTTGTTGCCGTCGAACACCCAGACGCCGGCGTATTTCTCGAGGATCGGGCAAGGGCTCTGACCCAGCGATCCTTCCTGGCGGTCCTTCTCCTGACAGGAGTTCGAGGGTGCGCCGACGTTCACGTACAGAGTGCCCTTGTCATCCAGCGCGAAAGTCTTGTCGGCGTGCTGGCGCTCCATGGGGAAGCCGGAGACCACCGTCTCGCGCGCGCCGCCGGGCGCGAGTTCGCCCTTCTTGAGCGCGTATCGATACACGCCCACGTTGTCCGAGGCGTACAGCCACTCGCCGTGGATCTGGATGCCGGTGCCTTTGACGTCGCCGAACGGAACGCTCTGGTCGAGCGTGCCGTCGCCGTTCGTGTCGCGCAGCGCGACCAGGCCATTGCGGCTTGCGAGATACACGTTGCCATTGGCTGCGACCGCGAGCTGGCGGCCCGCGCCGAGCCCCTCGTGCACCACCTGCGCCGTGAAGCCGGCTGGCAGCGTGAGACCGCCGCTCTCGGCCGCGGCCGCACCCGAGGCGAACGCCGCGAGCGCCAGGGTCAGACTAACTACATTGGAACGCATGGGATCTCCGCGATGAAAACGTGCGGGCGCGCCCGCCGGGCCGCAATAGTGCGTGCGGAGGGGAGCCAACGCAATGTCACTTTCGGCGAACGCCCGTAACGGAATCGGGCATGCCGGGAGTCTGCGATGCGATCCATATCCCGCTGTCGGATCAATCCGGCCGGTGCCGGTCGCCGGTCGCCGGCCGGCGGCCGGCGGCCGGCGGGTTACGCCGCTACCACGCGGGGCGCCGGAATTCCAGACGGCCGCGCCTTCGCGCGCGGGATTTTTTCTTCGCCGGGCTGAGACAAACCCCGCGAAAACCCCGCGCCTAGCAAACCTCGCGCTGTCACAAATATTCCCCTCGTGTCACATGCGTTTCCGGTTCTCGCCAAGCCGCGCGCCGCCATGCAACATGTCGACAAAATTCCACCGGGCCCACGCCCCCGAGAGCCGCCATGCCGCTGGTCGATCCCGTCATCGAACGAGTCCTCGCCGATTTCGAACGCCGTGCCGATGAGGAACACCGCCGCACCTACGCGCCCGGCGCCACGCGCGATCTCGACGAGCTGCTGCTGTCCGTGGGTCGTGAAGCCGGCATCCTCCTCTATCTACTGGCGACCGGCGCACAGTCGCGGCGCATCCTCGAGCTCGGCAGCTCCTTCGGTTATTCCACCGTGTGGCTGGGCGCCGCGGCGCGCACCACGGGCGGCAAGGTGCTGTCGCTCGAGCTCAAGGAGAACAAGATCGAACACGCGCGGCAGGCACTGACTCGCGCGGGGTTGTCCACGCGAGTGGAGTTCCATGCCGGCGACTGCCTGGAATCCCTGCGCAGTCTGCCCGGACCTTTCGACTTCGTGCTGCTCGACGTGTGGAAGGAACTGTACGTGCCCTGCTTCGAGCTCGTGCACCCCAAGCTCGCACCCGGCGGCGTGATCTGCGCCGACAACATGATCGAGCCCGAATCGGCGCGTCCGCATGCCGAGGCGTATCGCGCGCGTGTTCGCAAGGCCGGCGACATGGACTCCGTGCTCGTGAACGTGGGCAACGGTATCGAGATCAGCCGCAAGCGGTGAATTCCCCACTGCCGATCGCCGTGCCGAGCACGAACACATCGAGCCCGCACACCGTATAAAGTCACGGCATGATCGAATTCCAGCAGCTCACGCGAACCTACGGCGATTTCACCGCTGTCCGGCCCCTGACGCACACCGTGAGCGCGGGCGAGGTCTTCGGATTCCTGGGGCCCAATGGCGCCGGCAAGACCACGACCATCCGGATGATGATGGGCATCCTCGTGCCGAGCGGCGGCCGTGCGTTGATCGCCGGGCTCGACTGCCATTCACAGCGCGCCGAGGTGCAGCGGCACGTCGGCTATCTACCCGACAACCCGATCTACTACGACTTCCTGCGCGGGCGCGAGATCCTGCGCTTCGTCGGCGAGATGCATGGCATGCCGCGCGCCGACGCGGAACGGCGCGCCGTGGACATGCTCGGCGAGTTCGGACTGCAGGACGTGGTGGAGGAGTTCGCGGTGAACTACAGCATGGGCATGAAGAAGAAGCTGGGGCTGGCGTGCGCGCTCATCCACGATCCGCAGGTGCTGATCCTCGACGAACCCATCAACGGCCTGGACCCGCGCGCCGCTCGCGACGTGCAGGACCGGCTGCGGCAGGCCGCCGCCGCCGGGAAGACCATCTTCATGTCCACGCACCTTCTCGACATGGCCGAGAAGATCTGCACGCGAGTCGGCATCATCCATCGCGGCGGGCTCGTGGCCACGGGAACGCTGGCGGAACTGCGCGAGCGTGTGAGCGGCGACGCTTCGCTCGAAGAGGTGTTCCTCAAGGTCACCGAAGACCCGGCAGACGAGGCGTCGGCGGCCGGGACGTCCGCCACGTGAGCGGACCCGCGGCGGCGCCGCGCGGGTTCCAGGGCGGCGCGCCGCTGATCACGAGCGCCGTATTGCTCATGCGGCTCCGGCTGCGACGGCTCGCAAACCAGTTCGGCTCGCTGCAGCAGGTCGGCGTGTCCGGCCAGAAGCGCTTGGGCAACAAGGGCAAGAAGACCAGCCGGTTCATCGCCTGGCTCGCCTGGCCTCTCATGGTGTTCGGATTCGGCGCGCTGATCTCCTCCGCCATCACCCAACTACACAACGCGCTCGACGAGCCGGGCACGTTCTGGCTCACCCTGGAGTTCAGCCAGGAACTCGCGATCGGCGTGACTTTCTTCCTGGTCTTCCTCTGGACGAGTTCGCTCCTTCTCACCGTGGCGTCCGGCGAACTCGCGAAGTCCGACTGGGACCTGGAGTGGCTCGTCACCCTTCCCATTCGCTCCGACACTCTGATCTGGGCCCGCATACTCGAACGTAGCGTGGTGCAGCCTACCGGCGCGTTGTCGCTGGGAACCGCCTGCATCGTCATCGCCTGGTTCTCCGGCTTCCGCTGGCTCGCGCCGCTGATCGGATTGCTGGCCGCGTGGCCTCTCATGCTGCTAGTCGCAGTGGCGCGCACGCTCATCGACACGGGGCTTCGGCTCAGCATGAACCCGGCCCAGCTCCGGAACCTCAATGCCGTGCTCTCGGTC
>JBKPPO010000170.1:0-9984 GCA_046733635.1 Pseudomonadota bacterium | reverse complement strand
CCTCGCTCATGCGAGTGGGCGAAAGAATCCTTGCGCGCCCGCCCGCGTTTCATTGATCTGCCACTCGACACCAGAACAAGAGTGGCATCCAGTCAACTGGCCCCACTACTTCGCCAGGTGCACCTCGATCTCGACGAGCATGCCTGGCGCGACGAGCCCCGCCACCTGCACGGTCGAGCGCGCGGGTAGATTGGGCTGCTCCTTGGTTCCGAAGAACTGCGAGTACGCCTCCATCATGCCGGCGAAATCCATCTTGCCCTCCTTGGCGGGGTCACCGACCAGGAACACGGTCATCGCGACTACGTCACCGAAGGTCAGGCCGTTCTTGGCCAGCGAGTCCTTGATGCGCGCGAACACCGAGAGCGTCTGCGTCTTCGTATCGCCCCAGTACTCGGGCGTACCCGGCTTCGCCTTCGGATCCAGCGGCGCCGGGACCATGCCGCTGTGGAAGTAGATGGTCTTGTCCGCTGGAATCTCGACGACTCGCGCGATGGGGAAGTTGCCGTCGTTGAGATGACGCACGATGTCCTTGGCTGTCGCACCGGACGCCAGCGCGAACATCACCGTGGCGCCCACCGCGCGCGCGAGACCAGAAACCTTGCCTGCCTTGCTCATCTGAACTCCCTTACAACGTGTTGATGTACGCCACCACGTCGGTGATGGCCTTGTCGTCCTTCAGCGTGGCGCCGATGGCTCGCATCTGCGCACCCAGCGTATCGCGCGGATCGGCGCCGCGTAGTCCGGCCTGAAAGTTCCTGAGCTGCGTGACCAGGTACCAGTCGGAGCGTGACGCCAGCGCGGGCGATTGCAGAGCCGCATTGCCCTCGCCTTTGGCGCCGTGGCAAGCGACGCAGGTCTGATAGATCTCCCTGCCCTGCTTCACATCGCCGGCCACGGTGATCGCGGGCTTCTTCGACTCCAGCGCGACGATGAACTTCACCGCCTCGTCGAGTACCTTCTCCTGCTCGAGCCGGATGCCGACCACACGCATCTCGTGGCCCGAGTGATCGCCTTCGGGCGCGCCGCGAATCCCCGCGGCGAAATTCTCGAGCTGCCGCGTGAGGTACCACGGCTCCATGCCCGAGAGCTTGGGCGCGCGAATGCCGTAATTGCCGTTGGCATTGGTGCCATGACACAACAGGCAGTAGTCGTATTTGTTCTCGGCGACTGCCAGACCGCTCAGCGATAAGGCCGCGAGTGCGGCCATCCACCGGAGGCGCCACGTCATGCCGCCACCGTCCCGCCCGCCCGCTCGCGCGCGTCGATATCGGCGATGGCGTGATGCGCGGACGCGATCGCGCCTTCCTGCCAGCCCGGGTGATAACTGACCTGGTCACCGATGAGGTAGTGAGACCCCACGGGCCGCTGCAGCTTCGCGAACCATTCCTTGAACAACTCCGGCTCCCACTGCGCCGCGCAGCCGAGCATGTGATTCATCTGGTGCCAGGCGATGGTCACACCGTTCTCCACATATTTTCCGTAGTCGGCATGCACCTTGCTGGCCTGCTCCACCGCGCGCGCGATGCGCTCCGGGGGCGAGAGCCTCGCGAAACGCTCCCCCGCTTCGGGGTTGAACGTGTACGCCGACAACACCACGCCCTTCTGCCGATGGATGCCATGCGCCGGATACCAGATCTGCTGGATGTCCTGCAGCGTCCACGAGATGCCTCCGTAGATGCCTTCCTTCTCCCAGAACCGCTCCTTCATCTGCAGGCCGATCTTGAACAACTTGCCGCGCGGCACTTTCGTGAGACCGGTGGCGAACTCCGCCGGGAAGTTGTTCTCGATACCCGCGAGTAGTTGGACCGGGATGCAGTTGAGCACGTAGTCGGCTTTCGCCTTCACGTACTCGCCGTTGCGCCGATAGGTCACTTCGACACCGCGATCCTTCACGTGGATCTTCTGCACCTGCGACTCGAGCTGGACCAGATGTCCGACCTTGGCCATGAACCCGGACACGATCTTGTCCATGCCGCCCACGGGTTCCATCATCATCGCAGCCTGGTCGTCGGTTTCGCCGAAACTCATGATGAACATGAAGCGCGACTTCATGAGTTCACTCGGCGAGAGCGGGGTTTTCAGCACGTCGGCGCGGGTGTAGTCGTGGCTCGCAAGCCCGGCGCGCGCTGTACCGAGATACTTGAACTGCGGGTCGAGCTCGCCGAACTGGCGTAGATACTCACGCAGTTGCTCCCAATCGCCCCGCGTGAACGGCGCACTGATGTCCTCACGCTTGAGCGACTTCGCCATGAGCTCGGCGACGAACCCGCGGGTGTCATTGAGGTACTCGCGCGCGCGAATCGGCTTCCCACCGAACATCGCATCGTCCTGCACCCAGGCGTTGCGGTTGTCGTTGATGAAGGGCGCCAATTCGACGCCCAGTTCCTTGCAGTATTCGAGCAGGTGCAGATGATGGCCCGGAATACGCGCCGGCCCTGCGTTGAAGAACAGGTCTGGATCCTTGTCGAACTGACAGACCTGTGGATATCCGGTCTCGTCGATGCGGTCACCATGCCGCAGCGTGAGATTCCGGCCACCGGCGCGGAACGACGCCTCGAGTACCTGGACCTCATACCCCTTGCGACTCAGCTCGTAGGCCGCGGTGAGCCCCGAGATGCCGGCGCCCAGGATCAGCACCTTCTTTGGCTGCCGCAGCGCCGCGATCTGCGGCCTGGCGTGTGCCGCGGCCGGCATCAAGCCCAGCGCGACCGCCGCACGAAACACCGCGGTGGATCCACCCACCGCGCCAGCCGCGTGCAGGAAATCGCGGCGCGAAAATTTGCGATTCATTCGACCCCCGGATCGATCAGCGAACAACATGCGGTTCCGGGAGGCGGACGCGTTCGTCCGCCCCCCGTGTTCGATCAGAAGCTGTAGCTGACCTTTCCGTAGTAGTAGGCGCCGTTGATGCCGAACGGTGAGAACGACGGGTACTGCGCCACCGCGCTGTTGTCGCCGTTCTCGAACTGGATCGCGCGATGTTCCGCATTGCGCTTGTCGGGCATCTTGTCGAACAGGTTCGTGGCGCCCAGGCCGAGCTTGAGGTTGTCCGTGGCCTCGAACCCGATTTCCAGGTTCGTGATCGCCGCGGCGCTCACCTCGTTCTTGAAGTAGCCCACGCCAGCCTCGTTGTCGTAGTCCGAGGACTTGCCGTAGAAGAGTTCGTGCACGCCCACCGTGAGGCGTTCCCACTTGAACTCCGCGCCCAGGTTCACGAGGTACCGCGGCATCGTGGTCTCGAGATCCGCGAGCGCTTCCTGGTCGAACAACGCCTGGTCCGTGCCGAACTCCGGCGGCGTCTCGCGCACCTTCGTGACCTCGGTCTTGTTGTAGTTCGCCGCCACGCTCCAGTTGACGTCGAAGGACTCGAAGCCCGTGAAGTAGCTGAACATCATCTCCACGCCGCGCGTGCGCGTGGTCACGCCGTTCGTGAACAGGTTGATGCCCGTGTCGCCCTCCGCGGTGACCGCCGGATCCAGCACGTTGCCGTTGGCGATGATCGCATCGACGATCACCTGCGAATACAGCTCGCCGTCGATGGTGCCGTAGAACGTGCTCGTGGCCGCGATGCGGTTGCGCACCTCCACCTGGAAGACGTCGAAGGTCAGCGACATCTCGCGGCCCGGACGGAACACGAATCCCGCCGAGTAGTTGGTCGACTTCTCCGGCTGCAGTCCCGCGCCGAGACCCAGGATGGCCGTGGCCGGCGCATTGGGCGGCATCTGCACGAAGGCCGTGGTGGGACCCACGTTCGTCGCGGAGTAGTAAGACTCCGCGAGCGTCGGCGCGCGGAAACCCGTGCTGAACGTGCCGCGCAGCGCGAACGCGTCCGTGAGCTCGTAGCGCGTCGAGAACTTGGCCACGGTGGTGTCGCCGAAGTCGCTGTAGTCCTCGTAACGGCCGGCCACGCTCAGGGTGAGTTTGTCGACGGGCTTGATGACGACGTCCACGTAAGCGCCGAGCACGTCGCGATCGTGTTCGCCGGAATCGGAGAGGCTGATGCCGGGGAACGACTGTCCACCTTCGAAGTATCGCGAGGCCGCATCACCCGGCTCGGCCTCCCAGGTCTCGTCCCGATATTCCGCGCCGAACGCCAGGTTCAGCGAGCCCAGCACGTCGAACTCCTTCGAGATGTCGATGTTCGTGGTCCACTGTGTCTGCGTATAGGTGCCGTCGTAGAAGTCGGAGGGCGTCTCACCGGTGTTCGCGAACAACGAGGCATTCGCCGAGTTGCGCGTGAACATGTCGATCTCGTCCTGGCCGTAGGTGCTCGAGAAATCCCAGTTCCAGGTTCCCGCCTCGCCCTTGAGGCCCACCGTTCCCTGATAGTCGGTCTCTTCCGTTTCCTCGCGCGGACTGAAGCCGTACGGATGCAGGTAGGTCACCTCGCCCGTGTCGGGATCGGTGTGCGCCACGCGATTCGGCAGCCGGTAGTTCTGGAACGAGCCCGCGTGTTTGTCGCCCCAGGTGGCGACGGAGTACAACTCGAGCGTCTCGCCGATCGGCACGCCGGCATTCGCCGTGACCAGTTTGATCTCGTACGACCCGTCGCCAAAGATGCGGTTCAGGTACGGATAGCCGGGCGCGAACGGCATGTTGGTGTTGGGAAACGTGCCGCCTTCGTCTTCATCGATGCGGCCCGGATCCACAACGCGCGGATCGATGCCGCCGCGGAAGCTGTGCTCCTTCTCGCGGTACTCGGCCGTGAGATTGAGATAGGAGCCACCCTCGCCGCCGAGCCCGATGTTGCCGGAGAAGCCGTTGAGCTCGCCGTCACCGCCGTAATACGCGCCAGAGGTCGCGCTGACCGAGCCGCCCTCGGCATCCTTCTTGAGGATGATGTTGATCACGCCCGCGATGGCGTCGGTGCCGTATTGCGCAGCGGCGCCTTCGGTCAGCACCTCCACGTGCTGGATCGCATCCGAGGGAATGAAGTTGAGGTCCACCCCCGCGCCGCCCTGGTATGGACCGCCCAGGATCGCGAGGCTCGACGTGGTGTGCCGCCGCTTGCCGTTGACCAGCACCAGCGTGTGATTCGGCGAAAGACCGCGAAGTTTGGCTTGCAGCGTCTGGTTGGCCATGTCGCCGCCGAACGCCTGCGCGGTGAACGAAGGCACGATGTTGGCGAGCGCATTCATGAGGTCCGGACGGCCGGCGCTTTCGATGGCGTCCGCGCTCAGCACCTGGATGGGCGAGGAACTCGTGAATGCGTCCACGCCGGTGGCGCGCGTGCCGGTGACGATCACGGTCTCGGTGGTTTCATCTTCGGATGCATCGGCCTCCGCGTCCTGCGCCAGCGCGGGCGCACCGGCCAGCGGCAGCAGCAACGAGGAACCCAGCAGCCAGTCGTTGGCGGAGCCGCGGCGTTTTGCACGGTTGTTAGGCATGAATCTGTCTCCCTGAATGATGAGTTTTTTTCATCGACGGCGCTTGTCGCGCCTTGTGCGGGAGTTGTTGCAATAAACCGGCCAACGGTCGCGGGAGCGGCGCGGATGGCCCGGGCTCGCGGACTAACTACAGAGGAAAATCCCCGTGCATCCGCAGAGTTGGCGGAGGTGGCAGCACGTGATTCGCACGCGCCGCACTTTTCGGAGCAAGGTGTGTGGGAAAAGCCAAACGCGCGAAAATCACGCGCGGCGTTTCAGAGTTGGTGCAGTTGCGTCGGCAGTTAGACGCGGCCGCGGCGCACCAGGATCGCGCGCGCGGCGAACACCGCGAGGAAGAGCAGCGCGAGCCATTCGAAGCGGCCGCCGCCGCCCGAGGACTTCTGACCCGCATCGGTGACGGCAGGACTCGCGCCGGTGATGTCGAGCGTCACTTCGCGGGTGTTGTTCGCCGCGTCGTTGTCATTGGCAGCCGCCGCGCGCACCTGGCTGGTGAACCGGCCGCCGGACATTGCACGCACGGTGAGCGTCACTGAGGCGGTGCTCCCCGGCGCCAGCGTGCTGAATTCGCAGCGCAGCTCGCTCGTGCCCGAGCACAGGGCATTGCCGGCCGAGACTTCCACGAGCGCCACTTCCGGGGGCAGCGAGATATCCAGCCGCGGCGAATACGCCTTGCCGCTGCCGTTCACCACTTCGATGAGCGGAAACGCCAGGGTGTCGCCGCGCGCGCCGCTCACCGAAGCCGCGACGCGGAGCGCGACGTCGGTGCTGGCCGCCGACTGCACGCGCGCGCTCAGGGAGTTGTTGGTGCTGACCACGTCATCGGGCGTGGCCACGCTGATCACGGCATCGCCTTCGAACTCGCCTTCGGCGACGCGATATCCCACGGTGATGCTCGTGCTGGAGTTCGCGGGGAGATCGACGAAATCGCAGACGCCGCCGAGTTCGTCGTCGACGCGGCAATCACCCTGGGGCGCACTGATGGACACCACGCGCAGGGCCGGATCGGCATGTGATGCGATGACACGCGCCGTACCGAGCGCGCGTCGATTCGTGGTCAACGTGAACACGTTCTCCCGGATCTGGCCGCCGAAGAGATTCTCCAGGGCGGGCGACCCGGTGAGGGCCGCATCGAGATAGGGCCGCACCAGCACCGCGCGTGTGAGCGAGTCGTTGGCGGGCGCCGTGTCGCCGGGCGCGGTGACCTTGAAAGACACGTCGTAGTCGCCCGGCTCGGCGAACTCGGCCGTGTAGTTCACGAAAGCCTGGGAATTCCGCGGCATGTTGGGGAGCGCGCAGCGGGCGGTGGTGGCCGTCAGCAGCGTGCAGGCCGCGCCATTGTGGATACGCGCCGACCGGAGCACTCCCGCGGTGTGCAGCGAGATGTCGAACACCGCGCCCGTCGCCGTCTGCCGGCCGTTCGAGCGCAACGTCACCTGGCCGCCGAACGAGGTTCCTTCCAGCCCCAGGCCGCCGGAAGCGAAGCTCACGCCCACGTCCACCTGGTGATCGATGCGCAGCGTGACGTTTGCCGTGTTGTTGCCGGCGTAGCCGTCGTCGGTGGTCAGCAGCACCGCGGTGAGGTCGCCCGTCACCGGGCCCTGCGAATGCACACGCAACCGGACGTCGATCGAACTTCCTGGAGCAACCGTGCCGAGCGGACAGTCCCATTGCGCGGCATTGGCCTGGGTGCAGGACGCGCCGCCCGCATCCAGTGACTCCACGGCGAGCAGCGTCGAAGGCACGGTGAAGCGCAGCGAGACGTCGCCCGTGGGCAGGGTGCCGCGCGAACGCACGGTGTACAGGATCTCGTGGCTCAGGCCCACGCCCATCTCGATGGCGGTGGCGGCCGTGCCGATCTCCATGTCGCGATCGGCCTGGACCCAGGCATCGAGCGTGGCGGAGTTGTTGGTGAGATCGCCATCGCCGGGCGTGCTCACGCCAGCGCTCGCGAACACCGGACCCGGGGTGTAACCGACGGCCTGGACGATGAGACGGCGCGAACCGCCCGAAGGGATCTCCGTGGACAGGGTGCAGCTCACGGAGCTCGCGTTGACGACGCAGGAGCCGCCGCTCAACGACGCACTCGTCACGGGTTGGTTGAGGTTCAAGGCCACCGTGGCGCGGTCCACCGGCAGCGCGCGCAGCGAGCTCACGTCCACGTACACGTCGAAAGGCGCGCCCACCGCGATCTCGTCCACGTTCGAAGACACGGCGATGGCGGCATCCACGCCCGAGCGCAGGCTCACGGCCAGCGCGCGATTGTTGTTGGACGAGAGCCGGTCGTTGTCGGCGCTGACGCGCGCCTGGGCGTTGAAGTTCGCGGCCGCCGTGCTGCGCGCGACGACGCTGACCTGCGCCGAATCGTTCACCGCCATGGCGCCGAGATTGCAGCTCGCCGTGAGCCCCGCGAACGAGCACGCGCCCAGCGAGCTGCTCGCCGAATCGATGACCAATGCCGCGTTGGCGGGCAGCGTCACCGAGATCGTTGCGTTCTGCGCGCCGACGTTGCCCGTGGAGCGGACGATGAAGGGCAGCGTGAACGGGATGCCCGCCTCGCCCGTCACCGAGTTGACGCCGTTCTCGACGATCACGTCGGCGAACTGCGCGGGCGTCACGCAGCTCGCCTGCGCGATCACGGGCCGCATGGTGTCGAGGCTGCACTGGGAGAACGTGGAGTAACCGCTCACCGACGGCGCCATGATGAACCCGCCGCTGGTGCCGGCGCAGGTCGTGCCTGGCTCGCCGTCGTGTTCGGCGCCGAGGTTGTGGCCGAGCTCGTGCGCCATGACCAGCGCGGAAATCGTGGTGCCGAAGGAGCGCTGGCTCAGGCTGACGCCGCGCTTGGCGTCGCAGACGGTGCGCACATAGGCGATGCCGGCCGTGGTGCCGTCGAGATCCTTGCCCGTCATCAGATGCGCCAGGCCGCGCGCGCGCACCGCGGGTGTGTACTCGCGATACGCGGACAACTGCTCGAGCAGTTCGGTGCCCTTGGTCTTGGTGAAGGGGTCGGCGTCCGCGGGCATGAGGCGGATGTCGGTGGCCAGCAGCAACAGGCCGACCTGCTCGCTGAAGATGCCTTCGACGATGTTCAGACGCGCGAGCATCGCGGCGGTGGGGTCGTTGAATTCCGCTTCCTGGAACGCGCGGTCGGCGATCAGCGAGATCTCGATCTGCCGCGTGATCTCCGGACCCAGCACGCCGCCGCCCAGCTCCGCGACGATGGCGTTGTACTGGTCCAGCGCCGTCGGGGCCTGAGCCTCGGCGGCGCCATGCGACAGCGCGCAGAAATCCCGGGGCAGCGCATCGCGCGCATCCGACAGGCGATAGACCACGGTCTCGTCGGGCGTAGCGGACAGCGGCGTCGTCAGGTACGGCGCGATGCGGGAATGACGCGTGACGGCGTAGAGCTCGCGGCCATCCCAGATGGCGCCCTCGACGCCTTCAGGCGTGTCGGTGAGGCGGACCCAGGATCCTGGAGCCCCTGCCAGCGAACCGCGCAGGAGGCGGTAGCGCGACAGGTCCTTGCCCTGCGCGGCGACCTTCTGCAGGACGCGCTCGTTGCCGGTGAGATTCAGTGAAAAGCGGCGGCCATACGCGTCGAACTCGGCGGCGCTGGATTTCAGCGAGATCCGCACCGGTTCGGCGTATTGCACGGACGGCTGCTGCGCGTAAGCGCTCGCGGCGACGCCCAAGATGATCAGACACAGCCCGAAACGGCTGCTGGAACGACCCACCCGAAGACCCCCAAGACCCTTTCGATCGACGCGGCACTGTAGCCATCCGCCAGCGGTCACGGGGGCCGATGCAACTCCAGGCATCGCCATTCAGTGACACAGGCCGCAGGAACATATTGCCGCGACATAAGACGCCTTTCGAAGTGTGCGGCGGGGCCGGAACGCGTCGGAAATTATGAGGACTCGATCGGCGTAGCCGGATCAGCGCGCGGCCGCCGCCAATGCGATCCACACCCACAGCGCCAGCAGCATCAGCCATCCGGAGAAATACACACGCATGCGATGCCGGACACGATTGCTGCCGAGATGCACGACGGCGTGGAGCACACGCGAGGCGACGTAGCCCCAGGCCAGCGCCAGCACACCCCAGCCCCGCAGCCCAACCACCATCGCCGCCAGGCACCCCGCATAGAACAGGACCGGCGCCTCGAACAGGTTCGCGAAGTGCCGCGAGGCCTGCACGGCGTATTCGGGTTCCTGGGAACCCTGGAACGACCTGAAGTAACTCACCGGAGCATGGCCTTCGCGAACCATCCGCACGCGCCGCCGGAACATGACGATGAGGACGACGAAGGTGAGCAGCACCATCGCCAGCATCGGATAGATGAGTCGGAACTCGTTCATGGCGGAGAACCTTCGCGGTTTCGGGAGGCGTGCGGCCTTTTACCAAACTACAAGGGGAATGAGTCATGACGACACGACTGAAAACGGGTCTCGCGGCCGCGCTGGCGATATTGGCCGGCGCTGCCGGTGCGGGTGGCAAGAGCGACCCCACGCGATTCGCGGTGCGCGCCGATCTGGTCGGCTACCAGGAGGTGCCGGCGCTATCCACCGCGGCGCGGGGCAGCTTCGAAGCCTGGGTG
>JBKPPO010000169.1:0-5126 GCA_046733635.1 Pseudomonadota bacterium | reverse complement strand
CGTCAGTCCGTCGTCCGCCACCTGGACTCTCAGGGAGACGAGGTTGTAGTCGCGACGCGGATTCACCAGTTCCACCGGCAGCACGTCGAACAAGATGGGCAGGTCGCCTTTCCAGTGGTTGGTGTTTCGCCAGATCTGGTCCAGCGCCGCCAGGGCATCATTGAGCGGTGTGCCGCTCAGGAATACGCGAGCCCGCATTTCCGGGGTGAGCTTGAGATCCGCGGTGGAATCCAGCGGAGCGACCAGCAAGGGCACGCCGCTCGCGAAGACCGCGCGCGCTGCCGCTGCGTTGGAGCGGATGTTCCACTCCGGCTCCGGGCGCGATCCCGGCGCGTGGCCGCGGTACAAGGCGCCTCCCATGAGCGCGATCGCGCGGATCTTCCGACCGATGCCCGGTTCGGACTCGAGTAGCGCGGCGACGTTCGTGAGTTCCCCCACGGCGATCAACGTGATCTCTCCCGGCCTCCGGTCTATCTCGCGGCGCATGAACTCGATGCCGCCGGACTCGTGCAGGCTGGGAGATCGGAACTCCTTCGCCCATTCCACCTGCTTCATGTATTGCGGGGCCGAGGAGATGCCCGCGAACACCGGCACCTTCGCCCATTCACCGCCGGCGACGTTCAGTAGTTTGGCTGCCAGCCGCGCGCGAGCCACGGCATCGCCGGATACCGTGGTCACGCCCACGAGTTCGAGCCCCGGGCGCCGGATCAGCGCCGCCAGCGCGTAGGCATCGTCGATGTCCGTGCCGATGTCGGTGTCGAAGATGACCGGCGCGCGGACAGATTCCGCAAGCGTTTGCATGCTCAGCATCATGAGCGCAGCGGCGAAGATCAGTCGGGCTTTCATGGACACCTCGGCGTCAGTATAGGCGCCGGAACGCGGGATGATTCGTCTGCGCGCTCCCGGTGGCCTGCGATGGCGAGCGCATTACTCGCGATTCCCGCGGCAAATACCGGGTCGCGTTTTCGCGCGCCGCTGCTACGCTTTGCGCCATGAACAAGACCAAGCGCCAAGATCAACCTTTGTTGTTCCAGGACATGGAATCTCCCATCGGGCGGCTGCGTCTCATCGCTTCCGCGGAGGTTCTGGTCGGCATCTGGTTCGAGCAGGGCCGGGATGCGGGCAGGAACGATGACACGCTCGTCGAGGGCAGCTCGCCGGTGATCGAGAAGGCGCGCACGCAGCTCGAGGAGTATTTCCGCGGCGAGCGCCGGGATTTCGATCTGCCGCTCGCGCCCCGCGGCACGGAGTTCCAGCAGCGCGTCTGGCAGCGTCTGCTCAAGATCCAGTACGGCACCACCACTACCTATGGCGCGCTGGCCGGGGAGCTCGGCAATCCAAACGCCTCGCGCGCCGTGGGCCTGGCCAATGGCAGCAATCCGATCCCCATCGTGATTCCGTGCCATCGCGTCATCGGCGCCAACGGCGCGCTCACGGGGTTCGGCGGTGGTCTGCCCATCAAGAGCGCGCTGCTGGACCTGGAGCGCAAGCAGGCGCAGGCAGTGTTGTTCTAGCTACGCGGCGTAGAAGAAGCGCACGATGTGGAAGAACACGGGCGCGGCAAAGCAGATGGAGTCCGTGCGATCGAGCATGCCGCCATGGCCTTCGATCATCACGCCCCAGTCCTTCGCGCCGAGACTGCGCTTCACGGCGGACAGCGTGAGCCCGCCCAGGAAGCCCATGAGCACGATGGCCGCAGAGATCGCTGCCGACTGCAGCGGCGTGAACGGCGTGATCCACCACATGGCGCCGCCGATCGCCGTCGCGGCGAGGCCACCGCCAATGAATCCTTCCACGGTCTTGGAAGGGCTCACCACCGGCGCGATCTTCGTCTTGCCGAACAACTTGCCGAACACGTACTGCATCACGTCGCTCATCTGCACGACGAGCAGCAGATAGAACAGCAGCAGTGCGCTGCGGCCCGCCTGTCCCGGGATCTGCAGCATGAGCAGCGCAGGCGCATGGCTCAGGCAGTACACCGTGACCATGAGGCCCCATTGCTGTTTGGCGCTGCGCGACAGGAAGTCGTCGACGTCCGAACGCAGCGCCGCGATGGAGGGCAGCAGCAGGAAGGCGAATACGGGGATGAAGATCGCGAACGTCCCATAACGCTCGATGCCGATGAGCACGTACTGCAACGGCAGCACCATGAAGAACGAGAGCGACAAGGGCAACCGGTCGCCGGGCCGGCTGGGCGTGAGCGTGATGAACTCACGCAGTGCGAAGAACGACGCCAGCGCGAACAGGATCAGCGTCATGGTCGGGCCGGTGAGCAGCGCCACGGCGAGAATCGCGACCATCACCCACCAGGCATTCACGCGTTCGACGAGATTGCGCCGGCTCGCGACCTTCTTCTCATCGCCCGGGCGCCTTGCGAGAACCGCGCCGATGCCCGAGGCCAGCGCCAGCAGTACCACCAGTCCGCCGAACAACCAGAAGAACTCGCGCGGCAGGTTGTGCAGGTGGTCGAGCATGCCGTCGATCATGGTTGCCCCAGTGCGATGACCGCGCCGCGCGCGCGTTCGAGGAAGGCCTCTTTCTCTTCTCCGTCGATGCGCGCCACGGGTGCGCCAAAGCGCACGGTGCACACCACCGGCACGGGCAACAACGCGCCTTTGGGCAGGCTGCGGTGCAGGTTGTCCAGGTACACGGGGACGAGCTCGACGGCGGGGAACTCACCGGCGAGACGGAACAGGCCGCTGCGAAATTTCGCCGGCGTTCCCGACGTGCCGCGCGTGCCCTCGGGAAAGATGATCAGCGAATCGCCGTCGCGCAGCGCCGCGCGCAGCGGGTCCAGCGGGTCGACCTGCGTGTTCTCTCTTGCGCGATCGATGAGCACGGCGCCGAAGCCGCGAGTCGCGATGTACTTCTTGAGACCGCTGCCCCAGTAGTCGCGCGCGGCGATCGGGCGCGTGTGCGATCGCAATGCTCGCGGCAGGGAGGACCAGATGGCCAGTGTGTCGATGTGGCTGGTGTGGTTCGCGAAGTAGATGCGCTGCGCGCCCGTGGGTTGCGTGCCGATCCAGCGGGCGTACGCACCCACGAGCAGCTTCACCACGCCCACGAGCAGCGCGCTCGACGGCCGCATCACGGCCGCGCCTTCAATTGCCGCGAGATGGCGTGGATGCGCGTGAAGCAGGTGGCGATCGCGCCGAACGCGATGGCCACGGCCGCGGCTTCCAGCACCTTGAGGTCATTCGTGCCATCGGCGGCGAAGCCGGTGCGATCGAAGAAATAGAATTCGATGATGCCCAGCAGGCAGCCGATCGTCATGGCAGCCATGCGATGTTGTTTGGCCATCGGACCGCGGAAATCCTGTGCCAGCCCGAACGTACCGCCGAGCACGCGGATGTACGCCGTGACGGCGGCGGCCAGCGCCCCCAGCCAACCCAGCCACGGCGTGCCGATGGCATAGCCCAGCGCCACGATGAACAGCGAGTCCGCGATGCGATCCGGCACCTCGTTGTAGAGCACGCCGACCTTAGACTTTCGTCCACCCTCTATCGCCACCATGCCGTCGAGAAGATTGCAGAGCAGGCGAAGCTGGATGCCCAGCGCGCAGGCAGCCAGGTTCCAGGGCGCCGGAAGCCACAGCAGCGCAGCCGCGCCGGCGGCGGCGAAAACCAGCGACAGAATCGAGATTCCGTCGGCTGTGAGGCCGATACGGACGGCGGCGGTGGAAAGAGCGGCAGCCCAGCGGGTGGAGCGGCTCGCCAGCGGGCGGCGCGCTTCGGTGTTGTTCATGTGCGCGCATTCTGGAAGAAACCGGCGCGATCTGTCACCAACCCCGTTCGCGCGCTCCTTAATGATGTGTACCATCGGCCCGCCCATGACACCCGTGAGCCACGAAAACCGCTACCTGGTCGCCGCCCTGGAATTCGAGGGTGTGCTGCGTGCCTGCCTGCATCGTTACGCGCGAAACGCCGCGGATGTGGACGAGCTGCTCCAGGAAACCTACGCGCACCTGCTGTCCGCCGGCGCTGCCAAAGGTCGCGAAGAAGTTCGTTCGATTCGCGCCTTCGCGCTGACCGTGGCGCGCAATGTCGCGCTCTCGTGGCTGCGCCATCGCCAGGTGGTGCCCATCGAACTCGTGGCGGACCTCGAAGCGCTCGAATTGCTCGACGAGAGCGGCCAGGTGGATGAGATCGTGAATACGCACCAGGAGCTGGCGCTGCTCACCGCCGCCGTGGCGAGTCTGCCGACGCGCTGCCGGCAGGTGTTCACGCTGCGCAAGGTCTACGGCCTCTCCCAGAAGGAGATCGCCGCGGAACTCAGCATCTCCGAGAACACGGTCGAACAACATCTCGCGAAGGGCATGCGCCTCTGCAGCGCCGCGCTGGCCGATTCGCCGATGGCAGAGCGCCGCGCATCCTGGCTCGAGAAGGCGCGCCGGCGCGCGGATGCGCGCAGTGCGGCCGATGCCCGCAGCGCCAGCCTTCCCGAACTCGCCACCGCCAATGAGTGAAGACGAACTCATCGAAGCGCGCGCCAGCCGCTGGGTGGCGGCGCGCGATGCCGGTTTCACGCCGCTGCAATCGGCGGAACTCGACGCCTGGCTCGAAGCCGACATCCGGCATCGCGTGGCCTATCTACGCCTCGAAGCCGCGTGGAACCGCACCGAGCGCCTCCGCGACCTGCGGCCACTCGATCGCAGCGTGGATCCCGACCTGCTCGCCACGCGTGAGCGGCGCCGCTGGCCGATGGCGTTGGCCGCGAGTATCGCGGTCGCGTTGATCGGCGGGTTCTGGGCCTGGCGCCAGCATTTCAGCTGGGAGCAGTACGAAACCCGCGTGGGCGGCTTTTCGCGCATCGTGCTCGAGGACGGCAGCGTCGTGGACCTGAACACCGACAGCCACATCCGCGTGCGACTCGGCGGAGATCAGCGCGAAGTGCAGTTGCTGCGCGGCGAAGGCCGCTTCCAGGTGGCGCACGACGCGCGCCGCCCGTTCACCGTGGAAGCGGCTGACGCAGCGGTGCGCGCGGTCGGCACGGCCTTTTCGGTGCGCCTGCGCGAAGGTGATCAGGTGGACGTGCTCGTCACGGAAGGCAAGGTCGCGGTGGATTCCGCGCAAGGCCAGGACGCGCCGCCGCTGATCGCCGGAGACGCCGCGGTCGTGAAGTCCGAT
>JBKPPO010000168.1:0-4299 GCA_046733635.1 Pseudomonadota bacterium | reverse complement strand
CCCAAACCCCCACCCAAATGCGGACGGCGCTAGAACGTCGCGCAATCTCGACCGACGCGAAAACAGAAACGGTCGATTGTGGTAGGACGGCGCACGCTCACGCACCGGGTAAATGACTGGGGGTCAAAAGGTCGCAGGTTCGAATCCTGTCGGCCCGACTGAGTTAAGTTCTTTGACAACTGAGAGTTAGGATGGAGGGTGGTAAGGGGTCCCCCAGACCCACTACCACCCAAAACGCCACCCAATCACTGCAACGCCTGGTTGATCTGGTCGGACATCTGCTCGGCCTGCAGCTCGGCGTAATGGGCTCGCGTCGTCTTTATGTCGGCGTGGCGCATTAGTATCTGCAGCTGGTCGGAGTGGAGCTTCGGGGCTAGCCGGAGTGCAAAGGACCGCCGCAGATCGTGGGCGGTGGCGTGGATCTTCGCGCCGGTCTTTGGCTTCTGGCCCGTTACGACAAGGGCCTTTTTCCCGATGGCCGAGATATACCGCCCTGCCCTGTCGGCGGTCGTGATCGGCTTCTTGGCGCCAGGCAGCGGGAACACCCGGCCCGACCGTTTAGCCTTGGGTGTTTCACGGAGGAAAGCGGCGGCCTCGGGGGTCAGCGGGACCAGTTGATCCTTGCCGTTCTTCTGCTCTTCCCCGGGGAAGCAGATTAGCGGCCGCTCAGTATCTAGCCGCACGGGTCGGATGGAGTTGGGGTCGTCCCAATCCATGTCGATCGCCTCTTGCAGCCGCAGGCCCATGAGCCAGAGGCCATTTAGCAGACGGCGCCACGCCGGGGCGTTCAGCTTACCGATGGGTTTGACCTGGGGCGTGACTCGCAGCATCCGCTCGAATTCCTCGGCAGTCAGCGGGCGGCCCTTCATCTTGGCCGTCGTGCCGGTGCGGACTCGGGGGGCGACCTTTATATAGCCGTTTTCCTCAGCCCACCCGAGCGAGGCCCGAACGTGCTTGAGGTAGCTAGCTACGCTGGTCGCCGGCATGCCTGCGGCGAGCATCTTCTGCCGCCATTGCTTCATTCGGGCGGCGTCGAGCTCGTCCAGGTAATGCGGCTTAATCATCGCCTCCATTTTGGCGGCAGCAGACTTGAAGCACCCTGGACGCTTGAGGGTGGATAAGTGGTCGATTTCGTAGCGGGAGCGGAATGCCTTCCATGTCATCCGCTGTGAATCCGACGAGACCAATCCGGCGACTATCTGGGCAGCCACTCGCTCCGCATCCCTGCGGCGGCTTTCCTTTGTCGATCGCTCCACCCACCCTTCGGGGCATGGGTGGGCCAGTCGAATCAGCCAATACTTACTACGGCTTGGCTTTACCAGCTTGTACTTGGGTGTCGCCATCGTCGCACATTCTCGAATTTGCTAGCGTCCAGGCGAAATAGACCTCGCCGCTAACTTCGTAGGTCTTCCCGACCGGGAGCGCCCGCAGCCCACGCTGCAGAAAGTGCTCCCGGAAGAACCGATTCAGATTACGAGTTTCGTCCTTATCTGCCGGGTCGTAGCCGAAACGGCGGCAGATTTCCTCACGGGTATAAGTCCGATTGCGGTCAATGCCGATGAAATCCATAACAAGGCGTCCTTGACAGCTTTGACGCCGGCGCGCAAAATCAGCGCGTCGGGCCATTGGTCCGATTTTCGAAGACTCCCTCTCGGTGGGACTTGGCCTCAGAAACGAAGGCCCGCCAAAGAGGACGAAAGGGTTGAAGAAACCGGCGCCGGTGGCTCGGCGCCTTTTTCTTGCGCTGGCCGCGCATTACTTAATCATGTCGCCCTCTCTTCCTGCGGCCTCTGCCGCGATGGGCGCGCACCGATAGCGCGAACGATAAGCCGGGGTTACCGATCCAGCCGAGAGAGTCGGCCGGTAGAACGCATCTTGCTCTGTATCGAACGCCGCGCTGCTGCGCAGAGTATCCGTACTGTGGACGTGAGTCGTCACGCCGTTGCCTCCATGCCCGTGGATGGCGATGAGCTATAAGGGCGACGCGCTGCTGGGGGGTCGCCACCCCCCGGCAGCCACGTTCGCCAACGCGATAAGTTACCAAATTGAAAGTTGGTTTCAAGATATTTAAGGTAACCTGCGCCAAAGCGCAATCGCGCAGCGGCGACTCGCAGAGGGCGTGACCGCATGCCCATTTATGACGAGGCGATATTGCCGGCACCGCACTAACCCTCACGAATCGACGCTAGCACTCACGCATTATTTGAGGGTTAGTGTACATGCGTATATATGGTGGTGCAATCGAATTGTGCCGGCAAAAACGACACAAGATGTTGCGCGTTAAAATCTAGATATAGAGGGTTGTTTTTGGCCGCGCAATCTTCTTCGAGGACGTGCGGCTTAAGGCGGGGTGAGTCTTTTCGCGATGTTCTCATTCACTTGTCCGCACTGCCGAGCCCAACTGCAGCTGGACGATTCCAGCCGCGGCCATCGTGTTGTCTGCGGGTCGTGCGGCGAGGGCGTTGTGATTGCGACGTCGACGGCGCCGACTTCCTCCGCGCCCCAGCTGCGGAGCCACACCGAATGGCAACCAGCGACCTCGCCCGCCGTGTCGGTCGTCCCCCGGACGCTACGACGCAAGAAAAAGAATCAGGCCGTAAACGTCGTAGTCCATGTGCTGATCTCTCTAACTGCGCTGGCGGCGATTGCTTACCTTTACGTCAATCGGCCAATGAATCCGGCCACGCCGCCGACGCCGGTCGTCATCCACAGGACCATTCCACGCCCAGTTAAGCCGCGGCCGGCCGCCCCTGTCGAGACGGCCCCACTGCCCGTTGTGATTGATGAGTCGGAACCCGAGCCAGCCGCCCCTCCGCCGGAACCCGTGCCGCAAGATGATCCATTCGAGGGCCTACCGACGTTCGTTGACCTCCCCGATGCGAACGCTGGTAAGTCCGTCATCCTTCGCGACCTGCCGGCGCCGGAGCTGTCGCTGCTGAGCAACGGCCCGGTGGCGATAGATGGCGCAACCGTTCTAGTGGATGACCTGCCCGCGGCGACGATGACGGTTACCGATGGCGCGCTCCAATTCCAGTGGGCGAAGGGAGTTTCAGACGAGGAGCAGGCGGCCGTGCGAAACTCCGTGCTCGAACTGTCGTCCGGCGGCGCCACGCACCGCATAGCCCTCCGCGCCCCGGTGCGCATCAAGGCCCCGCTGCTCGGGCTTAAAGCCTCATCGCTGAAGTTGTACGGAAAATGCGATCATCCGCCGGAACCGTCCGGCGTGTTGGTGGCGGTGCAGGTCGGCCACCTGCCAACGAAGGGGACGACCGGCAGCGACTTGTCGCGCCTGAAGATGCGGGACGAAGCGATCGTGTCCTATGAGTCGTCGGTCGACGTAGCCAGCAAAGTCACCGTCCGCCCGTCCGGTAACGTGCTGGTGGCCGAGATTGAATCGCAATACGTGCTCCCCTCGGGCGACGTTGAACCGTTGACGATCAGCCGCGGCAATCGCGTGCTGAAAGAACTTGAAGACCTGCACGCGGCAGCCATCGAAGCGGAGCAGTCCATCGGCCGCCTGCGCACTTACCGCGCGCGGTTGAACAGCGAGCTGAACCGAGCGCAAGGTATCCGCACCATGTCCGGCGGCTATGAGAACCCGGCGATTGTCGCCCAGAAGAACGCCATCATCGTCCGCGTTCAAAACGAGCTTATTGCCACAGAGCAGAACATCGCCCGCGCGGAAGAACTCATTGAACGGAAGCCGACCATCGTAAAAGACCTGGAAGCCATCGGCCTTGTCGCGGAGCTTGCTCAGTCGCTCAAAGATTCGCCGATCCCCTACCGTTTCTATATGCTGGTGGGCGGGCATGAGGTCGATTTAGTTATTGCCGAGTAAGTTGCTTCAGGTAGCACTCGCAATCAACGCACCGCCGCACCTGAGCATCAGGAACATGCGCCCATGCGAGCGGCGCGCAATCGCCGTAGATGCTGCACTCCCATACGCCGGTGAATTGCCCCCCCGGGCAGCCTCCGCACTTGTGGGCAGTAGTCTCGCCCGTGTTGCCTACGATGTGCAGGCAGTCGATGAACACGCGGCGAACGCTCGGGACGCTCTCGCGCTCTGCGTCATCACCTGGCCGCGTGGTTTCGATCCGCTTCGTCGGTATTCTGCGCGGCGTCTTCATTAGACAATTAGCGTGACGCTGCCGGGCGTGGTGATTTCACAGTCGACAGTTCCACTGCCGCCCACCACCGTTGGTCCAGTGCAAACAAAAGTTCCCCGGCAGGCGCGTTTGCCTGGGCATCCACCGGACAATGGAATTGAAGCCGTGTATTCGTAAGTGGTAAAGGGCGACC
>JBKPPO010000167.1:0-5238 GCA_046733635.1 Pseudomonadota bacterium | reverse complement strand
TGCCAGTAGCGGGCTTCGTCCAGCGCCGCGTACTTCGCGTGGAGATCCAGGCTGGTTTGCCAGCGTTCGAGCAGGGTTTCCAGTTGGCCGGGCTGCTCGCCGGGTATGGGTGTTTGCGCCATGCGCCGGAGAGTACGCCTTCGGGCACGCGGCGGCGTGCCGTCGCTCTCTATATATATGCGTAGTTAGCGCGGCTGTTTATGTAAACAGGTGAGGGCTGGCGGAATCCGGGCTTGCTACATTCCGCGGCGCTGGGGACGTTCAACAACAATAAGGTTCAGGGACATGAAGAAGCTTTCATCGGGTCTTGCCATTCTCCTCATGGCGGGCGTCGTGCCGGCGCACGCGGTTCCGCTGGTTTTCGAGTTCGAGGGCACCGTGCGGAACCGCCTGATCATGGACGCGGGCTCCTCGTCGCAGGATTGGTCGCTGGCCGGGCAGGCCTTCACCGCGCGCTTCACCTTCGATACCGACAGCTTCATGCGCCACGACTTCGAGAGTGACCTTTCGAGTCAGCGGTTTCACTTCTCGGATGGGCCCAACGACTGGACGGGCTCGCTGACGATCGGCGGAAACCCCGTGGACGTTCAGCCCTTCGCGCTCAACCGCGTGTCGTCGACTCTGATGGACACCAAAGGCGGCCTGCAGTCCTGCGGCCCCGACTGCATCCTCGCAGTTGGCGATTCCTTCTCCCTTCAAGTTGAAAGCCTGCTCGTCAACGATGACAACGACCATCAACGGTCCAGCACTTTCTTCCTGAGTGGATATCAGGTGTTCGATCCGGCATTTCCGGACGCCAGCCACTACACGATGGTGGACTTCAGCCAGGGACTGTCGATCGAGCAACTACTGACGTCGACCCCGCTTCCCAACTCGTGGTTCTCATACGATGAAACCACGTGGACTTGTATCGAAGAAATCGACCAGTGCGTGCCCGCGAGCAGCGTGACGACCGTCTTCGATGTGACTTCGCTGACGCGCCGGATCGCGTCCGTGCCCGAGCCCGGCACGCTGGGCCTGATGGCAGCCGGTCTTTTTGCGGCGTGCTTCGGCCGCCGCAAGTTGCATCGTGCCTGATCCTTGTCCGGCGGCCGTTGCGTGCCTGCGCGATGCCGCCGTTCCTGGTTCGACCGATGACAGCCGAGTTCGTCGAGGTGAGAAGTCGCTAGTCCCACCGTCCGTTCTTGAGCGCGAGCAACATCTTCGCGTTCGGGATGAGGTACACGACCCCGGCCACGCCCACCGTCGCCAGCAAGCCGCCCACCTGATTGGCATCCACGATTTGCATCATCCCCCAGGCCGCGAGACCCATGAGCGCGGCGGTCCACACGGGTTGCCACATCGTCCGAAGGATTCTCCCGAAGCCGATGTCGAGGCGCTTGTACAGGTAACAAAGGCCCACGACCCACTGCGCGGCCATGCCCGCGATGACCGTGACCGCGACACCCTCCAGGCCGTAGTACATCGCCGCGGGCACGATCAGCGGCAGCAGCACGGCGAGACGCACTCCGGCCATGGTGAACGCAACCTTGGGCTGACCGATGCCCTCGAATAGATAGCCGGTGAACGCCGCCAGCGAGCGGAACAGGCCGAACACCGCGAGCAACTGCAGCGGCACGGCCGCCATCAACCATTTCTCGCCGTACACCACGCGCACCAGGTGCTCCGCGACGAGGACCAGGCCGAGTGAAGCGGGCAGCACGGCCAACATGACCAACCCCAACGTACGCAGATATGCATTTCGCAGCGCGGGAAGATCAGACTGCAGCTTGGCGTACGCCGGCATCATGATGCCGGCCGCCACCTTCGCGAGCTGCGTGGTCGTCATGTGGACGATCGTGAACGCCACGGTGTAGTACCCGAGCTCGGCGTGCCCCATCACCTTGCCGATCACCGCCGTATCGATCTCGGTGGCGATATACAGCAGCATCGAGGAGCCGGTGATGAACTTGCCGTAGCGCAGGAGATCGCGCGCGACCTCGCGGTCGAACTCGAAGCGCGGACGGCCCGGCACGTATACGTACGACAAGACCGCGCCGAGGGTCGCGGTGATGAGCTGGCCGATGACCAACGCCCACACGCTGCGCAGCCACCAGGCCACGGCGATGGTCGAAATGGTGCCGATGATGTTCGACGTCTGTGTCAGATAGGTCAGGCTGCGAAATTCGAGCTCGCGCTGTCGCGCGATGATGTTGATGTTGCGGAAGCCGGCGAGGATGAATACGCAGCTCAGCACCTGGAGCATGAGCGGCAACGTCGGCGATTCGTAGAAGTCACCGATCCAGGGAGCCACGGCCGCGAGCAGCGCGGCCAGCAGGAAGCCGCGCACCACGAGCATGGTGTACGCGGTGTTGCAGGCTTTGTCGAACTCCTGCTGGCGTGCGATCAGCGCTTGCGCGACGCCGGGTCGCGTGAAGGTCTCGATGGCTCGCACCACGACCATCGCCAGAGCCATGACACCGAAGATGTCCGGCGTCAGCAGGCGTGCGAGCACCACCGAACGCACCATGCCGAGCACCGACAGACCCACTTCGGAGAGACCGGCCCACATGCCGGAACGCAGCACGCGTGACTTGACCGATCCGCCTTCCGCGAATGCGAAGCGCGTGAGTTTTTTCAGGCCGCGAATCGGCACGCAGAATCGCTATGGGTCACGGGAAATGAGAAAAGTTTGTTTGTAGTCGAAGCAGCGGACCGGGATGATACACAGCCGAATCCGGGTAATTGGCGAGGACAGACGTAGGTGGACACCGACAAAGCGCGGCAGCGCGTGCTTTATGTAGAAGGCAATGACGACGGTACTATCGGTGGCTCGTATTTCAGTCTGCTTTTCCTCGTCTCCGGGCTCGATCGGACGCGTTTCACGCCGATCGTGGTCTTTGCCACGGAGAACACCCTTCTGCCGCGTTTCCATGCGGCCGGCGCGCGCACCCTGATCGTGCCCGTCGGCGTACGCGCGCGCGCCGCCGGAAGACTGGGCCGGCTCTTCACCCGGGCGGTGAATCACTGTCTGACCTATCTAGTCATGCCGCGGCGCCTGGCGCGCATCCTGCGCAGCGAAAAGATCGATCTGGTGCATCTGAACAACAGTATCCGGGGCAACCACGCCTGGATGCTGGCCGCGCGCCTGGCGGGAGTGCCGTGCATCACGCATGAACGCGCTCTCAGACGCGGTTTCGTGGCGCGCGATCGGCGGCTGGCGCGCGATCTCGGCGCCGTGATCTGCATCTCGAGCGCGGTGCGCGAGAACTTCGTCGCATACGGGCTCGGCGAGCTGCCGCTCGTCACCATCTTCAACGGACTCGATCCGGCGCAGATGAAATGCACGCGTGCGGCCGCGGACGTGCGCGCGGAAATCGGCGTGGCGCCGGATTCGCGCCTCATCGGCATCGTCGGCAACATCAAACCCTGGAAGGGACAGGAAGTCGTGATCCGCGCGGTGGGGCTGCTGCGCGATGAGTTTCCGGATCTCGCCTGCGTGCTGATCGGCGACACTTCGCCCAACGCGGCGGCATACCGCGAACAGATGCTGGCGCTGACGCGCGAGCTCGGTATCGAAAAGCGTGTGCACATCACCGGTTTTCGCAACGACGTCCCTGACTACATCAACGCGCTGGATATCCAGGTCCACGCCTCGATCGATCCGGAACCCTTCGGGCGCGTGCTGCTCGAGGCGATGGCGCTATCGAAACCGCTGGTGGCCAGCAACGGTGGCGCCGCGCCGGAGATCGTGAAGCATGAACAGACAGGTCTCCTGTTCGAACCTGGCAATCCCACCGCGCTCGCCGCGGCCTTGCGCACGCTGCTCGCCGACCGGCCGCGCGCTGCGGCCATGGGTGCGGCGGGACATGCGCGGCTGCTCGCAGACTTTTCCATTCACCGAAACATCGAGCTCACACAGCAGATCTACGAGCGGTTGTTGAGGAAATAGGGCGGGGTGGCGCGGATCAGTCCGCGTCTACACGGTTGCAAGCAGTACGTAGATTCCCAACGCAGCAAAACCCGCGGCCGCAATCGCACGAACGATCTTGAGCGATACGCGTTTGATCAGCGCGTCGCCCGCGAGCACCACCGGCACGTTGGCGATCATCATGCCCAACGTCGTGCCGATCACCACCCAGATCATGGACTGGAACTGCGCGGCCAGCGCTACGGTGGCGAGCTGGGTCTTGTCGCCCATCTCGACGACGAAGAACGCGATCACGGTCGTGAGGAACACGCCGTATCGCGGCGCGGTGGAAACTTCGTCGGGCGCGGAATCGGGGATCAGCGCCCAGGCCGCCATCGCGATGAACGAGAGGCCCAGGATCCATCGCAGGGTGTCGGGTCCGACGTATTGCACGATCCATGCGCCAACCGCGCTGGCCAGCGCGTGATTGAGCGCGGTCGCCACGAAGATGCCGAGCACGATGGGCCAGGGCGCGCGGAAGCGCGTGGCCAGCAGAAGTGCGAGCAGCTGGGTCTTGTCGCCTATTTCAGCGATCGCGACGATACCGGTGGAGACGAGGAATGCTTCCATTGAATTGATTCCGGGGCCGGCCACGACGCATTGATCACCAGCGTCCCCGACCCGATCGGAGGCTCGTGATCAAAGGTCTCGCCAAACCAAGGCCGCCTTCGCCATGCCGGTACAACCGCGCAAGTGTGTTGACGAAGGCCCTTCCCGAAGAAGGAGGCTACTCCCCAATGACGGCGCGGAGCGTACCCGAGCACTGTCGGGGCGTCGAGGTGTTCGGTTGCCAAAGCCTCGCCCGCCGCTCGTGAGGCAAGCCTGGAGGCTGGGGCTGGGATACGCCACGAAATACTCGAGCGAGTTGTAGTTAGGCGACGCTTTGTCGTGGCAGACGTTCTCGCGCGATTTCTCCGCACGCGTCGTCACATCCTGGTTCGCCTTGGGCTGGCGGTGGAAGTGGTGGCGGCCGTTGCCGGTGCCGTAATGGCACGTCGCCGTCCAGGGCGCCGGGATGGGCACACAGGGCGCCGGACAGCAGGCGCGGGCCGTGACCGCCAGACGAACCGGGATTGGTCGATGTCGCCTCGAGAATCGCGTCGATTGCGCGTCGTAGGGCTTAAGCCCTTGTTTTTATTCAGAAGGATTTGGCGCTCCCTACCGGATTCGAACCGGTGTTACGGCCTTGAGAGGGCCATGTCCTGGGCCTCTAGACGAAGGGAGCGTCTATATCGGCGGGTCCAGAATCGAGCGCGGTAGTATATGCGCCGCTTTTCAACTGCCAAGTG
>JBKPPO010000166.1:0-23747 GCA_046733635.1 Pseudomonadota bacterium | reverse complement strand
GTGTTTGCCCACCACTTCGTCCTTCGAATATCCCATCGAGCGGGCGAAGTTCTCGTTGATGCTCTGGATCGTGCCGTCCATGCCGAACTCGATCACGGCCTGCGCGCGGTTGATCGCGGCGATCTGGCCGCGCGAATCCGCGTCCTTCTGATCGCGCGCGCGCAGCGCGCCCTGCATGTCGTCGAGCGACTGCAGCAGCCGGGCGGTCTCGTCCTTTCCGTTCACCTCGATGGTGTTGTCCAGCTTGCCCGCCTTGACGGCCTCGGCCACTTCGACGGCGCGGCTCAACGGGCGCACGATGCTGCGCGCCAGCGTCCAGGCGAGCCCGATGCCGATGAGGAGCGCGACGATGCTGGCGGCGATCAGCACCTGGCGGCCGCTGTCGTAAGCGCGCTGCCCTTCGAGGCCGGCCGCATGGAAGTCTTCCTTCTGCTTCTCGAGCAGTTTCACGAACGGCGTCATGTACGCCTCGAAGTCGTCGGAAACCTCGGTGACGAACAGGTGCAGCGCTTCGTCATGCGTGCTCGCGCTCTTGGCCAGCTCGGTGGCTTTGGCGCGCGAGTCGTTGTATTTGAGACGCGCCTGGGCGGCCTCTTCCATCAGCTTCTGCTCCGCCGGGTCCTCGATGAGTTTGTCCAGTTCCGCGAGAGCTTGTTCGTTGGCTTTGCTGTTGACGGACATTTCGCCGCGCAGCTTCTCGATGGCGGCTGAGTCATTGCCCGCGAGGAAGATGCGCGCCGCCTTCGCCGCGTTGTCGCGCGAGCGGATCTGCATTTCCATCGAGAGGCGGGCTTTTTCCCACTCCTCGAGCACGATGCGATCGGTGGCATCGTCGATCTGCGACATGCGTAACCAGCTGATGCCGCTGACCGCCAGCGAGATCGCCAGCAGCACGCCGAAGCCTACGCCCAACCGCGTGCCGACCTTGAAATGGGAGAACCTCATACATCTACTCCGTCACGAATCTCAGAACTCGTTCCATTCGGTTTCACTACCCGCGGCTTTCCTGCGCGGCGGCGCGGAGGATGCCGGCGCCGGTTTCGACTGTTGCGACCAGGGCCGCGACGCCGAGCGGCGCTCGACGGCGGGCGTGGTCTTGTGGGGTTGCGAGGCGTCGCCGCCTACGTGGTAGCGGGCGACGATGGCGTTGAGCCCGTGCACCTGCTCGTTGATGGCCTGGCTCGCAGCCGCGGCCTCTTCGACGAGCGCGGCGTTCTCCTGCGTGGTCGTGTCCATGAGCATCACGGACTTGTTGACCTGGTCGATGCCGCTCGACTGCTCGCGCGAGGCGGCGGCGATCTCGGCGACGATGTCCGTCACCTTCTTGACCGAATTCACGATGTCGCCGAGCACCTGGCCCGACTCATCGACGAGCCGGCTGCCTTCTTCGACCTTGCCGACGCTGTCGAGGATCAGGCTCTTGATCTCTTTCGCCGCGGTCGCGGACCGGCTGGCGAGATTGCGAACTTCCGTAGCCACCACGGCGAAACCGCGTCCCTGCTCACCGGCGCGCGCGGCTTCCACCGCGGCGTTGAGCGCCAGCAGATTGGTCTGGAACGCGATCTCGTCGATGACGCCGATGATGTCGGCGATCTTCTTGCTGGAGTCGTTGATGCCGGCCATCGCGGCGACCGCATTGCCCACGACCGAACCGCCCTTCTCCGCCTGTTGGCGCGCAGCCATGGCGAGCTGGTTTGCCTGACCGGCGTTGTCCGCGGTCTGCTTCACGGTCGAGGTCATCTCTTCCATCGACGCCGCCGTCTCTTCGAGGCTGGAAGCCTGCTTCTCGGTGCGCTGCGACAGATTGAGATTGCCCTTGGAGATTTCTTCGGTGCCCGCCTGCACTTCTTCGGTGGCGGTCTTCACGCGTTTGACCAGGTCCGTGGTGGAGTCCAGCAGCGTATTCACGCTGCTGCACAGGATCTCGAGATCGCCGGTCTTGCCCGTGAGCGAGATGCGCCGCGTGAGATCGCCTTCCGCGGCGAGCTTCAGCGTGGACTGGGTCTCCGACACCGCGACCTGGAGCTGCTCCTGCGCCTTCATCGACGCGGTCACGTCGCTCGCGTACTTGACCACCTTGAACGGTTTGCCGTTCGCATCGGGGATCGGGTTGTACGACGCCTGGATCCAGACATCCTTGCCGCCCTTGACCACGCGTTTGTAGTGTCCGACGTCGGACTCGCCGCGATTCATCTTGTCCCAGAACGCGCGGTAGTCGGCGCTCGCCGCATAAGCCGGGTCCACGAACATGCTGTGATGCCGGCCGATGACCTCCGCGGCGGAATAACCCGTGAAGGCTGCGAAGTTGTCGTTGATCTTGCGAACCGTGCCGTCCATGTTGAATTCGATGACGGCCTGCGCACGATTGATCGCGGCGAGCTGTCCCTCGTAGTCGGCGTTGTTGACCATCTGCGCGGTCACGTCGGTCGCGTACTTGACCACCTTGACGTATTTGCCCGAGGCATCCGGGATCGGGTTGTAAGACGCCTGGATCCAGACTTCCTTGCCGCCCTTGCCGATGCGCTTGTAGATGCCGACGTCCGACTCGCCGCGATTGAGCTTGGCCCAGAAGGCCCGGTACTCGGCGCTGGCTGCGAAAGCGGGTTCCGCGAACATGCTGTGGTGTTTGCCCACCACTTCCTGCTGGGTGTAGCCCGTGACGTTGGCGAAGTTGTCGTTGACGGCGTGAACCACGCCATCCATGCCGAATTCGATGACCGCCTGCGCGCGGTTGATCGCAGCGATCTGGCCGCGATAGTCGGCATCCTTCTCGTCGCGACCACGCAGCGCGCCCTGCATGGCGTCGAGCGACTCCATGAGGCGGCCGGTTTCGTCCTTGCCGCCCTTGTCGATCACGTTGTCGAGCTTGCCGTCGCGGATGGCTTCGGCCACGTTCACGGCACGGTTCAGCGGGTTGACGATGCCCTTGGCCAGCAGGAACGC
Source organism: Pseudomonadota bacterium (assembly GCA_046733635.1). Lineage (GTDB taxonomy): Bacteria > Pseudomonadota > Gammaproteobacteria > Steroidobacterales > Steroidobacteraceae > CADEED01. The sequence continues at coordinate 20,804 of JBKPPO010000166.1, read as the reverse complement.
GAGCGCCATGCCGAGCACGAGCGCCGCGCCCAGCAGCCCGTAGATGAGTTTGCGCGCGCTCGCGTAGTTGGCCTGCGCGACCTGGTGGGTGCTCTCGAAGTTCGCCTCGTGATACTTCACGAGATCGTTCACGCTGCTGAGCGTCGTGTCGAAGAGCTTGCTGGTCTCGTCCTGGAAGAGCTGCATCGATTCGTCGCTGGACGAGGCGCTGTCGGCCAGGCGAATGACCTTGTCGAGCGAGGTCATCATGGACTCGCGCGAATCACGCATCTTCGCGAGCAGTTCTTGGGCCTGTGGATCGCCCGCTTCGATCTTCTCCAGCGATTCGAAGCCGTCGGCGATGATCCCCTTGTGCTCGTCCATCTTCGCGACGATCTTCGGCCGCTTGGCAGAATCGGCGATCAGGTACTCCGGCGTCTTGGCCGAGAGGCTGCGCACGTTGGCGCGCGTGGTGATCGCCTTGTTCGCGGCGGCCCAGTCGCGCGTGGCAAGCTGATCGACGGCGGCGTTCAAACCACCGAGCTGCTGCACGCCCACCACGCCGATGATGGCGGTGGTGACGAGCAACAGGGCGAAACCCGCCAGGAGCCGGGTACGAACGTTCAAGCTTGCGAGAGTCATCTGCGTGCCTTCCTAGCTATTGCGATTTGGCGAGTGCGCTCAGGTCGGCGCTGGCCATGAGTCGTTCCACATCCATGAGGATCCGCATGCGGTCATCGAGGGTTCCGAAGCCGATGATGTGGCTGGTATCGGTGTTGTTGCCGAGAGACGGTGCGGGTTTGATCTGCTCGGGTGACAGCGTGATCACGTCGGACACGCCGTCCACCACGACGCCCACGACGCGGGCGCCGACGTTCAGGATGATGACCACCGTGAACTCGTTGTATTCGGCCTTGGCAAAATTGAACTTGATGCGCAGATCGATGATGGGCACGACCACGCCACGCAGGTTGATCACGCCCAGCAGCCAGTTCGGCGCATGCGGGATCGCGGTCACGGCGGACCAGCCGCGGATCTCCTGAACCGACAGGATGCCCACGCCGTACTCTTCACCGGCAAGCTTGAAGGTCAGGAACTGCTGCGTGTCGGCTTCGACGATGTTTTCTGCGGTTGCGTTCATGCGGCACGCGCCGCATCGCGGCGCGCCTCCTTGGATTGGAAACGGGTGATCACGCCCGGGATGTCGAGGATCAGCGCGACGCGGCCGTCACCCAGCATGGTGGCGCCCGCGAGGCCCGTGACCGGGCGGAAGTTGGTTTCGAGGCTCTTGATGACCACCTGCTGCTGGGACATCAGTTCGTCCACGAACAGGCCGACGCGTTTGCCGTCGGCCTCGACGATCATGAGCAGGCCGTTCAGCAGCTCGGTGTGATCGGGCTCGATGCCGAACAGGTCGTAGAGCCGCACGATGGGTAGATAGTCGTCGCGCAGCCGGAACACCTCGCCCTTGTTGGCGATCGAGTTCACGAGCTCCTTGCGGACCTGGATGGTCTCGACAATCGAGACGATGGGCACCACGTACACCTCGTTGCCGACGCGCGCGAGCTGGCCATCGAGGATGGCGAGCGTGAGCGGCAGGCGGATGCGGACCATGCTGCCCTTGCCGGGCGTGCTGAAGATCTGCACGTGGCCGCCGAGTTCGTTGATGTTCCGCTTGACCACGTCCATGCCGACGCCGCGGCCGGAGACATCGCTGACCACGTCGGCCGTCGAGAAACCCGGCGCGAAGATGAGATTGAAGATGCGGTCCTCGGAGAGTTCCTCGTCGGGCGCCACCAGGCCGCGTTCGCGCGCCTTGGCCAGGATCTTCTCTTTCTTGAGACCGCCGCCGTCGTCGCTGACCTCGACCACCACGCTGCCACCCTTGTGGTAGGCGTTGAGTTCGATGGTGCCGCTCGCGCTCTTGCCGTTGGCAGTGCGCACGTCGGGCATCTCGATGCCGTGGTCGATGGAGTTGCGCACGAGGTGGACCAGCGGATCGCCGATCTTCTCGAGCACGGTCTTGTCGAGTTCCGTCTGGTCACCGTTCATGCGCAGCTCGATCTTCTTGCCGAGGCGCTGACCCAGGTCGCGCACCAGGCGCGGAAAGCGGTTGAACACGAAGCTGATGGGCAACATGCGCACGCGCATGACGCTTTCCTGCAGCGAGCGCATGTGGCGCTCGAGCTGGCCGAGTGCATTACGGAGTTCGTCCGCATCGCGGCCTTCGAGCGGCGCGGCGAGCTGGCTGAGCACGGACTGCGTGATCACGAGCTCGCCCACCGAGTTCAGCAGTTCGTCGATCTTCTCGATACTGACGCGGATGGAGCCGCCCTCGCCGCCACGCGTTTCATGCGCATCGGCCGGGGGCGCCTTGGCGATCGCGGCCGGCACCGGAGCCGGCGCCGCGGGCGCGGCTGCAGCCACCGGAGCGGGTTCACTGACGGTGCAGCCCTGGGCGCTGCCGCCGAAGGATTCGATCTTGAGTTCGCACTCGCCTTCGACCCATTCGAACACGGCGCGCACCGCGGCTTCCGCCACGGGCTCCTGCAGCTCGATCTTCCACGAGAGTTTGCACTCCTCCGCGTCGAGATCGGTGAGCGGCGGGATCTTCATGGCGTCGGCGCGCACGACGCAGGTGCCGAGCGAGTTCAACTCGCGCAGGATGCGCAGCGGGTCGTTGCCATGACGAAGTAGTTTGGGACCGGGAACGAATTCGATGCGCCAGCCCGAAGGACCCGTCACGAGTCCAGCGAGCGCGATGTCGGTATCGGCGGAGACGGGATTCGGCGCGGCCGGCGCGGCGGCCGGAGCCGCCTTGGGCGCGGCGCCCGGATCCGTGGCCAGCACGGCTTCGATCTCGGCGTGGACCGCGGCGGCGAGCGCCGTGTCCATCGGCTGCTTCTCCTTCGTCGCGACGAGCATCGCGCGCATGATGTCGCCGGAGCGCAGGAACAGGTCCACGAGCTCGGGCGTCACTTGTCGCTTGCCGGCGCGGATCTGATCGAGCAGCGTCTCGGCGATGTGCGTGAATCCGGCGACGTCCGTGAAGCCGAACGTCGCGCTGCCGCCCTTGATGGAATGGGCGACGCGGAAGATGGTGTTGATCAGCTCGGAGTCGACTTCGCCAGCCGAGAGCTTGAGCAACGCGCCTTCCATCGAGTCGAGCGCCTCAAAGCTCTCCTCGAAGAAGGTTTCATGGAATTGAGCGAGATCGAGCGTCATGCGGCACCGGGGGCGGAGTAGCTGGTGGCGGCGCCGGGACTCTCGAGCAGCGCGCCGACGCCGAGCGTGCGGATGGCTTCCTCGAGCGCCGGCGATCGGCCGGTCCAGGCGTAGTGGATGCCTTTCTCCAGGCAGTCGAGCGCGAAGGCCACGACGAGCTGCACGCCGGCCGTGTCTATCTGCTGCACTCCGGCGCCGTCGATTTCATACGGACCCGGGTGCGCCGTCTGTTCGAGCAGATGGGCCCGCAGCGCGGGCGCTTCATGGATGGTGCAGGTGGCGCCCAGGACGATGCGGCCTGACGCCTGAGCGGCGGTCGGGGGAACGGCCGCGGTCTGACCCGCGGCGGGCGCCGGGGCTTTCGCATCTGCTGTCATGATTTCGACGGTCTCCGAAACATCCCGCTGAACCTCGGGCGGGCTCTCCTTTTTCGGCCGGGACACCTTGTTGTTTGAGCGGGCCTTGGAGACCCGCTTCACAGTGCGTGCAGTCATGTGGCTCTCAAGCGGCGTTTTCGTGTTGGGAATCAGCGCCATGCAGGCGAAGTAGTAGGCGCGCCTCTGTACCGGCGACACCGCTGCCCGCGACGATCTCCTCGACGCTGGCGCCCGAGCGCGCCAGTCGTTTGGCGGTCTCGTAGCTAGGCGCGGCGTGTTGCCGGCGCGGCTTGCTCACCGGCGGGGCCGGTTCGCTTAGGGGTTCGGCGCGGCGCGGCGTGGCGGCCACGAGCGTGGCCAGGGCGGCGATGCGTTCGGACAGCGCATGGGTCTGCGCGGCGAGTTCGCGCTGCGAGCTCTGCAGGCGCTCGATCTGTTCGGCGGACTCGCGCCGCATGCGCCACAGCGCCCAGGCAAAAGCTGCGAACGCGCCGATCAGCACCGCTGCGCGAAGACCGAACAGGAAAATCTCCAGACCCCCGAGGGTCGGATCCGATATCGAACCTGCCATTCCACTACTCCCGCGTCGGATTTCCGCCGCCTGTACCTACCGTCACAGGTACAGGAGCAGATTCCGTGCCAACCGGGCCGGAAGGCGCCGTCGGCGGGGCGGAAGCAGTCGAGGTTTCGGAGTTGTTGGACTCGGTCTGTGCGGGAACGCCTGCCGCCAGCGGCGGCAGCGCCGCGGCGGCTCCGGCGCGCGAGGCTTCGTCGGCCATGCCTTCGGAGGAATCGGCCGGAGCGTTGGTGCCGTCGCCCGAGAGGATCACGATGACCACTCGGCGGTTGGCGTCGCGGCCGGCGGCCGTGTCATTGGGCTTGGCGGGCCGGAACTCACCGAAGCCGATCACCGAGAGCCGGGCCGGAGAGATGCCGTCCTGCTGGAATCGATGGACCACGCTCGCAGCGCGCGCGGCGGACAGCTCCCAGTTGGAGGGATAGAGCCGCGTGTTGATACGCAGGTTGTCGGTGTGGCCTTCGACGCGCAACGGATTCGGGTAGCGCACCAGCGTGCCGGCCAGCGCGTCGAGCGCCGGATAGGCCGAGGCCGAGAGCGTCGCGACGCCGCTCGGGAACAGGATGTCTGTCTTGATCTCCACCTCGAGCCAGAACTGGTGGCGGCGTACCGACACCAGGTCCGCTTCGACGAGATCGGAGAGCGCGTTCTCGAGTTCATCGGCCACGCGCGCGAGCTGCGCCACCATCGGATGTTCCTGGCCGGAAGATTTGGCGTCATCACCGGGATGCGTGGGCTCCATGCCCTCGATCTCGATGGACTCGAACAGGTTGCGCTGATCGCCGTTGAGCAGCGCCTGCTGGAGCTGCGGCACCGACATGTCGGCGCCCATGCCGCGCGCCTTCTCGCCGATCTGCACGGGCTCGAAGGACTTGGGATTGCCGCGGAAGGCCGCGTTCAGCGAGTCGGAGAGCACGCGGAACTTGCCTTCGTTGATCGACGAGATCGCGTACATCACGACGAAGAACGCGAGCAGCAGCGTGATCAGGTCGCCATACGGGATGGCCCACGCCTCGTGGTTCGCGTGTTCTTCGTGTTTCTTCTTGCGCGCCATGGGGACATTCCTCGTTTTCTAGAAAACGGGGACGGGCCTCATCGCGAAAATCGTGGGGAAGCGGGGGCGCTGCATGAGGCGCGTCCCCGTTTTCTGGAAAACGAGGAATGTCCCCATCAGTGCAAGAACCCGCGCAGCTTGGACTCGATCGCACGCGGATTCTCGCCGAGCACGATCGACACCACGCCTTCGATGACCATCTCGCGCACCTGCGTCTGCGCGGCGACGATGCCCTTGAGCTTGCCGGCGATGGGCAGGAAGAACAGGTTCGCGAGGCCGATGCCGTACACCGTGGCGGTGAACGCCGCGGCGATGCCGGTGCCGAGCTTCGAAGGATCGGCGAGGTTCTGCATCACGGCCATGAGGCCCAGTACGGCGCCGATGATGCCGAGTGTGGGGGCGTACACGCCCATGCCTTCGTAGACTTTCGCCGCGCGGGTATCGGCGTGCTCGCGCACGTCCATCTCCACTTCGAGGATGGCGCGGATGTTTTCCGGCTCGCCGCCGTCCACCACGAGCTGGAGACCGCGGCGCACGAACGGATCGCTCTCGCGCTCGGCCAGCGGCTCGAGTCCCAGCAACCCTTGTTTGCGGGCGATGTTGCTCCACTCGACGATCTTGGCGATGAGGGCCTCCCCTTCGAGCGGCGGCGGCTTGAGCACCCACGAGAAGCGGCTCAGCGCGTGTTTGAACACGGAGAGCGGCGTCTGGATGAAGATCGCGGCAATCGTGCCCACCACCACGATCATGAACGCGGCGCCGGAGAGCAGCGCGTGGATGCCCGCGCCCTTGAGCACCGCGCCCACGAGCACCGCGGCGAGCGCGAGCAGGAATCCTATGGCGGAAAGAATGTCCACGGCGGCGTCACTGCCCCGCCATGCTCGCGAGCAACGCGTCGATGTCGTCCTGGCCGGCGACGGCCGACGCATCGGTGATGCCGGGCACCTGCGGGCCGAGACCCTGCTGCCACGACTTCTCTTCGGCCACCTTGAGCGCCGGCATGCGGCGCGTATCGGAAGCACTGGCCGTGCCGTTCGCGATCTCCGCGAGCTGGCCCAGCACCTGTTCGATCTCACCCACGAGGCTGATGACGCTGCGGATGATCTGGCCCGTGATGTCCTGATAACCCTGGGCCATCAGCATCTCGTTCAGGAGCTTGCGCACACGCTCCGAATCGGAGAGCGAACGTTCGAGATAACCCAGCGTGCGTTCGGGCCACAACGAATTGCCCGCGCATTCGCGGCTGCCGTACGCCGTCCAGGCCTCGAGCAGCTGCGCCGCGTCCTTGGCGCCCTGGTCCACGAGCGGTCCGGACTTCTCGATGAGGTCCAGCGTGCGGTGCGCGGCTTCGTCGGTGAGCTGCACCACGTGCGCGAGCCGCTTGCGCGCATCGGGCACTTCGCTCGCGGCCAGCTTGTCGATGCGCGCTTCCTCGGCGAAACGGCGCAGCGCCGATTCGGCCGTGGCCGTGAGCCGCTTGAGTACCGGGATGAACTCGACCTTGAGCTCGCCGCCGAGCTGGTCGAACGAGGCATAGAACGCTGCCTCGTCGTTCGCGGCGATCGCCATGTGCAGCCTGGCGACCAGCTTTCCATAGCGGTCGTTCAGGCTCGGGGTCGGTTCGGCTTGCGACATCAGGTCACCTGACAATCAGGCCGCGGCCTTGGTCGCCAGGATCTTGTCGATCTTTTCCTTGAGCGTCGCGGCGGTGAACGGCTTGATCACGTAGCCGCTGACACCGGCCTGCGCGGCTTCGATGATCTGTTCACGCTTGGCTTCCGCCGTCAGCATGAGCACCGGCAGCTTGGCGAGCTTCGCGTCGGCGCGCACGGCCTTCAGCAGGTCGAGGCCCGGCATGCCCGGCATGTTCCAGTCCGTGATGAGGAATTCGAACGCCCCCGCCTTCAGCATGGGCAGCGCGGTATTGCCGTCATCGGCCTCGGTGATGTCGGTGTACCCGATCTCCTGCAGGCAGTTCTTCACGATACGGCGCATCGTCGAGAAATCGTCGACGACCAGGAACTTCATTGTATTGCTCACTCTCTCTCCTCCTCGCTCAAGACTTGTTCGTCAGATCCGGTCGCGCCAGCCCGAGAGCCGCGCCTGCAGACGCGTGAGCGCCTGTCCGTGGATCTGGCAGATCCGCGATTCGCTCACCTTGAGCACCGCGCCGATCTCCTTCAGGTTCAGCTCATCGTCGTAGTACAGGGACATCACCGTGCGCTCGCGGTCCGGCAGACCTGCGATCGCGTCCGTCAATGCCGCGCGGAACCGTTCGTCGAGCACGTCGCGGAACGGATCCGCTTCCGGATCGGTGGCGTTGATCTCGCCTTCCTCGGTGGTGAGGCTGGCGATCTGGCAACCCGCCGCGTCCTCGACGATCTTGTGATACTCGTCGAGCGACACACCCATCTTCGTCGCCACGTCCTGGTCGCGCGCTTCGCGGCCGATCTCGGCCTCGAGCTCGCGGATCGCATTCGCAACGGCACGCGCCTTGCGATGCACCGAACGCGGCGCCCAATCGAGTTTCCGCAGTCCGTCCAGCATGGCGCCGCGGATGCGGATGCCGGCGTAGGTCTCGAAACTCGCGCCACGCCCGGCGGAATAATTGGAAGCGGCCTCTAACAAACCCAGCATGCCCGCCTGGATGAGGTCGTCGACCTCGACGGAGGCCGGCAGCCGACCCGCCAGGTGATACGCGATGCGTTTCACCAGCTCGGCATGCCGCATCACCAATGCCTCGGTCTCCCGCGCACCGGTACGCTGGCTATACGCGCTCACTCCGCTCATCGAACCACCTCGAGGCGAACCGAGGGGCGTCTGATCAGGCGCTCGACGAAAAACTCCACGTTCCCTCTGGGCCCTTCCGCCACTGGCCACATATCGGCCCGCAACGCGAGCGTCTTGAGAGACATGGCGGCCGGACAGGAGGGGTAAGCGGTGACAACGGGACGCTGTTCACGAATCGCGCGGCGCAGGAACGGGTCCTCCGGGATCTCACCCACATAATCGAGGTCCACATTGAGGAAGCGCGTGGCCACGCGCTCGAAGCGCTGGAACAGGGCTTGCCCTAATCCGCGGCCGCGCACCTGGTTCACGAGCACCCGGAACTGCTTCACACCGTGATCGCGGGACAGGATCTTGATGAGCGCGTACGCATCCGTGAGCGACGCCGGTTCGTCGCAGATCACGACGAGCACCTGCTGCGCCGCCTGCGAGAACTGCAGCACGGAGCCCGCGATGCCGGGCGCCGTGTCGACCACGAGGAAGTCCAGGTTGGTCGACAGATCGCCGAACGCGCGCACCAGCCCCAGGTGGGTCATGGCGTCGAGCTCGGCGAGTTGCGCGATGCCCGAAGCCGAGGGCACCACCTTGAAACCTTGCGGCGCGTCGAGCACCACTTCTTCGAGCGTGTGATTGCCCGAGAGCACGTCGGCCAGCGTGAGGCGCGGCGTGAGGCCCAGGAACACGTCGACGTTGGCGAGTCCGAGATCGCCATCGAGCAGCATCACTTCCTTGCCGCGCGAGGCCAGCGACGCCGCGAGATTCACGGCCACCGTGGTCTTGCCCACACCGCCCTTGCCGCCGGTGACGGCGATGACCTGCACCGGGTTGGCCTGCGCGGGGGGCGTCATCTGCAGCGTGCCGTTCTTCTTCGGCCCGGCCTGCGTGTAGTTAGCGGCCATTCTTGACTCCTGTCATGCGGCGCTGCATGACTTCGTCATCAGCGGTGGCTCCATTGTGACTGGCGATCTCCACCGCGCGGCTCACGAGCTGGTGCGCGCGGGCCGGCGCCAGGTCCTCGGGAACGCGCTGGCCATCGCTGAAATAGGCGGCCGACATCTTGTGGCGGATCAGCGCCGACAACATGCCGCCCAGGCTCACGGCTTCATCCACCTTGGTGATGCAGCAAGCCGTGGGTTTCGCGAGCGCGAAGCGCTGGATGACTTCGTCGATCGCGCCGGCCTGGGTGCTGGCGGGCAACACGAGCGAAGTCTCGATGCTCGTGGAGAACGTGCTCAGCAGTTTCAGCTGGCGCGCGAGCTCCGGATCGCGCGGGCTGGTGCCCGCGGTGTCGATCATCACGAACTGGTAGTTGCGCAGCTCGTAGAGCAGCTCGGGCAGTTCGCTGATGTCGAACACGTTGTGCGTGGTCACGCCCAGCAGGCGCCCCAGCGTGTGGAACTGTTCGTGCGCACCGATGCGCACGGAATCGGCGGAGATCATCGCGACGCGGCGCGGACCATGACGCAGCACCCAGCGCGCGGCGAGCTTGGCGAGCAGCGTGGTCTTGCCGGCGCCCGCGGGACCCGCGAACGCGACCACACCACCCTTCTCGAGCCAGCGGTCGCCCGTGACCTGCAGCGTGCGAGCGATCGTCGCCAGCGCGAAGCGGCGCGCCGCCGAGAAATTGAGATCGGCCGGGATCTTGCGGACCAGCGAGTTCGCGAGGTCCTGCGTGAGCCCGAGCTGCGCCAGCTCCTTGAGCATGGCGGCCTGCACCGGCGAGCGGCGCTGGAAATCGTTCCACGTGAGCGTGGCGAGTTGCGCCTCGAGCATGCGGCGCATGTCCTTCATCTCGTTCGCGAGCGCGTTCTGCGCCTCGCTGACGACCGGGGCCGGCGGCGTGGCGAACGACGGAGCGATCTCTTCGGAGAGCTGCGACGAGGCGCGACGTTCGGCGCGCGGCTCGGGCTGGCGCTGCTCCGGCTGACGCGAGAGCTGTGCTTCGTCGTCGATCGCGGAGTACTGCGACGCGGCCGTGCGCGGCGCGGCAGCGCGGGTTTCGGCGCGCGCGGCGAATCGCGGATCGGGGCGTACTTCGGCGTCGGGACGCGAGTCCTCGCGCACATCGAGCACCGAACGCTGGCGCGGCGCCGGAACCGCCTGGGCCGCGGCTTGCTGCACGGCTTCGAAGTCGACGGCGGCGACCACTTCCACTTCGTCGCCGATGCGGCCCGAGGACAGGATCACGGCGTCGGCGCCGAGTGCGTCACGCACTTGAGCCAGCGCGCTGCGCATGTCCTTGGCGATGTATCTCTGGATCTTCATTCAAAAATCTCCGTCTCTACCGGCTTCCGACCGCGGTCACCATGCGGACGCGCCGGTTATCGGGCACTTCGTTCCAGGCGAGCACGTGGAGTCCGGGGACGCTCACGCGGAAGAACCGGGCCAGCGCTGCTCGCAGGGCCGGCGGCGTCAACAACACCGCCGGTTCACCGCCACGTTCTTGACGCGCAGCGGCTTCCTGTAGACCTCGTTGCAAGCGCTCTGCCAACCCGGGCTCGAGCCCGGGGCTATTGGAATTATTCGCAAGTCCGTTTGACAGAAGTCGCTCGAGATCGGGCTCGAGTGTGATGACGGGCAACTCTTCGGCGAGTCCCACGATGTCCTGGACGATCTGGCGACCCAGGGCAACCCTGACCTGCGCGATGAGCGCCTGCGGGTCCTGCGTACGCGGCCCGGCTTCCGCCAGAGCTTCGACGATGGCCCGTACGTTGCGGATGGGCACACCTTCGGACAGCAGTCCCTGCATGACGCGCACGACGGTCGCGAGCGGCAGCACCTTCGGGACGAGTTCGTCGACGAGCTTGGGCGCCACCTTGGAAAGATTCTTGAGGAGCTGCTCGGCCTCCTCGTGGCCGAAGAGCTCGTGCGCATGCGTCTGGATCAGATGCGAGAGATGCGTCGCGATGACCGTGGCGCTGTCGACCACGGTGTAGCCCAACGACTGCGCGTGCTCGCGCATGCTGGGTTCGATCCACACCGCTTCCATGCCGAACGCCGGATCGCGCGTCGCGAGGCCCTGCACGGTGCCGAACACCCGGCCCGGGTTGATGGCCATCTCGCGATCCGGATGCACGATGCTTTCGCCGATGGCGACTCCGGCCAACCGGATGCGGTAGCTGTTGGGGCCCAACTCCAGGTTGTCGCGGATGTGCACGGCCTGCACGAGGAACCCGAGTTCTTGCGTGAGCTTGCGGCGGATGCCGCGGATGCGCGCCAGCAGATCGCCGCCCTTGGTGCGATCCACGAGCGGCACGAGGCGATAACCCACTTCGAGACCGATGACGTCCACCGGACGCACGTCGTCCCAGGAGAGTTCCTGCACTTCCTGCGCCGGCGGGGGCGATTCGGGCTCGGGAATCGCTTCCTCGATCACCGGCTGGTTCTGCTTCTGATGCAGTTTCCACGCGCCCCAGCCCGCGAGCGCCGCGAAGCTCAGGAACATGAGGTTGGGCATGCCCGGGATCACGCCCAGGATGCCGAGCACGGCCGCGGCCACGGCCAGCGCCTTGGGCTGGCCGAAGAGTTGTTTGCCGAGTTCGCCGCCGACATCCTGCTCGCGCGTGACGCGCGTGACGATGATGGCCACGGCGACCGAGAGCAGCAGTCCGGGAATCTGCGCCACGAGGCCGTCGCCGATGGTGAGCAGCGTGTAGGTCTTGGTGGCTTCGCCGGCAGGCAGGTCGTGCATCATGATGCCGATCAGCAAGCCGCCCACGATGTTGATGACCATGATGAGGATGCCGGCGATGGCGTCGCCGCGCACGAACTTGCTGGCGCCGTCCATGGAGCCGTAGAAGTCCGATTCGGCGCGAACTTCCGCGCGGCGCTCGCGCGCCTGGTCCTGCGTGATGATGCCGGCGTTGAGATCGGCGTCGATGGCCATCTGCTTGCCGGGCATGGCGTCCAACGCGAAGCGCGCCGACACTTCCGACACGCGGCCCGCGCCCTTGGTCACCACGACGAAGTTGATGATGGTGAGCACGATGAACACCACGGCGCCCACGGCGAAATTGCCGCCGATCACGAACTCGCCGAACGCCGCGATCACCTTGCCCGCGGCGTGTGAGCCCTCGTGTCCGTGCAGCAGTACGACGCGCGTCGAGGCGACGTTGAGCGCCAGACGCAGCAAGGTCACCAGCAACAGCACGGTCGGGAAGATCGCGAATTCGAGTGGACGCTTGACCTGGAACACCGCCATGACGATGACCAGCGACAACGCGATGTTGAACGTGAACAACACGTCCAGCAGCACCGGCGGCAGCGGCAGGATCATCATCGCCAGGATGGAGAGCAGGCCCACGGGCACGCCGATGCCGGAACGCATCACATTGCCCAGGATGGAATTGTCGTTCGGTCCGGCCATCAGTTAGTCGGCTTCTGTTGAGTGTTCAGGGGGTCGCCCGGCACCTCACCGAAGATCGGCGCGGCCGGCGGCTGCACACCGCGATCACGCGCGGCGCGAAGCTGGTAAACGTAGGTCAGCACCTGCGCCACGGTGATGTACAACGCGGCGGGCACTTCACGGTTCAGCTCCACGGTCTTGTGGAGCGCGCGCGCCACCGGCGGCGCCTCGACCACGGGCACGCCGTTCTCCATCGCGATCTCGCGGATGCGCAGCGCGATGAGTTCCACGCCCTTCGCAACCACGATGGGCGCGCGGTTCTTCGTCTCGTCGTAGCGAAGCGCCACGGCGTAGTGGGTCGGATTGGTCACCACGACGTCGGCCTTGGGCACCTCCTGCATCATGCGGCCCTGCGAGAGCGCCTGTTGCGCCTCGCGGATGCGCCCCTTCATCTCGGGCGAACCTTCGCTTTCCTTGTATTCGTCGCGCACTTCCTGGCGCGTCATCTTGAGCTCCTGGCTGTACTGCCAGAGCTGGTACGGCACGTCGACGGCCGCGATGATCGCGAGACCCATGCAGAGGATCAGCAGCGAATACGACGCCATGGAGGCCGCATGGCCGATGGCGGTGTTCACCGGTTCGGAAGACAGGCCCATGAGCTGCGGCGTGAGCGCCTTCAGCAGCACGACGCCGATGATGCCCACCACCGACACCTTGGTGAGACCCTTGATCAGCTCGACGAGGCCACGCTTGGAGAACATGCGGCCGATGCCGGCGATGGGATTGAGGCGCGAGAACTGCGGCATCAGCGCCTGGCCGGACATGTTCCAGCCGCCGATCGACAGCGGCGCGGCCAGCGCCGCGAAGAACGTCGCCGCGAGGATGGGCAGCACGATGAGGATGGAACGTGCGCCCGCTTCCATGAGCTGCGGCCACATGGCGTCGGGGTTCATGGTGCGCGCGGGCTCGATGATGAACGAGGACTTCATGAAGTCCGCGAACTGGCCCGCGGCCATGCTGCCCAGCGTGTAGATAGCCGCGGCGGCCGCGATACACACCGCCGCGGTGGACAGATCCACCGAGCGCGGCACTTGGCCCTTCTTGCGCGCCTCCTCGAGGCGCTTCGGTGTTGCTTGTTCTGTCTTTTCCTGACCGGTCTCGGCCATGTCTCAGGCTCCGATCAGATCGCGCAGGAACTGCAGTCCCTGGCCGATGAGTTGCGCGATTCCCTGCGTGAGCGGGCCCATGCCGGCCAGCACCACCACCAGGCCCACGATCAGCGAGATGGGGAAACCCACCGCGAACAGGTTCAGCGACGGCGCGGCGCGCGAGACCACGCCGAACGCGAGATTGACGATCAGTAGCGCGGTCACGCCGGGCAGCGCGATGGAGATCGCGCCCGAGAACAACGTGCCGCCCCAGAGCACGATGGCCCAGAGGCCTTCGCGCGGAAGCGTCGCGCCCACGGGCATGGTGGTGAGCCCGTCCACCAGCACCTGGATGAGCGAGAGATGTCCACCCAGCGCGAGGAACACCAGCGTGGCGAGGATGATGTAGAGCTGGCCCAGCGCGGCAGTGCTGCTGCCGCGCAGCGGATCGACATTGAACGCGAAGCTCAAACCCATGCTGTTCGCGAGCAGCTGGCCCGCCAGGCCCAGCGCGTCGAACACGATCTGCAGCGCGAAGCCCAACGCCACGCCGATCATGATCTGCTGCGCGACGACCACGAAGCCCTGCGGCGAGAACGGCGCGATGTCCGGCGCCGGCAGCAGCGGCACGACGAGCGCGGTGATCGCCACGGCGAGGATGATGCGCAGCCGCGAGGACACGAAACGCGCGCCGAACAGCGGCGCCACCATCAGGCAGGCGCCGATGCGCGTGAAGGGGAAGAACCCCTGCGCAATCCACGCCTCGAGCTGACCGGTGGTGAGATTGATCACGCGGCTAACCAATCAGGGACGGAATGCTCTGGATGAGATTGCGCGTGTACTCGACGAGATGACGCAGCATCCAGGGACCGGTCAAGGCGAGCACCGCCGCCATGGCCAGCAGCTTCGGGATGAACGACAGCGTCATCTCGTTGATCTGCGTGGCGGCCTGGAAGATGCCGACGATGAGACCCACGGCGAGCGCCGTGAGAAGCAGCGGCGCCGAGAGCATCAGCGTCATTTCCAGCGCCTGGCGGCCAATCGTGACGACGGTTTCAGGTGTCATGGGTGCGTCACCTGAAGAACGACTGGGCCAGCGTGCCCATGATCAGCGACCAGCCGTCGATGAGCACGAACAGCATGATCTTGAACGGCAACGAGATCAGCACCGGCGAGAGCATCATCATGCCCATCGACATGAGCACGCTCGCCACCACGAGATCGATGATCACGAACGGGATGAACAACATGAAGCCGATCTGGAACGCGGTCTTGAGCTCGCTCGTGATGAACGACGGCACGAGGATGCTGAGTGGCACGTCTTCCTTCTTCGCGAAGCCCTTGCCGCCCGAGATGCGCACGAAGGTGGCGATGTCCGACTCGCGCGTCTGCTCGAGCATGAACGTCTTGAGCGGCACGATGGCGCGTTCGAGCGCCACCGTGGTTTCGATGGTGCCGGCGAGATAGGGCTGCGCGGCTTCGGTGTTGATCTTCTCCACCACCGGCGCCATGACGAACAGCGTGAGGAACAGCGCGAGGCCGACGAGCACCTGGTTGGGCGGCGTCTGGCCGGCGCCGATCGCCTGCCGCAGGATCGCGAGCACGATGATGATGCGCGTGAACGCCGTCATCATGAGCATGATGGCCGGCAGCAGCGTCAGCACCGTCATCAGGATCAGGACCTGCAGCGTCAGCGAATACGTCTGACCGCCGCCGGGATTCGTGGTGACCGTGACCGCCGGGAGACCCGTGGCTGCATGCGTGAGCACGGGCGCGAACAGGCCTAACAGGATGAGCGCGAAGCGTTTCACTGCTTGTTGACTCCGAGGGACTTCAACAGCAGTTCCTTGAAATTCGGCGCCTGCGGCGCACCGGGCGGAAGCTCCGGCGACGGCGGCGCGTCGGTGTTCGCGCCGACGGGGAACACGTGCAGCGGGCGGACGTTGCCCTGCGCGACTCCGATGAGGATGTCGGTGTCGCCGATACGCACGAGTACGGCGCTTTCCTTCACGCCGAGAGATTGCGTGGCCAGTACCTGGATGCGCGCATTGCGCCCGCGGAACAGGCCGCCGCGCGCGCGGCGCGCGAACCAGGCCAGCGCGGCGATCACGCCCACCACCAGCAGCAACGCCAGCGTCACCTCGAAGGTGCCGCCGGCCGCGGTGGTGTGAGCCGCTGCGTCGGGTGCGGCGAATAGAGTGGGTTCAGCCATCGCCTACTTGAGCTTGCGGATGCGTTCGGCCGGGCTGACCACGTCGGTGATGCGGATGCCGAACTTCTCGTTCACCACCACCACCTCGCCATGCGCCACCAGCGTGCCGTTGACGAACACGTCGAGCGGTTCGCCGGCCGCGCGGTCGAGTTCGACCACGGAGCCCTGGTTCAACTGCAGCAGGTTGCGGATCGGGATCTTCGTGCGGCCCACTTCCATGGACAGCGTGACGGGCACGTCGAGGATCACCTCGAGGTTGACGTCCTGCGCGCCATCGGCGGCTTCGGGGACCACTGCTTCACTCTTCGCATTCATGTTCGATTTCCTTGAGCTTTATCGACGGAGCAACGACGCATCGGCCGGGCCCGGCCGCCGCACTCGCTGCTCGTAACGCACACATTGCTGGCCGCGCGAGACGCCGAAGGCGCCGCGGAACAGCGGCACGCCATCGGCAAGCACCGTGGCCTTGCCGGAAAAATCACAGGGGAGGACGTCGCCGGGCTTGAGATCGACGAGCTTGGACAGACGGACGCTGCCGGTGCCCAACAACGTGGTGAGTTCCACCTCGGCGTCCTGCAGGCCTTCCTTGAGCGAGGCCAGCCAGCGTTCGTCCTGCTCGGCGCGGTCGGACTGCACGCCGGAATCGAGTACTTCGCGCAGCGGCTCGATCATCGCGTAGGGCAGGACGATGTGGAGGAAGCCGCCGCCGCCATCGAGCTCGATGTTGAACGGGCACACCACGACCACTTCCGAGGGCGTGACGATGCTCGCAAAGTTGGGATTCACTTCGGAACTGAGGTACTCGACGTCGATCCTGGCGATGGGCGTCCAGGCTTCCTTCATGTCGGCGAACGCGCCGCGAAGCAGCATCTGCACCACGCGCATCTCCGTGGAGGAGAAATCGCGGCCTTCGATCTTGGCGTGACGGCCCACGCCGCCGAAGAAGTTGTCGACGATGGCGAACACGAGCTTCGGGTCCATCGCGAACAACGCCGTGCCGCGCAGCGGGTTGATCTTGCACATGTTGAGGTTGATGGGGAGCGGCAGCGAATGGGTGTATTCGCTGAACTTCTTCATCGACACCTGGCCGACGGAGAGCTCGACGGTCTTGCGCAGCAGGTTGTACATCGTGTTGCGCAGCTGGCGCGCGAAACGCTCGTTGACCATCTCGAGCGTCGGCATGCGGCCGCGCACGATGCGCATTTCGCGGCTGAAATCGTATTGACGCGCCGTACCGTCGTCCGGCGGCGCTTCGGTGTTCACGACACCGGCATCGACGCCGTTCAACAGCGCGTCGATCTCGTCCTGGTTCAGTACTTCCTGGGAGCTCATCGGCGCCTCACTGCATCACGAACGAGGTGAAATACAGCGCTTCGACTTTCTCGGCCTCGCCGCCCATCTCCTTCGTGATGGTGCGGATGGCCTCCAGGCACTTCTTGCGGAGTTCTTCCTTGCCTTCGTTGGAGCTCACGGAGGCGTAGTTCTGGCCGCTCAGGATCATCAGCAGGTCGTTGCGGACGCGCGGATCGTTGTCCTTGATGAGCGCTTCGGTCTTGAGGTCGCGGGTCATGATGCCCACGGTGACCTGCAGGAAGCGCACGGCCGCCTGCGCCTCGAAGTTCACGACGAACGGCGGATCGAGATTGATGTACTTGGGGGGAAGGACTTCCTTGGTCTCTTCCTTCGCGGCTTCGCCTTCCTTCTTGCCGCCCATCATGAAAAAGGCGCCCGCGCCGCCGCCGCCGAGGACCAGCACCGCCACGATGGCGATGATCAGGCCCTTCTTGCCGCCTTTCTTGGCGCCTTCTTCTCCACCTTCAGCCGCTTCGTTTTCCGTAGCCATGCACGCTTCCTTCGGCGTTCGTTGATCCGCGAGGAAGACTTTTGCAACGCGCGTGCCATGGGAAAAGCGTGACCGGGGTCACGCGCGGCGGGCGGAAAGCGCCGGGTTTTTGGCGGGTGGGGTCGCTTGGGGTCACTCCCCAAATGCTGGCAAAAGGGGTCAAACCTCAACCGAGTCGCGTCACTCCACCGCCGGCCGCAGGAGGTTTGACCCCTTTTGCTGGCATTTGGGGAGTGACCCCATCAGGCCCCATTTCAGGCGTACAGGTCCAGCATCCCCAACGCGCGCACACTGCGCGCCTCGGTCGTCGAGGTCTCGGACTCGCCGCTCGCGCCATCACCCTGCCCGCGCGACGGCGAATTGGCGTGCTGCGATCGGGAAAACCCTGAAGACACGCTGGCGTCCAGCAGGTTGAAGCCCTGCGAAGCCAGCATTTCACGCAGCTTCGGCAGCGAGGCTTCGAGCAATGCACGCGTCTCGGCCTGCGAAGCGCCGAAGTGGATAGTCGCCTGCCCGTCCTTCACGGAAACATTGATCTCGACGGGTCCCAGGTCGACGGGCGTGAGCTGCAGCGACGCCGTCGATTCACCGGCGCGAACCATCATCGCCATGCGATTGCTGAAGTCGTCGGCCCAGCGCGGATCACGCACATGAGTGGTCACCACGGGCTTGTCCGAGTCCACCGCACTCTGGCGTTGCAGCTGCGCCAGCATTTCCGCGGTCCGCTGGATCTGCTGATCGTTCTCCTGCGATTCGGCCGCCTCCGGCTTCACGGGTGTGAGTCCCGCGAGCAGGTCCGTCACTTCTTCACCTTCGCCCCCCTGGAGCAGCGTGGCTGCCGCGAGGAACTCCGCGGCGATCTTCGCGGGCGCCGGCGGCAAGTCCGCATCGCGCGACCCCTGCCCTCCGGAATCCGCGGACATGTCGCCGGCGGATCCGCCGCGCGGCGTCGTCGCGGCGATCAATGCCGACAGGAACGCGAGCGACGCTTCGAGCTCCTCGCCGGTCTCCTCTTCTTCGTCGGTTTCATCGAGACCCAGCAGGTCCGTCGTGTCGGCCGCTTCGAGCGTGCCCGTCTCCGCCGTGCCCGCGAGATTCTGCAGCATGAGTATCGAATCGAAACCGGGCGTGGACGGTGTGGCGGTGCCCGGCGCGCCGGTACCCGGCGTGGCCGTGGGCGTGGAATCCAGCACTTTGGGCGCCGCTGAGGCGGTAATCACTTGGCTCTCTCCCGGGCCTGCCGAAGTTGCATGGCCAGTTCATCACTCATGTTCTGATCGCGACGGTCCGCCTGGCGCTTCTCTTCGCCCTGCCAGCGCTCCGTCAAGGTTTCCACCACGTGCGCCCGCTGCGCGGCTTCGCGCCAGCTGTCGCGCTCGGCGTCGAGCGCACGACGCGCCGCCGCCACGAGTTCTTTCTGCTGATTCAGCGCTTCACCGAGCCGCCCGAGAAAAGTCTGGAAATCGCGCACGTTCGCCGCGCCGAAACCGGCGCCGGCCCTGGCTGCGAATCCGGCTTCGTATTCGCCACGATATCTCTCGAGCGCCGCGAGCTTCTGCTGCATCTCGGCAAGATGTTTTTCCGCCAGGGCCACGCGGTCGGCGCGCTCCTTCTCGGTACGGTTCGCGGCCTGCTGGACGATGTCGAGACGTTCGGAACGTTTCATGGATTACCCCTCAGGCTCTCGGCGCCGCCTGCGGCGGCGCGCTGGCGAACAATTGGCGCAGCTCGTTCACTGCATCGGCATGACTCACGCGCTGCTGGATCTGCTGCGACAGGAACCGCTGCATCGCCGGCCACAGATCCATGGCGGCATCGATGCGCGGATCGCTGCCGCGCTGGTATGCGCCGATGGAGATGAGGTCGCGGTTCTGCTGGTAGATGGCCAGTGTCTGCCGGAAGCGGCGCGCGAGCTCGGTGTGCTCGTGCGAGACGATCTCGTGCATGCAGCGGCTCACCGACGCTTCGACGTCGATGGCGGGATACTGGCCCGACTCCGCGATACGCCGCGACAACACGAAGTGGCCGTCGAGGATCGCGCGGGCGGCGTCGGCGATCGGGTCCTGCTGATCGTCGCCTTCCGTGAGCACGGTGTAGAACGCGGTGATCGAGCCCTTGCCCTTCGCGCCATTGCCGGCTCGTTCCACGAGCGCCGGCAGCTTGGCGAACACCGACGGCGGATAACCCTTGGTGGCCGGCGCTTCGCCGATGGCGAGTCCGATCTCGCGTTGCGCCTGCGCGTAACGCGTCAACGAATCCATGATGAGGAGCACGGAGAGCCCGCGCTCACGGAAATACTCGGCGATCGACGTCGCCAATGCGGCGCCATGCAGGCGGATGAGCGGCGAATTGTCGGCCGGCGACGCGACCACCACCGAGCGGCGGCGGCCTTCCGGCCCGAGGATGCGCTCGACGAATTCCTTCACTTCGCGGCCGCGCTCACCGATCAGGCCCACGACAATCACGTCGGCCGAGGTGTACCGCGCCATCATGCCGAGCAGCACGGATTTGCCGACGCCCGAGCCCGCGAACAGGCCGATGCGCTGGCCTCGGCCCACGGTCAGCAAGGCGTTGATCGAACGCACACCCACGTCGAGCGGCGTCTCGATGGGATGACGCGCCAGCGGGTTGATGCTCTGGCCCAACAACTTGACGTGTTCGCCCTCCTGGATCGGACCCAGGCCATCGAGCGGGACGCCGTTGCCGTCGATCACGCGTCCCAGCAGGCCCGGACCCACCTTGACGCTGCCGCCGCGCTGGCGCGGCACCACGCGCGCGGCCGGCGCGAGGCCATGCACTTCGCCCGTGGGCATCAGATAGAGTTTGTCGCCGGCGAAGCCCACGACTTCGGCTTCCACCTTGGAGCCATCGCCGTTCAAAAGATCGCAGACGTCGCCCACGGCGGCCTGGCAACCCGAGGCTTCGAGCGTGAGTCCCACCATGCGCGTGAGTGCGCCTTCCACCGGGGGTGGCGGCAGCGAAGACGCGCGCTCGACCTGGCGCGACATGCGCTCGCGCCAGCCCATCGCGCGCTCACCGCGGAGTTGTTGCGTGCCCGGCGAGGATTGCGTCATGCGCCTTCCTTGCCGGATTCCTGCAGACGTTCGACGCGTTCATCGCCGAGCAGCCCGGACAACGCCGCGGCCACCGCGGTTTCGAAACGCGCGTCGATGTTCGAATTGTCGGAGCTCACGCGGCAACCGCCGCGCGCCATGAGCGGATCCTCCATGAGCTGCCATTGCTGGTCGCCCTGGGGC
>JBKPPO010000165.1:0-1636 GCA_046733635.1 Pseudomonadota bacterium | reverse complement strand
CTCCGTGCAGCGTCAGATCCGCGGCAAGTGGGCCTGCAAGTGCTGCCAGTTGCTGCTGCAGGAGCCGGCCACGCCCCAGATCTTCGACAACGCGCTGCCAACGCCGGGCCTGCAGGCTCATACCGTCATCAGCCGCTTTATCGACCACCTCCCGTACTACCGGCAGGAGCAGATCAACGCCCGTGCGGGCGTGCACACGCCGCGCGCGACGCTGGCGAGCTGGGGCGGGCAGACCGGAGCGCAATTGATGCCGCTGTTTGATGCGCACCGGGACTTCGTGCTCTGCTCCAGCATCATCCACGCCGACGAGACGCCGGTCTCGCTGCTCGACCCCGGGGCGGGCAAGACCAAGAAGGCCTACATGTGGGCCTACGCGCGCGGGGTCTACGATCCCGAGCCCGGCGTGGTATTCGACTTCTGCCCCGGGCGTGGAGGCAAGTACCCGGCCGAGTTCCTCAAGGGCTGGTCTGGCACGCTGGTGGTCGACGCGTATTGCGGTTACGACGGCGTGCTCAAGCTGGAAGGGTGCCACACCGCCTTCTGCTTCGCTCATGCCAGACGCAAGTTCGACGAACTCTTCAAGGCCAACGCGAGCGCGGTGGCCGCCGAGGCGATCCAGCGCATTGCCTGGCTGTACAGAATCGAGGCCGACGCCAAGCCATTGAGCAGTCAGGAGCGGCTGCAGATGCGACAGGATCGATCCAAACCATTGTGGGAGGCGTTGCATCTTTGGCTCAAGCTCGAGCGCATGCGCGTGCCCGACGGCAGCGCCATTG
Source organism: Pseudomonadota bacterium (assembly GCA_046733635.1). Classification (GTDB taxonomy): domain Bacteria; phylum Pseudomonadota; class Gammaproteobacteria; order Steroidobacterales; family Steroidobacteraceae; genus CADEED01. The sequence goes on along the minus strand of JBKPPO010000165.1, from coordinate 860 downwards.
CCAAGGCCATTGACTACAGCTTGAACCACTGGGAGGGGCTGGGGCGCTTCCTGCTCGATGGCGATGTGCCGCTCGATAATAATCACTGCGAGAACCAGATGCGTCCCTGGGCCCTGGGGCGTCGCAATTGGTTGTTCATCGGCAGTGAGCTGGCTGGCCAGCGGGCGGCCGTCGTGATGAGCCTGCTGCAATCGGCCAAGCTCAATGGGCGCGACCCTTGGGCCTACCTGAAGGACGTCCTCACGCGCATGCCCACGCAGTTGAACAGTCGGATCGAGGAGTTGCTGCCCCATCGGTGGCAGCCTGCCGGCTGAGGCCGTCTGCCGGCGAGGCCCCGAGACGCCTCCTGCTCGACGCAATATCGACCGGAACAACAGCGCCACGGCGCTGAGCCAGCGCTCGGCAAACGCCTTCGCCTCCGTCCACATCGCATCCGCCATGTTCTCCATGGCCCCGATACTCATCCACCCGCCGGGTCATCTCAAGATGCCACGGCCAGACGCTTACACCCCATCGCCGACGAAGACCTTCGACGCACCATCCAGGCGGCGCAGAACAAGTGCGAAGGCTTCGCAGTGGGCCTACTTCGGCGCCGACACCATCGCGGACAACGTCCGCGATGACCAGCTAAAGGTGATCAAGTACAACCACCTGATCGCCAACCTCGTGATTTTCCACAACTGCCACACGATGACGCTGGCGATGAAGGAGCTGGAGGCCGAGGGCTGGAAACTGACGCCGGAGCTGCTCGCTGCGTTCAGTCCGTTCCGCACCCACCACCTCAATCGCTTCGGCCTGTACGAGATGAAAGACGACGAACCGGCACCCGTTGACTACGGGATCAAGTTCAACCTGGGTTC
>JBKPPO010000164.1:0-3403 GCA_046733635.1 Pseudomonadota bacterium | reverse complement strand
GGCTCTTCGCGGATTTCAGTGGGATGAAACACTGACGGGCATGAGATCGAGCTTGCCGCAGAAGAACAGGATGCGGATGCGGAAGTTTTCGAATGAACGGAATCCGCGGGCGTTGGCCTTGAGGGTCTGGATGATGGAATTGAAGCCCTCGGCGGCGGCATTGGTGATGCGGTGTTTGGTGTAGTTGATCAGCCCATCGCAGTGGCGGCGAAGCATCTTGGCGACTGATTTGATGGGCTCGATGCGGCTGCGCATGGCGCGCGTGGTCCAGGCGTTGAAAAAGGCGTGTGCCGACTTCGGATAGCGGTAGTCCCAGAAGGCCGCGAAGCTTTCCTTGAGTGACCAAGCCCGGCTGGTCTTGAGGTTGGCTTGGTACAGGTGCCGAAATGCCACCGCCTCGGCACAGCGCTTGTCCGGCATGGACTTGAGCCAGCTGTATTTGGTGCCCGTCAGGGGCGAGTCGCCTTGGGCGCGCAGCTTTTTATGCTCGGCCCGGCGCACCTGATCGACCGCCTCGTTGAGGTACTTCGAGACGTGGAACTTGTCGTGCACGATGTCCGCGTTGGTCAGCATCGTGCGAGCCGCGCTCATGTACGCGGGCCACATGTCCATGGCGATGGCGCGCACCCCGGCGCGCTGCTGCTCGCTCAAGCTCGACAGCACCTGCTTCGCATCTTCCAACCGGCGCCCAGGCGTGACCTCCAGCACCCGAGAGCGATCCACGTCGGTGAGCACGCTGGCGTAGTTGTGGCCCCGAGCAAAGCTCTTCTCGTCCAAACCCAGCTGCTGCACCGGCTCCTGATCGCGACGAGCCAAACCCCGCTCAACAGCACGCGCAATGACGCCGTTGATGGTGTGCCAATCCAGCTTGATCAGACTGGCCACGCGGCTGATGTTGGCCGCCGCCTGTAGCAGCCTGACGATGAACGCCTCCATCAGCAGCGTGATGCGGCTGTACCGTTCGGCCCACGGCACCGCCGCGTCCTCAACCCTGCCGCTCTTGTACTTCAAGCGTGGCACCTCGGCCACGATGCGCGTCTCGAACTGGCACGTGTCCAGATGCCGCCATTCGCGTTGAACCCAACCATGCACGTGCGCCCGGTCCGCGCCCGTCTCCGGATCTCCCCACACCACGCCTCGTTCGCATTGAACATGCACCGTGATCCGGTTGCTGTCAATCTCCAGCTCGACCCGGCTGACCGACCACGGCTTGCTCAAGCCCAGTAGCTGTTCGTAGAGTTCGGTGTCCTTCATATCGCCTTCCTCGCTCTCGCCTTGCCCTCAACTCTACCCAACCCCTCGGCCGGTCACGCTCACACCGCCAGTGTTCAATCCCACTGAAATCCGCGAAGAGCCCTATTTTTGACCTTGTGGAGAACGTATGAAGAAGTCAGTTCCAAATCGGCAGTACACGGACGAGTTTCGAGAAGACGCGGTCAATCAAGTGATCGAAGGAGGTCGGCCGATGAGGCAAGTTGCCCGGTCGCTGGAGATATCGGCCGGGACCCTGGGCAACTGGGTGGCCGAGGCCAAGACGGGAAGGCAGCGGAGCAAGCGAGCGCCAGGCAAGCCGGTGGATGAGCTCGAGGCCGAGGTCTCGCGGTTGCGCCAGGAGGTGGCACGTCTGAAGCTGGAGAAGGAGATCTTAAAAAAAGCCGCGGCGTACTTTGCGAAGGAGTCGATGTGAAGTACGCCTGGATCCTTGCCAACCGCCAGGAATATTCGATTCCGATGATGTGCGAGCTGCTCGAGGTGTCGCGTAGCGGCCTGTACGCGGCGGCCAGCCGCGAGAGATCCGAGCGAGGCAGTGAGGAGGCCGAAGTGGTCGAGCAGATTCGCCGGGCTCAGTCCAGGCACAGAGGCCGCTATGGTCGCCGCAGGATGACGACGGAGGTCGCCGAAGTGCTCGGTCGCACCATCAACCAAAAGCGCATCGGCCGGCTCATGCGAGAACACGATCTGTGCAGCCGCAAGCGTCGGCGACGCCGGGTGGTGACCACGGACTCCAAGCACGCATACCCGGTGGCCGCCAACGTGCTGGAGCGTGATTTCGAGACGACGGGGCCGAACCAGAAGTGGCTGGCCGACATGACCTATGTGCCCACCGACGAGGGGTGGCTGTACCTGGCGCTGGTTCTGGACTTGTTCGCGCGCAAGCTCGTCGGCTGGGCGATGAGCGAGACCATGCCCCAGGAGCTGACGCTCAGCGCGCTGGACGTGGCCCTGGGGTGGCGCGACCCTGAGGCCGGTCTGACGCATCATTCGGACCGCGGATCGCAATACGCGGCGAAGGACTACCGCAAGAAGCTGAAGGCGCGAGGCATCACGGTGTCGATGAGCCGCAAGGGCGACTGCTGGGACACTCAATCTACGATGGACTCGAGCGCTGCTCCGGCTTGACCCGTGCTGGGATTGGTGTAATGCCTTTGCGTTGACCTGTCGGCCTGATGCAGTGCTCACCTCGGCAAGGCCGAGCCTGCTGCGAGTGACCTAATAGGAGCCTTGTCCTGCACCGTGAGTGTCCTGTCCTTCGGCATGGTTTGGCGACGCCACTTCATCGCAAAGGAACTTGCATGGATCAGGAAGATTGCCAAGCAGAGGTCATTCTCGGTGTCGACACGCATCTCGACGTTCATGTCGGTGTTGTGATCGACGCAGTTGGCCGTGTGAAGGGGACGCTCTCGATTGAGACGAACCCCAATGGATATCAACAGTTGCTTACCTGGGCCCGGAGCTTCGGCAGGCTGAGTCGAGCCGGGATCGAAGGCACCGGCTCCTACGGTGCTGGACTGACACGCTTCCTCGAACTGAGCGGGGTCGCGATTCTCGAGATCAACCGGCCGAACCGTTCCCGTCGACGCAATCGAGGCAAGAGCGATCCGACCGATGCCGAGAGTGCTGCGCGCGCAGTCTTGGCCGACGATGCAACCGGTGCCCCGAAAACCCAGAGCGGTTTGGCCGAAGCCCTGCGCACGCTGAGCGTCGCACGTCGGAGCGCCGTCAAGGCCAAAACCCAGGCTGTGAACCAACTTCGAGCCCTGCTCGTCAGCGCGCCGTCGCTCATTCGGGAAGCGCTCCTCAAGGTCAAACCGGAGCACTGCGTGGAAGCATGCGCTGCTCTTCCAGACGATGATGAGAAGAACCCCGTCCTCAGTAGTCTGAAGACGACGTTGAGGCTGTTGGCGAAGCGTTGGAATGCGTTGCACGATGAGCTTCGCGAGCTCGACAAGCAGCTCACGCGTTTGACGAAGCTGGCGGCCCCTAGACTTCTCGGCCGCTTCGGCGTCGGCCCCCAGACCGCGGCGACGCTGCTCGTTACGGCCGGCGACAACCCGACCCGATTGCGCAACGAGGCGGCCCTCGCGGCGCTATGCGGCGTCAGTCCACTCGAAGCATCTTCCGG
>JBKPPO010000163.1:0-2120 GCA_046733635.1 Pseudomonadota bacterium | reverse complement strand
CGGATTCGCATGGGCTGATCGCGGTCCTTCCGGCCGCCTGACGAGGGGTTGAAAAATGAGAATGCCTATCTACCGGGCGCCGGCGGCGCTCGGCTTGCTGTTGTGCCCGATGATTTCGTTCGCGCAGGGAGAAGCGCCCGCGGTCGATTCGGGCGACACCGCCTGGATCATCGCCGCCACCGCGCTGGTGCTGTTCATGACGTTGCCCGGGCTCGCGTTGTTCTACGCGGGACTGGTGCGGACCAAGAACGTCCTTTCGATCCTCATGCAGTGCTTCGCCATCACCGGCGTGGTCTCACTACTGTGGCTGGCCGTGGGGTACTCACTGGTGTTCACCGATGGCGGGGCGGCCCAGGGGTTCATCGGCGGTCTCGACAAGGCTTTCCTGCTGGGAGTCACGCGCGATTCGGTGAGCGGCACGATCCCGGAGACGCTGTTCTTCGTTTTCCAGATGACCTTCGCGATCATCACGCCGGCGCTGGTGATCGGCGGCTTCGCCGAACGCATGCGCTTTTCGGCGGTGCTGGGTTTCAGCGTGCTCTGGCTGCTGCTGGTGTACGTGCCGCTGGCGCACTGGGTGTGGGGCGGCGGCTGGCTGGCCAAGCTCGGCGCGATGGATTTCGCAGGCGGTATCGTCGTGCATGTGAGCGCCGGCATCTCCGCGCTGGTCGCGGCGCTGGTGCTGGGCAAACGTCGCGGTTTTCCGCACACGGCGATGACGCCGCACAGCCTGCCGTTGACGGTCGCGGGTGCGGGCATGCTCTGGGTGGGCTGGTTCGGATTCAACGCGGGCAGTGCGCTGGCCGCAAATGGCTCGGCCACGATGGCGATGCTCACCACGCACATGGGCGCCGCCGCGGGTGCGCTCGCGTGGATGTTCATCGAGTGGAAGAAGTTCGGTAAGCCGTCGATGCTGGGCGTGGTCACGGGTGTCGTCGCCGGTCTCGGCACGATCACGCCGGCGTCCGGATTCGTGGGGCCGCTCGGCGCGGTGGTCATCGGTCTCGCCGCGGGCACGGTGTGTTTCTTCGCCACGCAGTTGCTCAAGCGCACGCTGCACATCGACGACTCGCTCGACGTCTCGCCCGTGCACGGCGTGGGCGGCGTCATCGGCACGATTCTCACGGGTGTATTCGCGGCCGTGAGCCTGGGTGGCAGCGGCTACCTCGTGGACCAGTCCATGGCCGCGCAGCTCGGCGTGCAGGCGTTGGGCGTCCTCGTGGCCATCACCTGGTGCGGCGGCCTCACCTGGCTGATCCTCAAGTTGATGGATGTGATCTTCGGCCTGCGCGTGTCGGAGGAGAAGGAGACCGAAGGTCTCGATCTCGCCGAGCACGGCGAGCGCGGCTACTCGCCCTGATACCTCGTCCTGGGGAGAGCGCCAGCCGCGCGCGCAGGCGTAGGCTGGCGCTCCCAACGAGGAGATTTCCATGGCGCGCGCGATCCGAATCCACGAAACCGGTGGTCCTGAAGTCCTGCGTCTCGAGGAAGTGGAAGTCGGTGCGCCCGCACCGGGCGAAGTGCAGGTCCGGCACACCGCCATCGGCCTCAATTTCATCGATGTCTACGATCGCTCGGGTTTGTATCCGCAGCCGCTGCCCGCCGGGCTCGGACGCGAAGCGGCGGGTGTGATCACTGCGATCGGGAAGAAGGTGCGCGGGTTTCGCATCGGCGATCGCGTCGCCTATGTGATGTCGCCGCCCGGCTGCTACGCGGACATGCGCAATGTGCCCGCAGGGCGCGTCGTCAGGATTCCCGCGGGCGTGAGCGATGAACATGCAGCGGTGCTCGCGCTCAAGGGCATGACGGCGTGTTTCCTGCTGCGCCGCTGCTACCCGGTCAGACGCGGCGACGTGATCGTCGTGCATGCTGCCGCGGGCGGCGTCGGCACATTGCTGTCGCAGTGGGGGCAGAAGCTGGGTGCGGTGGTCGTCGGCGTCGTGGGCAGCGAGGACAAAGCGCAGCTCGCGAAGAAGAATGGCTGCAAACACGTGCTGGTGCGCGGGCGCGATGACATCGTGGCCTCGGTCCGGAAGATCTCGAAGGGCCTTGGCGCACACGTGGTCTATGACGCGGTCGGCAAGGATACTTTCACCGAATCGCTGGATTGCCTGCGCAAG
>JBKPPO010000162.1:0-12533 GCA_046733635.1 Pseudomonadota bacterium | reverse complement strand
CGCCGGCCGGCTTCGCGTCTGGCGCCGCCGCGCCGCTCCTCCTAGCTACCGGCTTTCGCGGCGCGCGTGGGAACCCGGGGCGCCGCGGCGACTCTGTATCACTTGAACCGCGGTGAGCGCGGACCGAGGAGCGGGTCATGTGTGAACTGGAAGCGTTCGAAATCGCGAACCGGGCCCGACGGCGTCTGATCCGCCTTTCCGGGGCCACGCTGGCCCTGGCGGCTCTCGGCGCTCACGCCGCGGCGATGCGGCCCACTCCTTCGCAGACCTCCGGACCTTTCTACCCGGCGGACAAACCACTCGACGTGGACGCCGATCTCACGCTCATCAAGGGGCGCACGCGCCGCGCGGCGGGACAGGTGGTCCACGTCATGGGGCGGGTGCTGGATCGGGCAGGCAAGCCGGTGCCGGGTGCGGGCATCGAGATCTGGCAGGCCAATGCGCCCGGCCGCTACCTCCACCCCGGGGATTCCAATCCCGCGCCACTCGATCCGAACTTCGAGGGTTACGCCAGCATCGTCGCCGACGAGCAGGGGCGATACCGCTTCAAGACCATCAAGCCTGGCGCGTATCCCGCGGGCAACACCATGCGGCCGCCGCACATCCACTTCGGCGTGACGGCGCGCGAGCGGCGCCTCGTCACGCAGATGTACTTCCCCGATGAACCGCGCAACGACAAGGATTTCGTGATCGCCGGGGCGGGCGCGGATCGCAATCTGCTGATCGCCGCACTGTCGCCGCCCACCGCGGATCTGGAGCCCGATGCCTGGCTCGCGCGATGGGACATCGTGCTCGCCTGACTTCCGGCCGCGGTGGTCAGCCCGGGACGCTGCCGGGAGCCATGCTGCGCGCGATGCCCAGTTTTTTCATGCGATGCCGGAGCGTGGCCGGCTTCATCCCGAGCTTGAGCGCGGCGCCGGAGTTGCCTTCGATGACCCATCGCGTGGCGTTGAGCACCCGCAGGATGTGTTCGCGCTGCACGTGATGGAGGCCGGTGGCCGCGGTGTCTTCCATGTCGAGAGGCCGGGGAACCGCGGCGGCATGCATTCCCGTGGCCGCCGAGGCGATCTCGCTGCGCGCCAGCGCCTCGAGCTCGGCGCGAAGCTCGTGAACCCGGGCCTCGAGATCCATGCGCGAACGTTCGGAACGTTGCAGGCTGAGTTCGGATGCGAGCCGCGCGGCGGCGATCTCGACGATGTGATGCTGGCGCTCGCTGATCTCCGGCGTGCCGGAGAAATAGGCGCAGAGGAATCCCACGGCCTCTCCGTGTGCATCGCGGAGCGCCGTACCGAACACACCGGCGGTATCGGCTTCGATTTCTTCCGCAGCGGCTCCGTCGTCGTGCTGCGGCATGGCGAGCAGGGCTTCGCAGGCGGTGCCCGCGATCGCGAACTCGTAGTTAGGTTGAATGGCGCCGGAGGAGTACAGCCCGAGCGTGCGGGCGCGATGCGAGTCGACGGGTTCGCCTATCTGCACTTCCACGGCGGCCAACAGGTGGGCGAGGAACTCCGCGAGCGAAGGGAACAACGCGGCGCCGTGCGCCGACGCGACACGTGCGGCGAAACTTCGCAGATCATCGGGTTGTTCGGCCAGGTTCATGCGTAGACCGAGGGAATGCGATGGCCGGAGTATAGGCGAGCAAACACGACGCGCAGGAATTTCGCTGCGGCGGTACGGAAGTTAGTTAGCCGGGCGCCAAACCACCCGCCTGTCGCGCGAGGCCGGCCGGCTCCGGGCGGTAACCTGAAAATCCCGCGAGCCGGGCGACGCCGCTCCTCCCGATGCCCCGTTAGGGCCGGGGTGCGGGAGGGGGCGGGATGTTTGTTTGTCACCGCCGGTCTCGGGTGAGTCGGGGCCACAGCGGCGATGGCGCGATAACAACGCCGGCCGCTGCGGTTTGCCGGGCAGCCCAATCAGATACTTATGGGGAGATAGGCATGCTGGCCCCGGGGATCTGTGGGCTTCATGCCACGGGAAACGCGGATTGGATGCCTTCGGTTGTGCGGTTTGGCTGGCGCGATCGTGCCGAAATTGCGCGGGACGACCGCAGCAAAGTGCGCTACTTTCGGGCGCAATGTCGTCCGGGGAGGCCAAAGAGATGCAGCTCTCGCAGATGTGGCATGAACATCTGAAGGCCGGCTGTCCGCCGGAGATCCGCGGCATGAGCATCGCCGGGACCGCGGCGGGAGCGCTCGACGCCGAGATCACGGCCTGCGTCAGCGCCTGCGTGGCTCACTCCCTGAAGATGGACGCCCGCATCGAGCGGCGCCTCCAGGACATCGCTCATGCTCTCGAGGATTTTCGCGATCAGGGCACGCCCGAGGTGGCGGCGTATTGCACGCGGCTCAACCGGCTGGTGAGCGCGGTGCTGGTCAATGCGGGCCCCGCGGCGGATGGAGAGGGTCGCGGCGAGCCCGCCGCTCCGCAGCCCGAGCGGCCCGGGCTGCGTCGCAAGCAGTAGGCCGCGCGATCTACCCGGCCTTGCCGGGTTCGAACTTCAACGACAAACCATTCATGCAGTAACGCTGTCCCGTGGGTGCGGGGCCGTCGTTGAACACGTGCCCGAGGTGTCCGCCGCAATTGGCGCAGTGCACCTCTACGCGGGTCATGCCATGCGAGGTGTCGGTGGTCGTGGCCACCGCGCCGGGCAGCGGGCGGAAAAAGCTCGGCCATCCCGAGCCGCTTTCGTATTTGGTGCTGGATTCGAACAACGGATGTCCGCAGGCAGCGCAGTCGTACTGGCCGGTCCGCTTCTCGTAGTTCAAGGGGCTGGTGCCGGCGCGCTCGGTGCCATGTTCGCGCAGCACGCGGAACTGGTCGGCGCTCAGCAGGGAACGCCACTCGGTGTCGGATTTCTCGACCGCAAACTTCTCTTCCGCCATTGGGCGCTCCTCGGGTTCGGCTGTTCGGATCGCCGATATGGGGACGGTATTTCGGCTTGCCAGAAAGAGAAAGGGGCCAGACCGCAGGTCTGACCCCTTTTGCCAGCAAATGGGGAGTGACCCCAAATTCGATCAGAGGAGGGGGACCAGCAACAGCGCGACGATGTTGATGATCTTGATCAGCGGGTTGATGGCGGGGCCCGCGGTGTCCTTGTAGGGATCGCCGACGGTGTCGCCCGTGACCGAAGCCTTGTGGGCATCGGAACCCTTGCCGCCGAAGTGGCCTTCCTCGATGTACTTCTTCGCGTTGTCCCAGGCGCCGCCGCCGGTGCACATGGAGATGGCGACGAAGAGGCCGGTCACGATGGTGCCGATCAGCAGTCCGCCCAGCGCGCGGATGCCGGCGCCCGGACCCATGAGCCAGTTGAGGCCGAAGGCCACGATGACCGGGATCAGGATGGGCAACAGCGACGGGATGATCATCTCCTTGATCGCGGCCTTGGTGAGGAGGTCGACGGCCTTGCCGTATTCCGGCTTGGCGGTGCCTTCCATGATTCCCTTGATCTCGCGGAACTGGCGACGCACTTCGACCACCACCGAGCCCGCGGCGCGACCCACGGCTTCCATGGCCATGGCGCCGAACAGATAGGGCACGAGGCCGCCGATGAACAGGCCGATGATCACGGCCGGATCCGACAGCGAGAACTCCACCGATTTGCCGGCGGTCTCGAGGTTGTGCGTGAAGTCGGCGAACAGCACCAGCGCGGCGAGGCCGGCGGAGCCGATGGCGTAACCCTTGGTCACGGCCTTCGTCGTGTTGCCCACGGCGTCGAGCGGATCCGTGATGTCGCGGATCTTCTTGTCGAGGCCCGACATCTCGGCGATGCCGCCGGCGTTGTCGGTGATCGGGCCGTAGGCGTCGAGCGCCACGACCATGCCCGTCAGCGAGAGCATCGACGTCGCCGCGATGGCGATGCCATACAGGCCGCCCAGCGTGTACGCGCCGTAGATCGCGAGGCAGATCGCGATCACGGGCAGCGCCGTCGACTTCATCGACACGCCCAGGCCCGCGATGATGTTCGTGGCATGGCCGGTCTGCGAGGCCGCCGCGGTCTTCTGCACGGGCGAGTATTCCGTCGCCGTGTAGTACTCGGTGATCACGATCATCGCGGCGGTCAGAGCCAGGCCGATGAGCGCGCAGTAGAACATCGGCAGCTTCTGCTCGGCCATGAGCGCTTCGGTGATGAACCAGAACGCGATGGCGGAGATGACGCCCGAGACGATCACGCCCTTGTAGAGCGCGTTCATGATCTTGCCGCCTTCGGAGGTCTTCACGAAGAACGTGCCGACGATCGAGGCGATGATGGACGCGGCGCCGAGCGCCAGCGGATACAGCACGGCGTTTTCGCCCATGCCCGACATCATGAGTCCGCCCAACAACATCGTCGCGACCAGCGTCACCGCGTAGGTCTCGAAGAGGTCCGCGGCCATGCCGGCGCAGTCACCCACGTTGTCGCCCACGTTGTCGGCGATCACGGCCGGGTTGCGCGGATCGTCTTCGGGGATGCCGGCTTCGACCTTGCCCACGAGGTCCGCGCCGACGTCGGCGCCCTTCGTGAAGATGCCGCCACCCAGTCTCGCGAAGATGGAGATCAGCGAGCCGCCGAAGGCCAGGCCCACGAGCGCGTGCAGCGCGTGATCGCTGCCGATGCGCGGCGCGAGCGCGAGGTAGTAACCCGCCACACCGAGGAGGCCCAAGCCCACCACCAACATGCCGGTGATGGCGCCGCCCTTGAAGGCGACCTGCAACGCGGCATTGAGGCCGTTGTTAGCCGCTTCAGCGGTGCGGACGTTCGCGCGCACCGAGATGTTCATGCCGATGTAGCCCGCGAGGCCCGAGAGCACCGCGCCGACGAGGAAGCCGCCCGCCGTGTACCAGTCGAGCGCGAACCCCAGGGCCACGAACAACACGACGCCGACGATGGAGATCGTCGTGTACTGCCGGTTGAGATAGGCCTTGGCGCCGGCCTGGATGGCCGCCGCGATGTCCTGCATGCGCTGATTGCCAGCCGGCAGTTTGAGGATCGACAACATCGAGAACACGCCGTAGAGAACGGCGACTACGCCGGCGCCGATCGCCAGCCATAGCCACGTCGTGGCAGTCATGCAGAACTCCTGTCGGAAATCAGCGATTTATTAATAGGTTATGGACGCCCGCCTAGGCAGGCGCCTTCGGAGGGCGCGGACTATAACAACGTGCCCTTGTCCCGGCCACCGGAAACGGGACATGACAGCGTGGGACAGGGGATGGCGCTGGGCCCGCGCGTGCTCGGGGCGCGGTGGCTAGGACAGTTCCCAGCGGCCGGCCGCGCTCTGGCAGGCATTGCCGCGTCGCTGCTCCTTCTTGCCACCGCGGGTCGCCGTGAGCACGAAGCCGCGGCACGATTTGTTCTTCGACTTCTTGCCGGCATCGGGTACGAGTACATAAGTGACGCCGGTGCCGGCGTTCGTCCATGCGACCCGGCGGCCGACCTCGCCGATCTCCAACGCATGCGCGACGCAGCCGCGATCGGCCTCATCGAGTTCGCGGCCGATCTTCGCTCCGATGAGCGCACCGGCGGCCGCGCCGAGGATCGTTGCGACCGTGCGATGGTCCTCCGAGCTGCGCGAGCCGATGACCGCGCCGGCAGCGCCGCCGACGACCGCTCCGATCTCCTCGCGGTTGCAACGTCCCGAAGTCACGCCGTAATCGCGTTCCCACGAAGTGCCTGTGAATCCCACGTATGCCGGGTCGTTCTTCTTTCGCCAGCCGTGCGCGGGCGCATGGGCTGGAGGATCTGCCAGCGACAGCGACGCGGATCCGAGGGCAACGAGAGCGGTGAGGGCGAGCCAGTTCTGTTTGCGCATGGCGATCATCCGGGTGAATGCGATGGGCCTCATATAAACCGCTCGCAAACATGCCGGCGAGTTTCGCCGGTTGGCGACATCATCGATCGGATCGGGAGACCACGCCCTGCAATTCCTTGCGGGCGCCGAGCCGGGCGAGCATGGCCGAGAGATCTTCGGGGCTGATGTAGAAGTGTTCGCAGACACGTCCCCACAGCATGACTGTGGGGACGTTGCGCCCGCCGCGCTCCTTCTGGGTCTCGTGCAGAACCCAGAGCACGACGCGCTCCTGGCGCGTGAGCCCGTCGCGGACGTCCGGAAGGATGTCGCGCAGGCTCTCGTGCCGGGGCTCCTTCAGGGCTTGAACTCCGTGTTCAGCTTCTTCTTCACCGCCACGCCCTTGATCTTCACGTACTGCGGCAGGCCGTCCTTGTACGGCGGATAGTCCTCGCCTTCGATGAGCGGCTGCAGGTAGTCGCGGCACTTCTTGGTGATGCCGAAGCCGTCTTCGGTGATGAAGTCGCGCGGGAGCTTCTTCTCCACGTTCGCCACTTCGTTGAGCGGCACTGCGCCCACCACCCACTTGTAGGGCTTCGACTTCTTGCGAATGATCGTCGGCATCATCGCGTCCTTGCCGGCGACCGCGAGCTCCACCGCGGCCTTGCCCATGGCATAGGCCTGGGCCACGTCCACCTTGGACGCCACGTGACGCGACGCGCGCTGTAGATAGTCGGGAACCGCCCAGTGGTACTTGTAGCCATGCGCCTCGCGGACCATGTTCGCCACGACCGGCGCCACGCCGCCCAACTGCGTGTGACCGAACGCGTCCTTGGTGCCGGCGTCGGCGAGGAACTTGCCGTCGGCGTCGTGCACGCCTTCGGAGACCACGACCACGCAGTAACCCACGCGCGTCACCGTCTCCTTCACCTTGGCGAGGAACTTCTCCTTGTCGAAGGCGATTTCCGGGAACAGGATGATGTGCGGCGCTTCGTCGGGGCCTTTGCCCGCGAGGCCCGCGGCCGACACGATCCAGCCGGCGTGGCGGCCCATGACTTCCATGACGAACACCTTGGTGGAGGTCTTTGCCATCGAGGCCACGTCGAGCGCGGCCTCCTGCGTGGAGATCGCGATGTATTTGGCGACCGAGCCGAACCCGGGCGTGCAATCCGTGTGCGGCAGGTCGTTGTCCACGGTCTTGGGGACGCCCACGCAGATCACGCGATGGCCGAGCTGATCGCCGATCTGGGACACCTTGTTAGCCGTGTCCATCGAATCGTTGCCGCCGTTGTAGAAGAAGTACCCGATGTCGTGCGCCTTGAAGACCTCGATGAGGCGCTCGTACTTGGCGCGGTCCTGCTCCAGGCTCTTGAGCTTGTAGCGCGCGCTGCCGAAAGCGCCGGCAGGCGTGTGGCGCAGGCCCCGGATCGTCGCCAGCGATTCCTTGCTCACGTCGATCAGGTCTTCGGTGAGCGCGCCGACGATGCCGTGACGGCCCGCGTACACCTTGCCGATCTTCTTCGACTTCATCGCCGCCTCGATGACGCCGGCCGCGGAGGCGTTGATGACCGCGGACACACCGCCCGATTGAGCATAAAACGCGTTCATGGGCTTCTGATTCTTGGCGGCGGGGCGTTTGGCCATGGTGTCTCTCGTGTGTCTCGTGAAATGTCCCGCAGGCGTTTGCCTGTCGGTAGTGGTTTGGGTAGTGTGCTGGCCCTTCGAAGGGTCTCGCGACTTGTCTGAAAAACCAGGGTCAGAAATCTAGCATGCGTATCGTCCTCATGGGCGCGCCCGGATCGGGCAAGGGCACCCAGGCCCAGCGTCTCGTCACCAGGTTCGGCATCCCCCAGATCTCCACGGGCGACATCCTGCGCAAGCATCGCAGCGAAGGCACCGAACTCGGCAAACGCGCGGACGCCATCATGGCCAAGGGCCTGCTGGTGGACGACGCCACGATGCTCGACATCATCCGCGATCGCGTCTCGCAACCGGACGCCGCCAATGGCTTCATCCTCGACGGATTCCCGCGCACGCAGGCGCAGGCCGAAGGCCTGACGTCGCTCATGGAGGAGCTGAACACACCGATCGACGCCGTGGTGCTGTTCGAAGTGGGCGATGAAGAACTCGTGCGCCGCATCTCCGGCCGCCGCACCTGTTCGCTCTGCAACAAGGTGTTCAACGTCTTCACCGCGCCCCCGGCATCGCCGGCGACCGATTGCGTCGATGGCAGCGCCGAACACCAGCTGTTCCAGCGCAAGGACGACGAAGAGGCGACAGTGAAGGAACGTCTGCGCGTCTATGAAGAGAAGACGCGGCCGGTGCTGTCTTACTACTCGGGCCAGGGGGCCTTGCGCACCGTGCGTGCGGAAGGTTCGCTGGAGGACATCACCGCGCGGTTGCTCGCTGCCCTCGGTGCCGACACGAAGCCCGCTCGCAATACCGCAACCCGCAAACGCGCCGCCGTGCGGCGTGTTGCCAAGCCCAAGGCGAAAAACCGCGCTCGCAAGGTGGTTCGTCGCGCCGTGAAGCGGCCGGCCGCGAAGCGTGCCGCCGCGAGAAAAGCGACGCCGAAGAAGAAGCGGGCGCCGGCGCGGAAATCCGCGCGCAAGCCGACTCGGCCCGCGAAGCGCGCGGCTCGCCCGGCCCGGGGCCGCCGCAAGAAGTAAGAGCGGCGGCGCTACAGCGCCGCGAGCAAGTTCTCGCCGACCACGTTCGCGCGCCATCCGCGCAGCAGGCTGATGTCGCGCCGTCCCGCGGCGAGCTTCTCGAGTTCGCGCCGGGTCGCCAGCACTTCGGTGTTGATCTCGAGACCCTTCGCCACCTCGCCCGCGACATCCGCGAGCTTCTTCACCAGTGCGACCTGCGCGGGATCGGGCCGTTCTCGCCGCGGCAAGGGCGGCGGTGGGTCGCTGACGCCCGCGTCGTTCACGAGCGCCAGGATTTCCTCGCCACACTTGCGGACCACGGACTCCTGCATCTCCGGCAACGACGCCAGCGCATTGGCCGAACGAGGCACGCGCAGCAGGACCTCGCGCAGTACCGCATCGTCGAGGATCCAGCCGCGTGGCCGATTGCGTTCCACGGCGCGGCGTTCGCGCCACGCGGCGAGCGACTGCGCGAGGCGCTGACGTTCCGGATCGAGAGAAGGCAGTCCCTTGATCTTCTTCCAGGCTTCATCGGGATCGACGCGCAGCGTGTCCGCGTTGGCGAGCGCCGCGAGTTCCTCCTCGAGCCATGCGATCCGGCCCTTCGCCGCGAGCGTGTCTAACAAGCTGACGCGCAGCGCCTCGAGATGGCGCACGTCATCGAGCGCGTATTCCTGCTGCTCGGGTGACAGCGGCCGTCGCGTCCAGTCCGTGCGCGTGTGCGCCTTGGGAAGCTCCACGCCGAGCAGGCGCCGCGCCAGTTCCGCGTAACCCACTTGCGAGGGGTGCCCCGCCAGCGCCGCGGCCACCTGGGTATCGAAGACCGGCTGCACCAATCCCACGGCCGGCAGCAACACCTCGAGATCCTGGCGGGCGGCATGCATCACCTTCACGGTACGCGGAGAGGTGAGCAGCGGCGCGAGCGGCGACAGATCCGCGCCCGCGGCGGCCAGGGCCAGCGGATCGATGCACACGGCGTCGGCTCCCACGGCGATCTGCACCAGGCACAACTCCGCGCGATAGGTTTTCTCGCGCATGAATTCGGTGTCGAGGGACACGCTGGCGGCGTTCGCGGCGCCAGCGGCGAAGGCTGTCAGTGCATCGGCAGAAGCGATCATCAAAGGCGAAGCACTCCGGGTGACGTGTACAATTCGCCCGGCATTATGCTTGCGAATCTTCGCGCTTTGTTCGCCGTCGTGATCGACATCGTGCTGTTGCGCCGTGGCCCGGAGCAATTGCCGGCGTCGCCGGTGTTGCTCACGATCTGCATCGCGCTCTACTGCGCCATCGCCGCCACGGTCGCTTCCGCCATGGGCACCGCCGATCCGCGGCTGCCGGCGGAGATGGCGGCGATCATCCTGGCCACGCTGCTGTGGTATCGCGTCGGTCTGCAGTTCGCGAAGAAAGCGGAGCGTTTCGTGCAGACGCTCACCGCCATGTTCGCCACGCGCGCGCTCATTGCGCCCGTGGACCTGCCCATACGCCTGACGGTGTTCTCGCAGATGCAGGCGGAGACGCAGCCGTCGAGCCTGCTGGCGCTGCTGTTCCTGTTCCTGCTCGTCTGGCAGTTCGTGATCAATGTGCGCATCGTGCGCGCCGCCTTCGAGTGGCCGCTGCCTGCCGCCATCATCATGATCATCGCGCAGGAGTTCGCGGTACTCATGGTCGTCGCCGCCCTGTTCGGCAATGCGTCCGCTCCCACCTCCTAGGACCATCGAAGCCTCATGCACGTCCACATCCTCGGCATCTGCGGGACCTTCATGGGCGGCATCGCCGCCATCGCCAAGGCGGCAGGTCACCGGGTCACGGGTTCGGACAAGAACGTCTATCCACCGATGAGCACCCAGCTCGAGGCGCTGGGCATCGAGCTCATCCAGGGATTCGAGGCTTCGCAGCTCAAGCCGCGCCCGGATGTCGTGGTCGTGGGCAACGTGATGACGCGCGGCACGCCCGTGATCGAGGCGCTGCTCGAAAGCGACATTCCCTACGCCTCCGGGCCGGAATGGTTGTCGCGGGAAGTGCTCGGCGGAGTGCATGTACTCGGCGTGTCGGGCACCCATGGCAAGACGACCACGTCGAGCATGCTCGCGTGGATCCTCGAGTACGCCGGTCTCGCGCCCGGGTTCCTGATCGGCGGCGTCCCGGGGAATTTCCAGGCCAGCGCGCGCCTCGGTGGCCGCAAGTTCTTCGTCGTCGAGGCGGATGAATACGACACGGCGTTCTTCGACAAACGCGCCAAGTTCGTCCATTACAAGCCGCGCACGGCGATCCTCAACAACCTCGAATTCGACCACGCGGACATCTACGAGAACCTGGCCGCCATCCAGAAGCAGTTCCACCATCTCGTGCGCACCATCCCGGGGTCGGGCCGCATCCTGTGGAACGCCTCGGATGAAAACCTGCGCGCGACACTAGCCAAGGGTGCGTGGACGCCGTGCGAAGGTTTTGCGCGCAACGCGGGCGCCGAGGTCACCTGGTCGCTCGACGTGCCCGAAGGCGGGGACTACTCCAAGTTCGTCGTCGTCGAAAGCGGCAAACCGGCGGGCACCGTGAAATGGGATTTGCTCGGGGCGCACAACGCGGAGAACGCCCTGGCCGCGATCGGCGCCGCGCGTCATGCGGGCGTGCCCTTGGTGCAGGCCATCGAAGCGCTCGGAGCCTTCAAGGGCGTGAAGCGCCGCATGGAGCTGCGCGGCGAAGTCTGCGGCGTCGCGGTGTACGACGACTTCGCGCATCACCCCACCGCCATCGCCACCACGCTGGATGGTTTGCGCCGCAAGGTCGGCGGGAAACGCATCGTCGCCGTGCTCGAAGCGAGATCCGCCACGATGAAGATGGGCGTGCATCGCGACACGCTCGCGCCCGCGCTCGCCGGAGCGGATCAGGTGTGGATGTTCGCGCCCGCGGACCTCGGCTGGGATGCCGGCGCCGTCGCGAAATCCCTGGGTGACAAGGGCCGCAGTGCCGCGACGCTCGATGAACTCTTGCAGGGCCTGCTGGCCGCGGTGCAGCCGGGCGACCAGGTGCTCATCATGAGCAACGGCGGCTTCGGTGGCCTGCACGGCAAACTACTCGAGGCGCTCGCCTCCTCGCGCGCGGGATGACGTGACGGACGGCGTCATTCCGCTGTTCCCGCTGCACACCGTGCTCTTCCCCGGCGGCCCGCTGCCGCTGCGCATCTTCGAAACCCGCTACACCGACATGGTCAGCCGCTGCATGCGGGAGTCACTTCCTTTCGGCGTGGTGCTCATCCAGGAAGGCGACGAGGCCGGCGCCGTGGCGTCGACGGCCACGGTGGGCTGCTCGGCGCGCATCGTCGATTTCCACACGCTCAAGGACGGCTTCCTCGGCATCAGTTGCGTGGGCGATCGCAAGTTCCGCGTGCATCGCGTGTGGCGTGAGCACGATGGACTCAACATGGGCGAAGTCGAGTGGTTACCGGAAGAGGCGCCGCTTCCCCTGCCTGTGGGTTGCGAGCGGCTCGTGGTGACGTTGCGCCGCGCTCTCGACGAACTCGAAGAACATTACGAACACATCGACAGGAAGTTCGACGATGCCACCTGGGTGGGCGCGCGGCTCGCGGAGCTGCTGCCCGTCGAGCCGAACGACAAGCAGGCGTTGCTCGAGATGGACGATCCGGCGAAGCGGCTTCAGGTATTGCTGGAGCTGGTGCCGGAGCGCGAGCGGTAATACCACCACAGCACCCAGCCGATCACGAAGGTCCACGCCAGGACCATCCAGCCGATGAAACCGTCGTAATCGCTCATCAGGAATGCCACCGGCCCGGTCTCGCGCCGCTCCGACGTCTCGCGAACCACGGTGATGATGGCGACCCAGCTCGAATGCAGGCCGATGCACGCGGCGATGTTGCCGGTGAGATGCCGCGTGACGCCCAGCAGAACGCCCACCATGAACAGACACAGGAACGCATCGAGGATGCCCATCGGGCTCGTGAAGCTGCGCAGCATCCCGGACAACATGTCGAGTCCGCTCCCCGGACCGATCTGATCGGGCGGAATGCGTGTCTTGGCGAAGAAGTGCGAGGCGGCATAGACCAGCGAGACGAGCACGATCGCGGCCACAGGTCCGGATTCTCGCGCGATGGCGGTATGCATCACAC
>JBKPPO010000161.1:0-2124 GCA_046733635.1 Pseudomonadota bacterium | reverse complement strand
GTTCGATCTGCCGGCGCGCAAGTTCTTCATCCTGGGCGTGGTGTTCTGGCCGCAGGATTTCATCTTCCTCACCTGGCTGCTCATCATCGCGGCGCTGGCGCTGTTCTTCTTCACCGCGGTCGGCGGGCGCCTGTGGTGCGGGTACGCCTGTCCGCAGACCGTGTGGACCGAAGCGTTCCTGTGGATGGAACGAGTGGTGGAAGGCGATCGCTCCGCCCGCATGAAACTGGATCGCGCGCCCTGGGATGCGAAGAAGCTCGGCCGCAAGACGCTCAAGCAGTTCCTCTGGATCACGTTCGCGTTGTGGACGGGTTTCACGTTCGTCGGGTTCTTCACTCCGATCCGGACGCTCTCCGCGGAAGTGGCCACGTTCACGCTCGGCGGCTGGGAGATCTTCTGGATCCTGTTCTACGGCTTCGCCACCTATGGCAATGCGGGCTACCTGCGCGAGCAGGTGTGCAAGTACATGTGCCCCTACGCGCGTTTCCAGGGCGCCATGTTCGATCGCAACACGCTGATCATCACCTACGACAGCGAACGCGGGGATCCGCGCGGCGCTCGCCGCCGCGGCACCGACGCGCGCAAGCAGGGGCTGGGCGATTGCATCGACTGCACGTTGTGTGTGCAGGTGTGCCCGACGGGCATCGACATCCGCAATGGCCTGCAGATCGACTGCATCGCGTGTGCGGCGTGTATCGACGTGTGTGATGACGTCATGGACAAGATGGGCTCGCCGCGCGGACTCATTCGTTACACCACGCAGCAGGCGCTGGAACACAAGCCGACGAAGGTGCTGCGGCCGCGTGTGCTCATCTACGGCGCCCTGCTGACCGCGCTCATCGTCGGCTTCGGCGTTGCGTTGATGATGCGTGCGCCGCTGTCGCTGGACGTGCTCCGCGACCGCAACACGTTGTACCGCCTGACTGACGACGGCCAGGTCGACAACGTGTACACCATCCGCATCCTCAACAAGGCCGAACACGAGCGCGTGTTCCGGCTCGAAGCGCGCGGTGGATCGCCGCTCACACTGCTGCCGGCCGATCGTGAATACCGTGTGCCCAGCGGCGCGGTGTATTCGCTGCCGCTGCGCGTCCGGCGCGCCGCGTATGAGCCGCTGGGGCCCGAGACCATCACGTTCACCCTGCGCGCCACGGACGACGAGCGCGTGTTCACCGAGACAGAGGCGCGCTTCCTGGCGCCAAGGAAATGACGATGAGCGAGAAATCCTTCCGCAAGAATCCGGTCTTCTGGCTCATGTTCCTGCTGCCGGGGGCGGCGGTCGCCGCGAGCTTCGTGACGCTGGCCATCGCCCTGGGCGGTGCGGATCGCGCGTTGCCGCCGGGTTATCACTGGGAAGGCGAGCGGCTCGATGAGGACTTCGATCGGGCGCGGCGCGCGGCTGCACTCGGAATTCGCGGAACGTTGGCGCTGAACGCAGGCGAGTGTGTTCTCACGCTCGCCGGAGTGGATAGTCCCCACCTGCGCCTGCTGCTCACGCATTCGAACGACGCGGGGCTGGATCGTCAGGTGCTGCTCAAGCGCGGCGCCGCGAATGAGTATCGCGCGGCGTGTGCGGAAGTTCCCGAGGGCCGGTGGCGCCTCGCGCTGGAAGATGACGCCGCCGGATGGCTGCTGCGTCAGAACGCGGTGGGATCCCTGGCACAGGTCGAACTCGTGGCGCGTAACCCCGAGGGTGAAGGCCCTTGAGCCAGGCGCAGGCTCTGCATGCCCGCTGGTCGCTGGACTCCGGCGAACACGAGCATGTGATCTTCGCGGTGGAGGGCATGCACTGCGCGGGCTGCGCGCGCACGATCGAAAACGCCGTCAAGGCGCTGCCGCAGATCGATGCCGTGCGCGTGAACGCGGCCACGGCGCGGGTGACGGTGGATTGGCGCGGCAAGGGCGCCACGGGACTCGAGCAGATCCTCGGCGCCGTGGCGAAGGCCGGTTTCAAGCCGGTGCCGCTCGCCGGTGATGCGGCAGCGGCGGAATATCAGAAGGAGCGTCGCACGGCGCTCAAGCGCGTGGGCCTGGCCTCACTCGGCATGATGCAGGCGATGATGTATCTGAGCGCGCTGTACGGCGTCACCGACATCGACGCATCCATGGCGCAGCTCATGCGCA
>JBKPPO010000160.1:0-18806 GCA_046733635.1 Pseudomonadota bacterium | reverse complement strand
TTGCACATGTGTTCCAGCTTGCGCGCGGCCACGTCGCCGACGCGATCGAAGAACCACTCCTGCACCGGCACCGCGAATCCTTGTTTGCGGCGATCGATGATGTCGTCGGGGATCACGCCGCGCACAGCTTTCTTGAGGATGTGCTTGAGCGTGCCGTTACGCAGCTTCACAGCCGTCGGGATGCCCATGGCGAGCTCGACGAACTTGTGGTCGAGGAAAGGTACGCGTCCCTCGAGCGAGACTCCCATGCTCATCTTGTCCACGCGCATGAGCAGCAATTCGGGGAGGCGCAGGTTGAGATCCAGATAGGTCATCCAGTTGAGATAGGACGTCTCGTGCGCCTTCTCATGGAAGCGCTGCCATACCGGCGCCAGCGCATCCCAGGAGGTGCGTCCTCCCAGGCGATTGCCCAGACCCGGCGCCAGCATCGAGAGCTTCTGCTGCTGCGTGAAACCTTCCGCGCCACCCCAGAACATGGGCTGGCCCAATGTGGCGCGGCGGAGGAACTCATATCGGAAATCGCCATCGAGTCCGGCCAGGGACATGCCCCCCAGCAGCGCGCGCTTGGCGAGTCGCGGTACCGGCAAGCGATCGATGGAGTCCAGCTTGAGATATCGCTGCCAGGCGGGGTAACCGCAGAACAGCTCGTCGGCGCCCTCGCCTACCTGGCAGACGATGACGCCACTGTCGCGCGCGAGCTTCGATACATAGTAAAGCGGCACGCAGACCGGATCGGCGATGGGTTCGTCCTGCAGATGCACCATCCTTGGCAGGAAATTGAGCAGGTCATCGATGGACAGCAGCTTCTCGCGATGCTCGGTGCCGAACTTGTCCGCCACCTGGCGGGCGTAGTGCAGTTCGTTGCGATAACTCGCGAAGTCGCCCTCGTACCCGATGGAAAAAGTGCGCACCGGACGGGATTCGCCTTCCGAGAACAGCGCCGTGTTGGTGCTCGAATCGATGCCGCCGGAAAGGAACACACCCACGGGTACGTCGCTGACCTTCCGCAGCTTCACGGCCGTGCGCAGCTCCGCGAGCAACATCTCGGCGATGGCTTCCTCGGATTCACCCGCCAGCGAACGCGTGTGGTCCCATACGTCCCAGTACCGGCGCGATTCGATGTGGCCATCGAGCCTGACGCGCATCCACGTTCCCGGCGCCAGCTTCCCGATCCCGGCGAACAAGGTGCGCGGCACGGGCGTGGTGAGGAAAGAGAGATAGTCGAACAGCGCTTCCTCGTCCACGGCGCGCTGCTGTTCCGGATCGGCCAGCAGCGCCTTGATCTCCGATGCAAACACCAGCCTTCCATGATGGCGGCTGAAGTACAACGGCTTGATACCGACGCGATCGCGCACCAGCCACAGTTCACGGTTGCGCTCGTCCCAGAGCGCGAATGCGAACATGCCGCGGAAGCGTGACAGGCAGTCGATGCCCCATTCCTCGAAAGCGCGCAGGATGACTTCGGTGTCGGAGTGATCGGTTTGCCAGGGTATGTTGGAAACCTTGGTGAGCTCCGCGCGGATCTCGGCGTGGTTGTAGATCTCGCCATTGAACACGAGCTGCAGCCGGCGATCGTGCGAGTGCATCGGCTGATCCGCGGCGGTGGAGAGGTCGATGATCGACAACCGGCGATGGCCAAGCCCCACGCGGCGATCCGTCGACACCCATGCGCCGGCGCCATCGGGCCCGCGATGCGGCATCTGGTCGCGCATGCGCGCGATATAGGGCTCGTCGATCCGGAACGACGATTCCTCGAACACGATTGCTCCGTTGATGCCGCACATCAGGACACCGCCGGCAGCGCAAGAATGTCGCGGAGGTGATCACCGCGCGCGGTCCAGGAATTCTGCGCCGCAAAATCGAGGCGATCCCGACGCAGTGCGGGTGTGTCTTCGGCGAAGGCGCGCCACACCTGCTCCACGAACACCCTGGCCGTGGGCGCAACGTACAGGAAGCCGGGCGGAAGCTCGATGAGCCGCGGGAGATCGGAGCAGACCACCGGTCGTCCGCAAGCCAGGTACTGGAACAATTTGTTAGGAGCCGTGATGGCGCGCACCGCGGCCTGGGTCGCGTCATAAGGCATGATGAACACGTCGGCTTCGCGCATTCGCTGCTGCAGAGCCTCGCCCACGAGGGTGTCATGGTGGGTCACTCCCGGCGTCGCCAGCAATTCCCTCCAGCCTTCCGGAGATTCGATGGGGCCGATGAGCTCGAGCCGCATGCGTCCATCGGTCATCAAGTCGCGCATCCAGTCCATGCGCAAGCGGGAGTTCAGGAAACCCATGCAGCAGACTCGTACCGGCTCGCGCCGGTCGCGCAAATCGCCGGATCCCTCGATCGTCGACTCATGACCCGGCAGGAAGAGCTGCGCCTTCGAGGTGACCCGTTGCAGCTTTTCGAGCAAGGGAAAACTCACCGCCAGCGTCACGTCCGCGCGTCGCGCGATCTCGCTCTCCGCGTGGAGGTTGAGCGCCCGAACCCAGAACCGGCTGTCTCCCTGGAATTCGTCGTTGCAGACGTAGAGACGCCGGGAGAACAGAGGTGACGTCATGATGCGATCGAAGTCGAACTGAAAATTGACCAGCGAGGCCACCTTGTAACCGAGTCGCTCGATCGCGGATTCGACTTCCGAGACCACCAGGCTGTCGTGAAGGGCGCGCGCGGGCCGCAGATGATTCCTCAGACGGCGCAGCAATGTCCCCCTGGCGCGAGGACGCAGCACCAGCAAGGCCGAGTCCAGCTTTTCCAGGGCCGCGTCTGCCGACGGACCCGCAAAGGGAAGCTCGACGTACAGCACGTTGGCGAAACGCATCAACTGTCGCGTCACCTGGTGACGGATGCGTGGCGTCTCGTTCCAGCGCGTGATGGTGGTGACCACCACCAGCGGACGCCGGTCTGCGAACTGCGGCAAGTCCACGGCCTTCACGACCTCGTGTGCCGCGCCACCGCCTCGACCACCCGCTCCACCGCGGAACGCGGCAACTCGGGGTAGATGGGCAGCGAGAGGATGCGGGCCGAGTTGGCGATCGCGCGCGGTGTCTCGTCGGGCTTCATGCCCAGGTACCGGTACGCCTCCATGGCCGGTAGCGCCACGGGATAATGAACCGCCACGTCGATTCCTTCCGCACGCAGCTTCTGCATGAGCTCTTCGCGGCGGTCCACCTGGATGACGTACAAGTGATAGACGTGGCTGGCGCCTTCGCGCACACGCGGCAGCGTGACGCCGGGAACGGAGGCGAACGCCTCGTCGTACCAGGCGGCGACACGGCGACGCGCCTCGGTCCAGGCATGGATGTGCGGTAGTTTGGCGGAGAGTATGGCCGCCTGGATTCCGTCGAGCCGCGAATTGATGCCTTCGATCTGGTGCGAATGTTTCTTGAGCGCGCCGTGATTGGCGTACATGCGCATGCGCGAGGCGAGATCCGCGTCGTTGGTGACCACGGCGCCGGCGTCGCCATAGGCGCCGAGATTCTTGCCGGGATAGAAGCTGAACGTGGCGGCATCGCCGAACGTGCCCACGCGCTGGCCGCGCCATTCCGCATAGTGGGCCTGCGCGCAGTCCTCGATCACGCGCAACGAATGCCGGCGCGCGATCTCCATGACCGCCGTCATGTCGGCGGGCTGGCCGTACAGGTGGACGGGGATGATGGCGCGCGTGCGCGGCGTGATCTTCGCCTCGATGCGCCGGACGTCCAGGGTGTAGAAATCGTCGACGTCGACGAACACCGGACGCGCGCCAGCCTGCGAGATCGTCTCCGACGTGGAGATCCAGCTCGCGGCGGTGGTGATGACCTCGTCACCGGGCTGGATGCCGAGCATCCGCAGCGCGATGTAGATCGCATCCGTGCCGTTGCCGCAGGCGACGCAATGCTTCACGCCGTAATCCGCCGCATAAGCCGCCTCGAAATCCTGGACCGGCTTGCCGCCGATGAACGCCGTATCGGCGATCACGCGCGCGATGGCCGAATCGATCTCAGTCTTGATCGACAGATACTGGGCATGCAGGTCAACGAGTGGAATTCTCATGGTTCTCGAGGAGTGGAGTTCTGCTTGGGAAGGGCGCGAACGAGCTTCGCGGGATTGCCGGCATGGATGCCAGGTTCTTTGATGTCACGCGTGACCACCGCGCCGGCGCCGATGACGACGTCATCGCAGATGTTCACGGGAAGGATGGTGGCGTTCGATCCGATCGACACGCGGTCGCCGATACGCGTGGATTTCCACAGCGTGCGGTCGCCGCGCGCCGGACCGCCGGTGGCGAACAGATCGTTGATGAACATGACGCCATGCGCGATCACGCAGTCATCGCCGATGCTCACGAGATCGCAGATGAACGAGTGGGACTGGACGCGTGTCCGCGATCCGATGCGCGCACCCTTCTGGATCTCGACGAATGGTCCGATGAAGCAGTTGTCGCCGATCGTGCAGCCATACAGGTTGACGGGTTCGATCACCGTGACATCGATGCCGAAATCGACGTCGACGATGCCGGCCTTTCGTAGTTTCGGACTAGCCATTGCGTTGGCCGAGCCGGCAGCGCTGCGGATGAAAGCGCAGGTTCACGGGACGACCCGTCTCGATGGACTCGTAGATCGCAGAGATCAGCTCGAGGCTGCGCCGCCCTTCGAGTCCGTCGACGAGATGCTTGCGCGAGTTGCTCAGGCAGTCCACCACGTGTTCGTAGTAGGCCTGGTGTCCGAAGCCATAGACGTTGGGCGGGTTCACGGAGTATTTCTTCATGACTTCGCCGTCGCCAGGCTGCGTCTCGGCGAAATTCCAGTGACGCATCTCGTTCACGGCGAATCCGGCGATCTCCACGCTGCCCTTCTCGCCCAGCACCGAGATGGATCCTTCGAGATCCTTCGGTCGGACGGCGGTGGTCGCCTCGATGACGCCCAGCGCGCCATTGCGGAACTTCAGCGAGACCACGGCCGTATCCTCGGCCTCGATCTTCACCAGCGCGGTGGTGCTGAACGCGGACACGGTCTCCACCTCGCCGAACATCCACTCGAGCATGTCTATGTGGTGGCTGGCCTGATTGGTGAGCACGCCGCCGTCCATGGCCCAGGTGCCGCGCCAGGAGTCCTGGTCGTAGTAGCTCTGCGGCCGGCACCAGCGAACGCGCACGGTGCCGAGCACCAGCTTTCCGAAGCGGCCGGCCTCGAGCGCCTCCCGCAGCTTGACCACGGGCACGTTGAAGCGGTTCTGTTTGACCACGAAGAGTTTCACGCCGGCCGAGGCGCAAGCCTCGATCATGCGGTCCGCGTCATCCAGCGTCAGCGCCATCGGCTTCTCGACCACGATGTGCGCGCCGTGACGCGCGAGCGCGATCACGTGTTCGGCGTGCAGGCCGCTTTCCGTGAGGACGCTCACCACATCGATCCCGCCCGCACGCATCATCTCGTGCATGTCGGTGTAATGCGGAACGCCGAACTGCTTGCCGTAGGCGGCGGCGCGCTCCGGCTTCACATCGCAGACGGCGGCCAGCCGCGCGCCGGCTATCTGTCCGAGACCCAGCAATTCAGCATGGCGCTTGGCGATCCTGCCGCAGCCAACGAGTGCAAACTTAAGTTCTGACATGGTGACGCCGGAAGATGGTCCTGTAGATGCGTTTGAGGAAACCATGCACGGGACCGGATCCCTGCGTGGCAAAGATCATGTCCCAGAGCGGTTTCTCGCTGGGGTATTCCGAGTGAGCGCGCGGGGAGCGCGCGATGTAGTCGTCGAGCTGCGCCGCAGTCCAGCGCATCTTCTTGATGAAGTACTGACGATCCTCTTCCATCGCCTGGGGCGACGCGTAGGGAATGCCTTCGAGCTGCTGCAGCGCCACCTCGCGCTTCATCTGCCCCGATGCCACCAGCGTGCCGAGATGGACGCGGCGTTTGTCCACGCCGAATTTCCGCGGCAGGATGAATCCCTGGTAGAAACGCGTGAACACCGATTCGTAATGCTTGAATAGATAGGGCTTGTAGCCGTAGTCGCGTTGCAGGACCTCGAGCGCGTCGGCCTTGCGGTAGTCGAGATAATCGAGGAACGGCACCCAGTGCACGCCCTGCACGAATTCCAGCCACGCGAAGCGCAACGTGCCGATGGCAGGGAAGGTCTTGAGGCTCACGTCGCCGAACCTGCGCCCGAGGGCCGCTATGTTCTTGCGATCGAATTTGAACCAGTTCCAGCCCGTGGGCATGCGCATGCCCTCCGTGGCCTGGTTGCTGCCCGCGAGGATGTACTTTAGGCCAAACTTCGTGGCCTGCTGGTAGTTCACGGCCATCATCGCGTTGTCGTAGAGCAGCTCGACGTCGACGACGTCGGCGTCGAAGAACGCCTGCATGAGACGCCGGTATTCTTCCCACTCGATCACGTGCGTGTGCAGGTCCACGCCGAGGCCGCGCACGAGATTGGCGATGTTGTTCTGTGCCAGCTCGGAATTCCAGCCGTTGTCCATGTGCACGGCGAGCGGGCGCAGTCCGAGCTTCACCGCGGCGACGAGCGCCCAGGAACTGTCCACGCCGCCGGAGACGCCGATGATGCAGTCGTAGGGTTTGCCCTTCCCGCTGGCCTTCACGCGCCTCACGAAATCCTGCAGCGCCTTCTCGCGCTCGGCTTCCGGCCGCGTGAGCACGTGCCGCGACTGCGTGAGGAATTCGGTGCAGTAGTTGCACACGCCGTCGGCGTCGAAAGTGATGTCATGAACACTGGTGTCCATGACGCATCGCGTGCAGATCCGATAGGGTTTGGTCATGCCTGGGCGCCGAGCAAGGTCTCGAGCTGACGGTAGTTGGGATAAGTGATGAGCACGGCGCGGTGCGGTCCGTGGAACACGAAGTACGCGCCGGCGGCGACGGCGCTCGCGCCCGCCTCCGCCGCGGCCTTGATGTCTTCGAGACTGCCTACTCCGCCCACGGCGATCAGCGGCACGTCGACGGAAGCGCTGGCCTCACGGATCAGCGGCAGATCCATGCCGCGCATGACGCCGTCGCGATCCACGGCGTTCAGCACCACCTCGCCCGCGCCTGCATCGACCAGTCGGCGAAGCTGCTCCTGCCAGGGGCGACGAAGTTTGCGGCCCGTCGCGGCGGCGTACAGACGATGGCGTCCGAACAGGTCTTTCTTGACGTCCACGGATGCGATGACAGCCTGGCTGCCGTAACGCGCCGCGATCTCGCCGATCAGCGCGACGTCTTCGATCACCTGCGTCTGCAGGCAGACTTTCTCGACGCCCAGCGAGAACAGCCGGCTGGCCTGCGCGATGGTGCGGATGCCGCCCCCGTAACACAGCGGCATGAAACATTCGCCGGCGAAGCGTTCGACCAGCGCGTAGTCCGGCTCACGTCGCTCGCGACTCGCGGTGATGTCGAGCACCATCAGCTCGTCCACTTCTTTCTCGTTGAAGATTCGGATGGCGTTGACCGGGTCGCCGACGTATTTGGGCTTGTCGAACCGCAGGGTCTTCACGAGCCCGCCATCGCGCAGCAGCAAGCACGGAATGACACGGTGCTTCAGCATGGCAGCTCGACGAACCGGCGCACGAGTTCGAGCCCGAAGCGGTGGCTCTTCTCGGGATGGAACTGCATGCCGAACAGGTTGCCGCGCGAAAACGCGGCGGTGAATTCCTCGCCATGATGCGAGGTCGCCAGAACATCGGCCGGATCGCTGCACCGCACGTGATAGGAGTGCACGAAGTAGAAGCGTTGCTCCCCGTTGGCATCCGCATCGAACAAAGGCGATGGCTTGCGCACGCGGATGGTGTTCCAGCCCATGTGCGGCACCTTGAGTCCGCTGCCGGCGGGCGGCGTGAAGCGGACAGCGCGTGCCTCTATCCACCCGAGACCTTTCGCCACGCCTTCTTCGCTACCGGCGCCGATGAGCTGCATGCCCAGGCAGATGCCCAGCGTGGGAACACCGCGCTCGATGGCGGCTTTCCGGAGCGGTTCGCGGCCCTGGCGGTCGTCGATGCACTTCATGCCGTAGTCGAACGCACCCACGCCGGGCAGCACGAGTTTGTCCGCGCCAGCAATGCGGTCGGCGTCGGACGTGATCTCGACGTCGGTGCAGCCCGCCTTCACGAGCATGTTGCGAACCGAGAGGATGTTCCCGAGTCCGTAGTCCGCGATCACGATCATGACTGGCGCACGCGACGATCCCGCTTCATGCAGATTTCTGACGACGCTGGGCGAGCGTGTGCGCCGCAAGCGCGACCAGGCAGCCGAGGAAACCGCCGACGAAGGTGAAGATGATGACCATCTGCGCGCGCTTCGGGCTGAAGCGCAATTCCGGCGCGACCGCGGGGTCTATCACCGTGAACGCATATTCGGAGCGGCTGTTCGCCAGCATCAGGCGCTTCGTCTCGGTTTCGATGAGGTTGTACATCACGCGGCGCAGCTCGAGCACCGTCGTCTTGTCGATCTGTTCGTTGAGATAGGTGATGTTGCGCGTGGCTTCGGCCAGCGTACGGCTGCGCACCATCTCGTTGGCGAGCGCGACGTATTGATTGGCGTATTGCGCGGCGCGTTTGGGATCCTTCCACTCTACGCTCACCGAGATCTTGTCCTCGCGCGTGTCCTCGCGAATGTCGAGCGCGTTTTCGCGGAAGGACTTGACCGCGTACCACATCGTGCGGGTCGGACCCGGCTTTTCGATGATTTCCTCGATCGGCACGTAACGGCGGATGAATTCCTCGGCGAGGTTCCGCGAGCTCAGCACCTGCTTGCCGTTCTTGTTGCCGTCGGCGCCCGAAAGATTCATGCCTACGATGCTCGCGAGGCCGCCGAGCTGGTTGGCGATCGAAGCCGCGCCGCCCATACCATCGTCACGGACTTCGACGATGACCACTTCCGCGCGGTACATCGGCTCCGCCAGCAGCGCCCGGACCACGCCGATGATTGCGAAGACGGCGCTGATGCCGATGACCAGCCAGCGGCGGCGCCAGAGACGGTTCCAGAGCTCGAACACGTCGAACTCCTCCGCTGCCTGCGCCGCGCTCACTGGCCACCCTCCGCCGGATGGACGGCGTTGCCCGAGGCTCCGACTTCACGGCGCACCTCTTCGATCTCCGCGCGCAGGTTTTCGTACTCGAGCATCTTGGCTTTGAGGAATCGCACGGTGAGCGCGGTTTTCGCCTCGATGCCGCGCGGTGTCAGCAGGTACATGTATGCGGCCTTGTTCTTGCTGTTGCGGAAATGCGTGGCCTTGATCCAGCCGCGATCCATGAGGGCCTTGAGGCAGTAGTTGACGCGCCCGAGACTGATGCCGAATTCACGCGCGAGTTCGCGCTGGCTCATGCGCGGGTTTGCCTGCAACAGGCGCATGAGCTTGTACCGCATCTCATCGGACAACGCCCTGTTCCGGGTTGTCCGGGGGGGTGCGTTCATTTTGTGAACGCGAGTCTAGTTAGCGCCCCCCGCAGTGTCAATTCCGCGCCCCCGTCCCCCCGATCAGAAGGAATTGATCGCGGCCGCCGAGATCGTGAGGTTCGCGACGATGGACGCGATGGCTTGCCACAACGGCAACGCGGGCATGCGTTCGGTATCCAGCGGCACCACGATGGTGTCGCCCGGACGCATCGACACCTGACCGCTGCGGCGGAACCAGCCCGAGTTCTCGCTGGACACCACGCTGCCGTCCGCCCTCACGATGTAGATGCGCGGACGATCGGCCTTGCGCGTGAGCCCGCCTGACAACCCGATGTAGTCGTCGCGTGACAGGTTCTCGCGGAAGAGATGGGAGGTGATGGTCTGCACCTCGCCGATCACCGTGACTGCCTGCTTCACCTTCGGAATGAGCAGCCGGTCGCCGTCGCGCAACGCCACGTCACGCGAATCTCCACCGCGGCCGGTAGCAATGTCATCCAGGTCGATGACCAGGCGGCCAACGGCCTTCGTGCCCTTTAGCTGGTTGAGCAAGGACTGGCCCACCGTCAGCGCCTGGCCTGCCTGCCCCTGATTGGCGGCTGCAGCCTGCAGAGCAACGGCCGCGAGGTCCCGCTGCAGGCGTTCCGCGAGCTGGTCGATCTGCAACTGCTCGCGGTCACGCAGCTCTTCGCGCGTGAAGATGGCGCCATCGGTGAACGCGAGTGTCGTGAGTCCGCCGGCACGTTCGAGCACCGAACGCAACTTTTCGCCGCGATGGATGGGGTACACGCCCGGGAAGCGAACCTCGCCGAGAATGGACACCTTCTCCTGCTGACTCCACTCGGGCAATTCCTTGATGTTCAGGTAATCGAAGGGCCGTAATTCGAGGTCGGCGCTCACGTCGCCGCGGATCACGGCCGCGAGGTCGATTTCGATGAGCATGGTTTCGCGGACTTCCCCCACACGATAGCGCGTGAGCTCTGCCTTGGCGCCGTACGCGGCATCCTGCAGTCCACCACCCGCACGCAGGAGGTCGCTGATGCGCATGCGGGGCTCGAGCGGATACTCGCCGCTCGCCTTGACCCTGCCGTCGATGCGCACGAGTTCACTGGGCGCGCCGATGTTCGACTGCCGGCGCATCTCTTCGAGCAGCGGATTGAGCAATTCGACACGGCCGCTCTCGCGATCGAACACGATGATGCGGTCGCGCGGCTGGAGCAGTACGTTTTCCGCAGACGCGGGATCGCGCAGCGCGGCGGAGAGGTCCGCGGACACCGCGGTGATGCGGCGGTCGGGCGGCAGTTCACGGCGGATCAGCACGTAGTTGAGATCGCCGTTCGGACGGATCTCGTCGACCGAGCCGATCACGTCGGTGAGCCGCAGCCCTTCACGCCACGCCGCGGGACCGGAACGGAACACATGCCCTTCCACGGTCACACCGCTGTCGAGCGTCGGCCGCAACCGGAGGACGCGAAGGCTGTCGCCGTTCCGCAGCGTCTGGCTGCTCGCGCCCTGGTCCAGCGGCACGTCGAGGACCACGCGGGCCCGCTGCTCGTTCACGCGCAGCAACGCCAGGCGGCTGGTGTCGGCTTCGCTCGTGAGTCCGCCGGCCAGTTCGATCACTTCCTTGACGGTGGTCTCACTGCGGATTTCGTAGATGGCGGGACGATGGACCTCACCGTCGACCGCGACCGTCGCCACCACCGGCGGTATGAAGATCACGTCTCCGGGCAGGAGCTTGGCGTCGTCCGAGGTGTCACCACGCAGCAGGAGGTCGTAGAGATCCAGACGACGGATGAGTTCGCCGTTGCGCTTGAGTTGCACGTCGCGCAGCGATCCCACGGGCGTGACCCCACCCGACGCATAGAGCGCCGAAGTCATCGTCGAAAGGCCGCTCACCGTATAGCTGCCGGGTCGACGCGCCTCACCCATGACGAACACGCGAATCGAGCGCGTATCTCCCATGCCGACGCTGGCGCGCACGCCGATCATCTGGCGTTCCACGCGTTGCTCGATGTCCGCCGCCACGCTGTCGAATGAGCGCCCGGCGACGTTGATGGGACCGAGTTCCGGAAAGCTGACGCGGCCATCACGACCGACGACGAGACGCAGGTTGCGGTTCTGGCTGCCGAACAATTGCACGAGCAGTTGATCACCGGGCCCGACGACGTAATCCGCCGGCACCGGAACTTCGGTGATCGGCGCGAAGTTGGTCGCGCTGTCCTTGAAGAGGTCGTACCCGAAAGGCTTGAGTCCGGCGACCCCGGACTTGCGCACCGGCAGGCGCGTCGCCTTGATGTCCACCTTGCGGAAGGTAGTGATCGCGGCCAGGCGGCTCGTGGCCTGCTCCTCGTTGAGGCCGGCCAGCATCACGGGCGGGAAGCCCGGAAGCACCAGCGCACCCGTGCGATCGAGTTGATAGGGGTTGCGCGACCGGATCCTGTCGATCGTCATCTTCAGGCTTTCCTGCTCTTCGGCAGTGAGCACAGGCGCGGACTCGCCCGGGATCGTGATGGGCGGCGATCCGGGCGTCGTCTGCTCGACACGCGGCGGCTTGTCCTTCCTGAAATCGATGTCGATGAGCAGCGAGTCTTCGGGTTGCAGCGTATCGCGGCGCTCGAGTTCTTCGAGCTGCAATCGGCCGCCCAGGGTGTTGTTGCGATCACCGCGCCGATCACGATCGCGGTCGGTGCCGCCCTGCGAAACGAGACCTTCGACCACGCTCTCGTCGATGCCCAACTGCTCGAGCAATGCCGAACGATCCTCGGGATTCATCGAACGGAGCAACTCGAGCTGCTCGGCTGAAGGCACCTGGGCGATGGAGGAAGTGAGCGGCAGGGCCGTCACGAAGATCAGAACCAACAGACGACGAAACATCAGAATCCTTGTTGCCAGGTCAGGTGACCGCGGAACCCGGAATCCGTGTCCGCCGTGCCGCCGCCGCGCTCGTACCCAAGGCCGAGAGAGGCGCGACCGATACCGATCGGCCGCGAGTAGCGCAATTCTACATCGTCCGAATCGGCCGGCACCTCGCTGATGGCGTGCCGTCCACCATCGCGATTCAGTTCCGTCTGCCGCAGCGTCAAGCTCACGGTATCGCCGCCTGGCCGGTTGAGCAGGGCGCCCAAAGAATACATGCGGCTGTCGTTGTCCATGGTGTGACCGATGACCCGGCCGCGGTAGGTGTAACCCTGCGGGTAGATGGCATGGCGATAGGCGCAGTCGTAGAGCGGTGATTCGCGCGAAAAATTGCAGGCCGTGTCGGCGTATTCGGCCCGCACGCGGAGGCCGCCGAAGGGCGTCGCGGCCCAGGTCTCGAGACCGAACAATCCCATGAACTTGGCGGGCAGACCGCCCGCCTCGTCTTCGCCGATCATCTGGCCGTAGAACGCCACCGGAATCGACCGCCAGGGCGATCGCAGCCGCATGTCGTAGCCGGCCATCTGGTTCCCCGGCTGGTCGGGGGAGATACCGCCTTCGTCCGTCTGGTTATCCCGGCCGAACAACATGTCGGTGAAGGTTCCCCAGTCGCAATTGCGACCGGCGCCGCACCACTGCGCGGTCCTGGAGACGCCGAATTCGAGCCAGGGCCGCGGTTTGAAGTTGACTCGCGCGGCGAGGAAACGCACGCGCGAGAGGACCACGTCCGATTCGGTTTCGCCCACTGCGATGCTGGCCCGCCAGGGGCCGATCCAGGACAGCCAGCGGCTCTTGAAGGGATCGGTGTAGTTGCGCTCGAGCGTGACACTCGGGATCGGCCGCGCATTCGTCGAAAGCAGCAAGTTGCCGTCCCAGCCCGGGCCCCACCAACGTTCCATGTAGCCCGCCGAGATCATGAAGTTGGCGATGTTGATCCCGAGATAGGAACCGTCGGCGCGGATCTCCTTGCCGTCCGCGGGATCGGTCACCGCGGTCACCTGGAGGTTCACCGCGAGATGGTCCGTCAGCCAGCTCGCGCGCATCGCGAGCTCGCCCTCTTCGCGAGGCGCATCCGCGAAACCACGCAAGCGCGAGGGCTCGGTGCCGCCGCTGGCTCGCAAGCCCGTGCCGTGGAAACCGACCCCCGACGCGTTTCGAGCCAGCCGCCGCACGCGCACCAGCGCCGCCGCGGTGGACAGATCGAAGTCGGACTCTTCCGCCGAAAGCACGTCGCGCGCCACGTCGGGCCAGGACAACGGCCAGGTCGTCACCGGGCCACGAAGGATGCCGGCATCGGCGAGCAACTGGATGTCGTGACGGATGCCCTCGTCACCGGGGGCCAGCCAGGGATCCGCCTGCGCACCTCCGGTGAGCGCGACCAACACGAGCAGCCACGAAGCGGATTGCAGCCGGCGCATGGACTATCGGAAGTCGTGCCGCCAGGACAGGAATCCGAAGGCGCCGGTGTCGCGATCGCCACCCTCCGGTTCCACGGCTTCGACGCCCACATCGAGGTGGACGCGTTGACCCCACAACCGCCCCCTCCAGCCGAACTCGAGGGCGCTGTAGTCGGTGGGTCGCGAGGCGACGGTGTTGCGGACGTCGTTGAAGTCGTCGCGATTGAAACGCGAACTCCGGGCGACGGCGCTCCACACCGTGCCATCGGGCCTGGTCAGCGTGCCACCCAGGGCGTAGTTCTCGGCATCGCGATCGGCCGTGTAACCGATGGAACGGCCACGGTAGCGATATCCCTCGACGTCGAAACGACCCTGGTTGTACGCGCAGTTGTAGTAAGGCCCGCGGCTGGTGTGCGCCGAACAGGTCGTCGTGGAGTATTCGAGATAACCCTGGACGATGCCCCCGTCGACGAACGGCTTCCACGCCTCGACGCCGTACTGGAACAGGTATTTGGCGGGTAGATAGGAGGACTCGTCCTCGCCGATGGCCTGCGAGTAGATCGCGTACGGCCAGTTGCCGATCGGCGATGCCCAATGAATGTCGAAGCCGGCCATCTGGTTTCCGGGCTCGTTCTCCGGCGTGGCGTCGATACCCACGTTGTCGTTGCCCGCGAGCAGGTTGCCGAACACGTCCAGATTGCACTCGAGCTGCTCGCCGCAGAATTGCGCGGTCCGCGAGAATCCGAGCTCGATGTCCTTGAACGGCATGACGACCACGCGCCAGGCCATGAACAACGGCTTGTCGATGTCCTGGCGCTCGCTCTCCATCTGGCTGATGCCGAAGCTGAATCGCCAGGGGCCGAGCCAGCTCAGCCAGGCGGATTCGAAAGGCTTGGCCGCGGCACGTTCCAGCATCAGCGTCGGCATGGGTCGTGCGTTGTTGGAGAGGATCAAACTACCCTGACGACCGGGGCCCCACCAGCGCTCGAGCGTGTTGACGCTCAGCAGCCAGTTGCCGAGCTTGCCCGTGGCATGCGACCCATCGGCGCGCAGGTCCTGGCCGTCGCTGGCGTCAGCCGCATACGTGCCGTTCAACGACACCGAGAATCGCTCCGAGTCGAATGTCAGGCCACCGCCGAATTCTCCGTCCTCACGGCCGATCGAATCGAACGACCGCCACAATCCGGGCTGGCCGCCGCCCGCGCGGGCCGAGAAGGAAAATCCATCGCCGGGCTCCAGGCGTCGCCGGGTGCGCTCGAGCGCGGCCGATACCGCCGAGTTCGTCGCGAAGTGTTCCTTGGCCTGGCCCAGGGCGTAACGCACCGACTCGCGTGGAATCGGCCATTGATGGATGGGCAGCCGGATGACGTCGGCGTCGTTGAGCAATTGCAGGTCGGCCCGCAACAGGGTGTCACCCGCCTCGAACCAGCCCGCGTCGGCGCGCGAGTCCGTGGGTGTCAACGCGCAGACAACGGCCGCAACGAGGGCGACGCAAACACGGGGGCTGCGGATATTCATGAGCGCCAGGCCTCAAGTCGGCGCAGTAATGGCGAAAGCATGGGCCGCGTCGCATCCGCCGTGGCCGGATCCCGGACCAGCGGCAACATTTCCTCACACATCTTCTTGCCGAGCTCCACGCCCCATTGGTCGAAGGCGTTGATTCCCCAGATCACGCTCTGCGTGAACACCTTGTGTTCGTACAGCGCCACCAAACTACCCAGCGTGCGCGCGTCGAGTCGCTCGAAGGCGACGATGCTCACGGGCCGATTACCGGCATGGACCTTGTGACGCGCGAGAAGTTCGATCCGCGCGGGCGGCAGCTTGCGCGCGGCCAGCTCCGCTTGCGCCTGTTCCCGCGAATATCCGAAGGCGAAAGCTTCGGCCTGCGCCAGGCAATTGCCGATGGCGAGCTCCTGCTGGGCGGGGTTGCCGCTCGAGGAGTTCGCGGGGACCAGCAGGTCGAGCGCCGCCCGGGGCGTGCCCTGGTGAAGCATCTGGAAAAACGAGTGTTGCGCATTGTTGCCCGGCTCGCCCCAGATCACCGGCGCCGTGGCGACGTCGAGCGGCTCTCCGTCCACGGTCACTGATTTGCCATTGCTCTCCATGTCGAGTTGTTGCAGGTACGCCGGGAAACGCTTGAGACGGCCGTCGTACGGCAGCACCGCCAGCGTCGGCAAACCCTGGAAGTTGATGTTCCAGATTCCGAACAACGCCATGAGCACCGGAAGGTTGCGCTCCCAGGGCTCTCGTCGGAAATGCTCGTCCATCTCGTGGCCGCCGGCGAGGAACTCGAGGAAAGCCTCGCGCCCGATCGCGATGGCGAGCGAGACGCCGATGGAGGACCACATCGAATAACGTCCACCTACCCAGTCCCACATGAGGAACCGGTAGTTGGGATTGACGCCGAAGGCATCCATGGCCTGCGCGTTCGTGGAAACGGCCGCGAAATGGGCCGGTACGGCGGCCTCGCCCAATCGGCCGGCGAGCCAGGCGCGCGCGGTGCGGGCATTCGCCAAAGTTTCCTGGGTGGTGAAAGTCTTCGAAGCCACGATGAACAGCGTCCCGGCGGGGTCAGCCGATTCGAGCGCATTGGCAAGATCCGTCCCGTCGACGTTCGACACGAATTTCACGGCCGGTGCGCCGAGTGTCAGCGGGTGAAGTGCTTCCACCGCCATCGCAGGACCCAGATCGGAGCCGCCGATGCCGATGTTGATCACCGTGGTGAATCGAGCTCCCCCGGAGCCCTTGATGTGCCCACCGCGCACCTGTTCCGCGAACGCCAGCATGCGCTCGCGTTCGGCAAGCACCTCGGCGGCGATGCCGGGGCCGCCGGGCGCATCGTTCCCGTTCGTGGGGACGCGAAGCGCGGTGTGCAGCACGGCGCGATTTTCCGTGGTGTTGATGACCTCGCCTTTCCACATCGCATCGATGCGGCCGCGAAGTCCTGACTCTTCCGCAAGACCCGTGAGCAGCCGCAGCGCGTCGCCGTCGATCCGCTGTCGCGAGAAGTCGAGATACAGGCCGACGGCTTCGCGGGAGAAATTCCGGGCGCGGCCGGGATCACCATCGCGCAGTGCGCGCAGGCTCACTGCGCGTATTTCGCTGGCGCGCGCGGTCAGGGCCTTCCAGGCTTTTGCGTCCACGACGTTGCTCATAATCTTTTGCTCGCTCCCCAGAATTTCATGGGTTCGTAGTCTGGATAGGGATAGACACCGAGGTTCAGCCGAAGCTTCGCGCCGCGGCTGGAAAGATGGCGCTCCACCAACTCCCGTACGGAGATGGGCTGACCACTGCAGATGTGCGTGACGCCCGTCCATTCCGGATGCTCGGCGAGGCGCACGAGTTTGTGCGCCACTTCTTCGACAGGCAGATAGTCCCGTACCTGTTCGCCACCCGACATGTCGAAGCTCGCAGCGCCGCTGTCGATGGCCCGATCGAGCTGGGCGAGAAGCGAATTGGGATTCTGCCCTTCGCCGTACATGTAGAAGAGCCGGGCCCACTGCAAGGTGTAGGGCGACCGCCCCTGCAGCTCGACCAGCCTCGCGCGCAACCGCGCCTTGGCTAGTGGATAGGCCAGCGTCGGATCGCCGTCGTCGGACTCCTGGTAGACGCC
The DNA here is from genome assembly GCA_046733635.1 of Pseudomonadota bacterium. Classification (GTDB taxonomy): domain Bacteria; phylum Pseudomonadota; class Gammaproteobacteria; order Steroidobacterales; family Steroidobacteraceae; genus CADEED01. The sequence continues at coordinate 1,527 of JBKPPO010000160.1, read as the reverse complement.
GTCGCGAGGCGCGCACTCGAGGCAGGTGCCGGTGACGAGCAGCCGGGCATACCCTTGCTCCACGAGAGAACTCAGGAACCCGAAGTCACGCGGCAGGTTCTCTTCGAGGTGGAACGGCGCGCGGTAGTTGGGCAGACCCGGCCACGCGAGATGCATCACGAGGTCCGCGGGCCCGAACGCGGCGCGTACGTCGTCGATGGGCGCGTGCACATCCGCGGAGACCGCCGTGACGGCGGGATACCAAGCGAAGGCACGGGCCCGATCCATGTTCCTTGCCACCGCGGTCACCCGGTGCCCGCGGTCCAGCAGGGCCGGAATCACGTGACGGCCGACGAACCCCGAAGCGCCAGTGACGAGAACGCGAATGCCCATCGTCAGGCGAGAAAGCTCAGACGCGGCACGGCCACGGCGAAGCGTCCACCCCACTCCCTGATGTACGAATGCTGCTGCGCGACTTCGGCCGCGATGTTCCAAGGCAGGATGAGGACGATGTCGGGCTTGTGCTCGCGCAACGCCGACGGCGCCAGGATCGGAATGCGCGAACCGGGAAGGAAGCGGTTCATCTTCGAGGGCGCAGCATCGCAGACGAACGGCAACAGGTCCGCCTTCACACCAGCATAGTTGAGCAGGGTGTTGCCCTTGGCAGCGGCGCCATACGCGGCCACCTTGACTCCCTTCGCCTTCTGCTCGATCAGGAATTGCAGCAACCCGTCCTTCACGCGATCCGCGGCCGCCTGGAAGTTTTCGTAAACAGGCAGCGCATCGAGACCGGCCCCCTGCTCTTCCTTCAGCAATTCGCGCACGGTCGCGGATTCGCCGCGCGGATCCTGCGTTCGACACCCGAATATACGCAGGCTGCCACCGTGTGTGCCCAGCTTCTGGACGTCGAACACGCGCAGGCCGGCGCGTTCGAACACGCGGCTCACGGCAGTCAGCGAGAGGTACGAGAAGTGTTCGTGGTAGACGGTGTCGAACTGCGTGTGGCGGATCAGTTCCAGCAGGTGCGGGAACTCGAGCGTGATGGTGCCGCCCGGCTTCAGGACGATCTCGAGCCCGGAAGTGAAATCATTGATGTCCGGAACGTGCGCGTACACGTTGTTGCCCAGGATGAGGTCGGCGCCGCGGCCTTCACGCACGAGCTGCCTGGCTAGTTCGGCGCCGAAGAACTTCCGCAGCGTCGGCACACCCTGCGACTCGGCGGCCTTCGCCGTGCTCTCGGTCGGTTCGATGCCGAGGCAGGGAACGCCGGCGCTCACGAAGTTGCGCAGCAGATAGCCATCGTTCGACGCGACTTCGATGACGAAACTGCCGGCGCCGAGATTCAGTCGTGCGCTCACTTCCTTCACGTAACGCGCGGCATGCTCCATCCAGCTTCGCGACACCGAAGAGAAGTACGCGTAGTCGGAGGTGAACAGCGACTCGGCCGAGGCGTAGTCCTCGGTCTGGACCAGCCAGCAGTGCCGGCACACCTGCACGCGCAGCGGGAAGAACGTCTCCGGCGCATTCAGGGACTCGGCGGACACGTAC
>JBKPPO010000159.1:0-7769 GCA_046733635.1 Pseudomonadota bacterium | reverse complement strand
GTGCTGGAACTCATCGGGCTCGGCGCCGTGCAGTATTTCTCGCTGGTGTTGCCGGTCAGCCTGCTGCTCGCGGTAGTGCTCGGGCTCGGCCGCCTGTATCACGACAGCGAGATGTCGGCGGCGCAGGCCTGCGGCGCCGGTTCGCGGCCCGTGTTCCTGCCCGTGCTGGGATTCACCGCCGTGCTGGCCGCAGTGATCGCGGTGTTGTCCCTGCAGGTGTCGCCCGCGGCTTCCGGCCGCATCCTGGACCTGCGCCGTGAGGCGCTGCGCGCCGGGCAATTCGCGCCGATCAGCCCGGGAAAATTCAGCACCTTCGGCGGCGGCAGCACCGTGGTGTATGCGCAGGGCGCCGACAAGGACGGCACTCTCCGCCAGGTGTTCGTACAGCGCAGCCGTGGCCGCCACCTCGAGATCGCGCTCGCGCAACGCGCGACGCATGCCTATTCCGAAGGCGGAGACCTGCAGGTCATCACGCTGTACGACGGCGAGCGATATGAAGGTATTCCGGGTGAGCGGAAATTCCGCATCGTGCGGTTCAAGGAGAACTCGATTCCCGTACGTTTGCCCGCGCTCTCGGGCGGCGCGGTGGCGCGTGAGGCCCTCCCCACGGGTGTGCTGGCGGCGTCCACGGATCGGGGCCAGCGGGCCGAATTCCATTGGCGCATCGCGCTGCCGCTGATGGCCGTGGTGATGGCGGTTATCGCCGTGCCGCTCGCGCGGCTGCGACCGCGGCAGGGGCGTTACGCCCGCGTGGGCTTCGCCGTCCTGATCTTCTTCGTGTACATCAATCTGATGATCGCCGGCCGCACCTGGATCGAGAAGGGCGTGACGCCCGAGTGGTTAGGCCTCTGGTGGGTGCATTTCGTGGTTGCCGCGCTGGCTTCGGCCATCCTGTTCACGCCCCGGTGGACCGCGAGGGCGCGTTATCGGCGCAACATGGCGCGCCGCGCCGCCGGTCCCGCGCAGGTGGCCGCATGAACCTCATCGACCGCTACGTGATCCGCGCCGTGCTCGGCGGCGTGTTCGTCGTCATGGTGGTGTTGATCACACTGGGCGCGCTGTTCCTGTTCGCGGGACAACAGGACGACATCGGCGTCGGCACGTACACCGCGCTCGACGCTTTCTGGTTCGTGCTGCTCAACATCCCGCAGCAGGTCTACGAGCTCATGCCCATCGGCGTGCTGATCGGCGCGCTGCTGGGTCTCGGCACGCTCGCGCGCGGCAGCGAGCTCACGGTGATGCGCGCCGCGGGAATCTCGGTGTGGCGCGTGGCGGGCTCGGTGAGCATGGCGGGCGGGTTGCTGATCCTGCTGGCCGTGATCTGCGGCGAATTCCTGGCGCCGCCGCTGCAGGCCATGGCCAAGCAGCAGAAGTTGCTCAGCAAATTCTCCACCATCACCTTCGCCGGCCGTGCCGGTCCCTGGGTGCGGGACGGCAACCTGCTCATCAACGTCTCGCAGCAGTCGGCCGCGGGGCAGTTCAGCGGCATGCTGATCTTCGAGCTCGACGATGAGCACGCGCTGAAGTCGGTGGCCAGCGCCAGCACGGCCACGGTGCAGAAGGATGGCACCTGGCGGCTCTCGCATTACGCGAGCACGCAGTTCGGCGGCGAGCGCGTCGAGTCGACGCTGCAGGACAGCCGCGAATTCCAGTCTTCGGTAGGTGGAGACTTCCTCGCGCTGACCGTGTCGCAACCCAATCAGCTGGAGACCCACGTCTTGTGGGGCCTGATCCAGCACCTGCGTGACAACTCTCTGGACGCCAGCGAGCAGGAGTTCGCATTCTGGTCGCGTATCGCGCGCACCACGGCCATCCTGTTCGCCGCGTTGCTGGCCGTGCCGTTCGTCTTCGGCAACCTGCGCGCCGCCGGCGCCGGCGCGCGCACCTTGTTGGGTGTGCTCATCGGCGTGGCGTTCTTCTTCGTGCAACGGACGCTCGAGAGCGGCGCCGTAGTGTTCGACGCCAGTCCCTTGGTGCTGGCCTGGTTCCCGACGGTGTTGCTGGCCGGTGTCGCGATGGTGCTAGTGGCGCGAACGCGTTGACGCCCGCGCGCCAGACCGGATCGAACTACTTCTTCTCCAGCAACTCGTCGATCGGCTTGAAGATGCCCTCGTATTTATACGACGGGATCTCGAACTCCACCCCCTGAACGCGGGTAGCCAGACGCTCGCTGGTATTGTCCTTCGATGCGGCAGCGGCGGGCGCCGCCGCGACAGGCGCACCGGGTTCAGCCTGTGATTCGGCGCCCGCACTCGTGGCCGGCGCGGCCAGCGCCGCGGGCGGCGTCGCCAACGATGCATCGCGTTGCGCCTTCAGTGTGATGCAGGCCTTGTCGCCGTCGCGACGGCCCTGGATCTCGATGACCTGGCCGTCGAAGGTGCGGAAGGTTGCGGTATCCGGATACGCGGGCGCCGGCGAGGGCAGCGCGCGCACGTCGTCGAAATTGAATGCCGAGAGCGCTTCCATCTGCCCGTTGAGGATCATGCTGCTTGCCGCGGCGCGCCCCTTGGGTATGGGCGACAGCGTGAGCTCGCTCTCACCTTGTTTGGCGCGCGTCACCTGCCAGGCGGCTGACTTGCCGGTTTTCACGGTCACATCCCGTACGGCATCGCCTCGCAGATCCACGAGCAGGCGATCGATCCAGCGTTTCTGATCCGGGTCCGCAGTGAGCAGCGGTTCCGCCAGCACGCTGGTTTTCTCAGTGGGCTTGCGCACGTACACGCCGCGGTTGTCGGCGCCCTTGCCGACGATCAGCGACCAGGATTTTTCGCCGGCCTTCACTTCCGCGAGTGTGCTCGTGGCCGTGGGCGAGTCCGGAGTTTCCACGCCGAGGCGAGCATAGTTGGCCTCGTCGGAAGTCTTGGCCTCGACGACACGCAGATTGGCGAGGCCGAGAGCGAGGTCCCGCACACGCGAATTGTCGGCCGGAAAATTCCGTTCGACCACGATCCAGCCCGCCTCACCACGCCGAAGCGTGGTGACGCTGCCATCGCCCTTGCTGAGTCGGAGCTCGTCGACCTCACCCAGGGAGTCGCGCAGATCGGCGAACACGGGCTGGCCGCCGAGATCCGAGCGCTGGTTCGCGCGATGCATCGAGAAGAACACGCCGGCCGCGAGCAGCACGGCGGACGCGCCGCCCAGGAACAGGAGCTTCTTCTGGTTCATGCCGCGCTCCCTTTGCGGAGCATGGCGATGGCGTGGCGGCGCTTCTTGCGCCACACCGCGACGAACAGGCCTATCGCGATGATGATGGTCGGCATCAACAGCACGTTGATGAGCTTCATGCGGAAGCCCAACGCCTTGATGTCACGCTCCAGCCCGGCTTTGACCGCGCGCAGTTCCTTGCGGATGGAGAGCTTCTTCTGCTGGAAGCTTTCGAGCTGGCGCGCCATGTCGGGCGAAAGGATGGGATCGCCGTTCCCGGGTTGCGCGCTCTGCATCTTGCTGAGCGCTTCCTCGGTCTGCTGCAGTTCCTGCTCGAGCTGCTGCTCGGTGGAGCGGAAGCGCGCATCGGCGTCGCGGCGCAGGGCTTCGACGCGATCGAAGGGCCGCGAGTACGCGGCGCGCGCGCGGATGCTGATCAGGTCATTGCTGCCGCCGAGATTGTCGAGCGAGTTCCACACCAGCTCGCCGTTGTTGGCGAACGGCTGGATCACGGTCTGGCCGAAGAAGTTGCTCGTGTTCACCCACATGAAATCGGAGAGCAGGTCGGTGTCGGCGATCACGACCACGTTGAGCGGCTTGGCGGACTCCTTGAGCGCATTCGGCGCAGCCGTCGCGCCCGCGGGCGGACCTTCGGGGAATGCGGAAGTGGCGTTGCCCGTGGCGCGCGCGGCGATCACGAGTTCTCCGGTGGGCTTGAAGCCGTCCTTGAGCACCGCGGGATCCTGGAGCATCACGAGCTTCTGCGCGGGCAATACTCCCGCCTGGCTGCTCGTCTTGATCAACGGTTCGAAGGTGAGCTTGCTGCCTTCCACGGCCTTCAAACTACCGGCCGTGGCGACGTTCACGCTGTCGAGCTGGCCCGTGATCACGTCCTTGGACATCGCGCTGTTGTCGAGGCCCAGGATGGCGATGTGCTGCGAGGGCGGATCGTTCTCGCGCATCGAGACGTTGAGACCTCGCTGCAGATCCGCGACCACTTCGCCGGGCTTGTAGTCGATGCCCCAGGCCGCAAGCAGCGGCGCGAGGTTCGACGAGCTGTCCGCGCCGAGCTGCGCCATCGGGTTGTTGGGATCCGGCGCCGCTGCCGGGTCCTGTTGGGCATTGGGATCGACGAACACCAGCACGTGGCCGCCGCGCAGCGCGAACTGGTCGATCGCGTACAAGGCCGCCGGCTGCAGGTTCTTCGGATGGACCAGCACGAGCACGTCGATGTCGTCAGGCACGCTCGTGAGCGTGGGTTCGAGACTGCGCAGCGTGTAGAGCTGCTCGATCTGCTGGTAGACGGCCCAGGGCGGTGAGGGTCGCCCGGTCTGCATGTTGAACTCGCCCTGCATGTTGAGCGAAGAGATCCAGCCCACCACCGGCTTCTTGTCGACGGACAGCTTGTAGACCATCTGCGCGACGTCGTATTCCAGCAGTTCCTCGCGCTTGGGATCGAGGAAACCGATGGCCTCCTTGTCGCCGACGGAGTTGGTGCCGGCGAGGCCGAGATAGAGCCTGTCGCCCGCGGTGTTGAGCGGCATGGCGTTGATGCCGAACTCGGTGGCCCGATCTTCTTCCTCCGAGAACGGCTCGGGATCCACGACCTTGAGCGTGAGTTTGCCGTTGGAGCGCGCCACCAGCGCCTCGAGGAGTTCACGCACGCGCACGCCGTGATTGCGCAGCGGCGGGATCGGCGTGGCGCTCTTCTCCGAGAAGAAGAAATACAGGTTCACCGGCTCCTTGGGCGCGCGCACGATGCGTTCCGTGCCTTCGGAGATGGTGTAGAGATCGTCGTGCGTGAGATCGACCTGCGCGCGCAGGAATAGATTGGCGAGCAGCATCAAGCCGATGAACGCAAGGCCGACGAGCGCGAGGCCACCGGCACCGAGAGTGGATTTCTTCAGCATCGTAGTTCCGTCACTTGGACTTGCGCGATTCGAGCACGACGGTGCTCGCGAGCAGGAAGAAGAGGGTGACCAGCGTGTAATAGAGGACGTCACGCAGGTCCAGCACGCCCTTCATGATGTTTTCGAAGTGCGCGAGGAAGGAGAGCGAGGCAATGCCCGCGACGAGCCAGGCCGGCGCCCAGCTCTGGAACCAGTCCGTCACCGCGGTGAACCCGGCGAGCAGGAACAACATGCACACCATGACGGCGATCAGGAACGCGACGAGCTGGTTCTTGGTGAGGCTGGACGTGAACGAGCCCACGGCCAGGAATCCCGCCGCCACGAAGAAGCTGCCCAGATAGGCCGCGAGGATGGCGCCGTTATCGGGATTGCCCAGATAGTTGACGGTGATCCAGATCGGGAACGTGAGGAAGAGCGCGAGACCCACGAAGATCCACGCCGCGAAGAACTTGCCCAGTACGGCCTGCCACAACGTGACGGGCTGCGTGAGCAGGAGTTCGATGCTCCCGCTGCGGCGTTCCTCGGCCCAGAGGCGCATGGATACGGCCGGGATCAGGAACAGATACAGCCAGGGAATGAAAGTGAAGAACGGGGTGAGATCTGCCTGCCCACGCTCGAACAGCGCGCCGAACGAGAACGCGAGCAGGTTGGTCATGAGCAGGAAGATGACGAGCACCACGTACGCGATGGGCGTCGCGAAATAACTCGCGAGCTCGCGGCGCAGGATGTGAACGACGGGCTTCAAGGCAGTCTCCTGGACGAAAGCGGGGGGATCAGGCGGCGACGTCGCGGAACACGTCGTCGAGGCGGCCCGAAGGCGCACGCGACTTGAGCTCCGAGGGCGTGCCATCGGCGACGAGTTTGCCGCGTGCGATGATGATGGCGCGTGTGCATACCGCGTCCACCTCCTCGAGGATGTGGGTGGAGATGACGATGGTCTTCTCCTTCGCGATCTCGCCGATCAAGGTGCGCACTTCGTGCTTCTGCATGGGATCCAGGCCGTCCGTGGGCTCGTCGAGGATGAGCACCTTGGGGTCGTGCACGATGGCTTGGGCCAGGCCGACGCGGCGTTTGAATCCCTTGGACAAGGTCTCGATGGTCTGCGCGATCACCGGCTCGAGCTGCAGCCGCGCGAGCACGTAATCCAGGCGCGTCCTGCGATGCGCGCCGTCGAGGCCGCGCAGGTCCGCGATGAACTCGAGGAAGCTGCCCACCGTCATCTCGCCGTAATGCGGCGCGCCCTCCGGTAGATAGCCGAGCTGCGACTTCGCGGCGATCGGATCCTGCACCACGTCGTGTCCGCAGATGCTGGCCGAGCCGCTGGTGGGCGTGATGAAGCCCGCGAGCATCCGCATGGTGGTGGACTTGCCGGCGCCGTTGGGGCCGAGGAATCCGAGCACTTCGCCCGGCTCCACCGAGAAGGAGAGATCATCGACAGCCAGCAGGCCGTCATAGTTCTTGATGAGATTCTGCGTCTTGATCATGGCGCCTGATGAGATCGGGATGCCCCGGAATGGTTCCGGATTTTTGCGCAACCCGCACGCCGCGATCAACCGCTGTCAGGCATCGGCGACGATCATTCCTTGCGCCGCGACGCCACGGCGTCGATCTGGTCCCTGTAGGTGCGCAGGATACGGCGGATTTCCGAGGGGGCCGGCCTCTCCGCGAGCCGCGAGATCATGTCGGCCAGCTCATGCCATTGCTTTCCCCAACCTAACAAACGAACCGCGTCGGCGATCACGACGTGTTCGGGCTGGGTGATGGTCGAAGGCGCCTTCCTGGGCTTGATGGTGGCGGGGCGGGCGGGATCCCGGCGCTTGGGCGTGGGCTGCGGTTCGCTCTCCTTGACCGGCACGCCCGCGCGTTGCGCCGCCAGCATGCGATACACCTTCGAGTTCGGCAGCACGGGCATCTGCCGCGTGGTCTCGGCTGTGCGTTTGTGTTCGCCGGTCCTCGAGGCCGAAACTTCCACGGCGCGGCGGTTCTCCGCGGTACGCGAGATGGAATCCTTGTCCTTGGCAGCCGGCGGCGGTCGGGAACGGGACGTGTCGTTCGCGGTGCGCGCGGCGAGCGCCGCGAGTTGTTCGGGCTTCGCCGTCAGCACGTCGCGCCGTTCGGTCTCATGCGTGGCCAGCGGGATGAAGCGGTCCACGGAAGTCAGTCCGACCAGCGTCGCGAGGAAACTCATGATTTCGATGCCTTCGACGAACGCGCGATCACCCTCCGCCTGCCGCTGCTGCACGATCCGTTTGAGTGCGAGGATCCTCTTTCGCGCGAGCTGGATGATCCAGCGCTGGGGACGTTCGTGTTTGGGCCAGGGCTGCACGTGCCAGTAGCGGGCTTCGTCCAGCGCCGCGTACTTCGCGTGGAGATCCAGGCTGGTTTGCCAGCGTTCGAGCAGGGTTTCCAGTTGGCCGGGCTGCTCGCCGGGTATGGGTGTTTGCGCCATGCGCCGCAGAGTACGCCTTCGGGCACGCGGCGGCGTGCCGTCGCTCTCTATATATATGCGTAGTTAGCGCGGCTGTTTATGTAAACAGTGGGCATCGCGATGGTATTGACGACGCCGGCCAGCGTCGCGTCTGCGAAAGTCGCTAGTCCCACCGTCCGTTCTTGAGCGCGAGCAACATCTTCGCGTTCGGGATGAGGTACACGACCCCGGCCACGCCCACCGTCGCCAGCAAGCCGCCCACCTGATTGGCATCCACGATTTGCATC
>JBKPPO010000158.1:0-35617 GCA_046733635.1 Pseudomonadota bacterium | reverse complement strand
GATCCACGCCGTGGAATCACGCGAGCTCTCCGCGCGACGTTACGAGAGCTACCGCCGGCTTCGGCGTTTGTACGCGGACCTGGTGGAAGTGCGCGGGCCGGGCCAGCGCAAACGCCGCTAGCTCGCCTAGATGCTGCTGCGCCCCGCCAGCGCGTGGGCCAGCGTGCCGCCGTCCACGTATTCGAGTTCGCCGCCGATCGGCACGCCATGCGCGATGCGGCTCGCCTGGATGCGCCGCTGAGCCGCGCGTTCGCCGAGAAAATGCGCCGTGGCCTCACCTTCCACCGTGGGGTTGGTGGCCAGGATGACTTCGCGCACCTCGCCGGAATCCAGCAGGGCCTCGTAGTCTCGCGCCCCTATCTGTTCGGGACCGATGCCGTCCAGCGGGGACAGATGCCCGTGCAGGACGAAATAGCGTCCCCGGAAGCTTCCCGACTGCTCCACCGCGACGACGTCCGCGGGGGACTCGACCACGCAGAGCAGCGCCGGATCGCGCGAGTTCGACGAACAGATGGAGCACAGCTCCGAATCCGTGAGCATGCGGCAACGTTTGCAGCGGCCGATGCTGTCGAGGCCGGCGACCAGCGCATCGGCCAACGTGCGCGCGCCGCCGCGCCCGCCCTGCAGCAGATGGAACGCCATGCGCTGCGCGGTCTTGGGGCCGACGCCCGGCAACGCGCGCAGCGCGTCGATGAGCCGGGCCAGCGGAGCGGCGTGCTGCATGGAGCTAGAACGGCAGCTTGAAGCCCGGCGGCAGGTTGATGCCCGACATCACGCTGTTCATGCGCGCCTGCGAGGCCGCGTCGGCCTTGTTCACGGCATCGTTGAACGCCGCGGCGATCAGGTCCTCGAGCATCTCGCGGTCTTCCGAGGCCACCTGCGGCTCGATCTGCACGCGCTTCACTTCATGTTTGCCCGTCATGGTGACCTTGACCATGCCGCCGCCGGATTCTCCGGTGACTTCCATGTTCGCGATCTCGTCCTGGGCCTTCTTCATGTTGGCTTGCAGGGCCATGGCCTGCTTCATCATGTTTCCGCCACCGCGCATCTTCGTCTCCTCCGAACGCTGTCTATCTATTGTTCCGTGGGCCGCACCGACTCGGGATGCAGCGTGGCGCCGAACCGCGATTTGAGTTCGCGCACCGTGGGATCTTCCTCGAGCGAACGCCGCGCCGCGTCGAGCGTCTCGGCCGCGCGCCGCTCGCCGGTCTGGCTCGGGGTCTCGACGCCGGCGGCGCCATCCTGGAACTCGAGCTTCACGTGTCCGCCGAGATACCGCGACAACGCCTGCTGGAGTTTCTCCACCTGCGCAGGCGTGCGACCGACCTTGGAATCGATGGCGAACCGCAGCGTGCTCCCCTGATGTTCCAGGAGCGCCAGGTTGGTGGCCAACTGGCGCGCCGCGCCCGACAACTCGAGATCCGCGATCACGCGCGACCACTGCACGGGCGCCAGAGGCCCGGCCGATGCCGGCCGCACGATGGGAGCGACCGTGGCAGCGGAAGGCGGCGAACCTGCCGCCAGCGCCGGTGTGGATCGTGTGCCGCCGCCCGGCGGCGGTGTGCCCGCCGCGGCGGCGCCGGCGGGCCGGAAAGCCAGCATGCGCACCAGCGTCATCTCGAAGCCCGTCTTCGGATCCGGCGCGAACGGCAGATCGCGACGCCCGAGGATGGCGGTCTGATAGTAGAGCTGCACGTCTTCGCCGCTGATCGCCGCGGCGATCTCCGTGAGCAGCGCCGGATCGTAGAGCTCATCACCCTCATACCCCGGCACGATCTGCCGCAAGGCCACGCGCGTGAGCAAGCCGGCAAGGTCATCCAGCACCTGCGCGTAGTCCGGCGAGAACTCTTCCAGCGCCTTCGCGGCCGCGAGTAGTTGGGCAGCGTCGCCGGCGACCAGCGCGCGCGCGAGTTTGCTCACGTGATCGCGATCGATGGTGCCCAGCATGCCACGTGCGTTCTTCTCGTCCACCTTGCCACCGCCAAAGGCGATGAGTTGGTCGGTGAGCGACAACGCGTCACGCATGCTGCCATCCGCGGCCTGCGCCACCAGGCGGACCGCGGCGGGCTCGTGAGGGATCTTCTCGGCATCCAGGACGCGCGCGAGGTGTTCGCCGATCAGCGCGACGGGCATGCGCTTGAGATTGAACTGCAGGCAGCGCGAGAGCACGGTGACCGGCAGCTTCTGCGGATCCGTGGTGGCCAGCAGGAACTTCACGTGCGGCGGCGGTTCTTCGAGCGTCTTGAGCAACGCGTTGAACGAATGCGTCGACAACATGTGCACTTCGTCGACGAGGTAGACCTTGTACCGGCCGCGCGTCGGCGCGTACTGCACGTTCTCGAGCAGTTCGCGCGTGTCGTCGACCTTGGTGCGCGAGGCGGCGTCGACTTCGATGAGATCCACGAAGCGGCCCTCGTCAATCTCGCGGCAGGCCGCGCAGGTGCCACAAGGCGTGGCGGTGACCCCTGTCTCGCAGTTGAGGCATTTGGACAGGATGCGCGCGATGGTGGTCTTGCCCACGCCGCGCGTGCCGGTGAACAGAAAGGCGTGGTGCACGCGGCCCTGCGTGAGCGCATTGCCCAGCGCCACACGCACGTGCTCCTGGCCCACCAGCTCGGCGAAGGATCGAGGCCGCCACTTGCGGGCCAGCGCGAGATAACTCATTCGTCGATGATCCCTGAGAGCGCGAGGAATGGGGAGGCAGCCCGCACCAGCCGGACTTCGGCGCCCGACATCGCCGCTACCGCTGCTCCCTTCCGGGCCTGACGGGGTTTACAACTAGTCGTCGCGAAGGAGCCGATACGGACTGCCATGGTCAAAGAGTGGCGGACAGACAGGGATTCGAACCCTGGAACACCTTTTGGATGTTACTTGCTTTCCAAGCAAGCGCCTTCGACCGCTCGGCCATCTGTCCGCGATTCCTCTGGATCCGCTGCGCCCGGATCAGGGGGTGCGGATCATAACGGAAAGCGTGGCGCCTGAGTTCTTCTACTGGGCTTTCGGGGCCGGCTGGGGCTCGGCCGGGCCCGCGGGCACCGTCTTGGCCGAATTGAATGGCGGCGGCGCGTCCAGGCAAGGCTCGTCCCGTCCCCGCGTGCGCTCGGGCGTGTTCAGCACCGGCACTCGCAGCGAGTTCCGGGTATCCGGCGCCTCCAGCCCGGCAGGCGCCTTCAGGGGCGGCATCTCCTGCGAGCCCGCGTAATCCTTGTTGTCCTGCTTGCAGGTCTGCAGGCGTTTTCCGCAGCCCGAGAGGCTCGCGATGGCGGCAAGGCTGGCGACGAGGATGACGACCGGGTGTTGGACGATACGCATGTGGATTGCGACCTTTCTGGCCAGGACTTGGTTCACGCGGAGCCGACCGAGATGCCGGCCGCGAACAGCGACTCGGTCACGATGGCATGGTACTCGGGCGAAAGTTCCGTGAGCGGCAACCGGATGGTGTCGCCGCACAATCCCATGCGCGCCACCGCCCATTTCACGGGGATCGGATTCGACTCGACGAACAGGTTCCGATGCAGGCCGACGAGACGCTGATCGATCTGGGTGGCGCCTGCGCGATCGCCGCGCAGCGCGGCCGCGATCATGTCCGCCATCGCGCGCGGCGCGACGTTGGCCGTGACCGAGATGACACCGACAGCGCCGACGCCGATGGCGTCACGGGCCGTGAGGTCGTCACCGCTCAGCACTTCGAATCCCTGGGCGCATACCGACACCAGCTCACGAACCCTCGCGGCATCGCCCACGGCTTCCTTGATGCCGACGATGCGCGGCACGCGCGACAGCTTGCCCACGGTGGCAGGAAGGATGTCGACCGCCGTTCGTCCTGGGACGTTGTAAAGAAGGATGGGGACGGACGAGGCTTCAGCGACTGCTTCGAAGTGGCGGATGAGACCGGCTTGAGTCGGTTTCACATAGGCTGGCGCCGCCACGAGCAGCGCGTCCACGCCCAGCGCCGAGATCCATCCGGCACGCTCCACGGAGCTCGCGGTGCTGCTGGTGCCGGCGTTGGCGACGAGCAGGACACGTGTACCCAAAGTGGCGCGCGCCCGCACGAGCAGATCGCGGAGTTCGGAGTCGGTGACGGTGGCGGATTCGCCGGTGGAGCCGGCCACCACGATGCCCGCGGTCCCCTGCGCCAGGTGAAATTCGAGGAGTTTCGTCCAGGCGTCGAAGTCGATACTGCCGTCCGGCTGCATCGGGGTCACGAGCGCCACCAGGCTGCCGGCGAACATGCGTAGACAATCCAAAGGCTAGGAAAAACGGTCGCGCATGGTACGGGCGCGCGGCTCGGATTCGCAAGACGCCGGTCCTCTGGCCGGAGGGGGTGCGGTACACTCGCGGCCAGATGAAGCAACACCTCGCCGTATCCGCCATTGGCAACGACCGGACCGGAATGGTCCATGACCTCACCCGCGTGATCTCCGACTGCGGAGGTTCGATCAGCGAGAGCCGCATGGCCTCGCTCGGCAACGAGTTCGCGATGTTGCTGCTCGTGAGCGGCAACTGGCATTCGCTGGCCAAGCTCGAGAGCGAACTCACGCGGCTCGGCGAGTCGACCGGCCTGTCACTGCACCTCAAGCGCACCGAGCCGCGCGCGCCCCGCACGGAACTGCTGCCCTATTCCATCGACGTGGTATGCCTCGACCAGGCAGGCATCGTCTCCGGGCTCTCGGGCTTCTGCGCCAGCCGCGGCATCGACATCGCCGAAGTCTCGACGCGCTGCTATCCGGCCGCGCACACGGGCGCGCAGATGTTCGCGGTGCAGATGATCATCAACGTGCCCAAGCGCCTGCAGCTCGCGCACCTTCGCGAGGAATTCATGGATTACTGCGACGCGCAGAACCTCGACGCGATCCTGGAGCCCGTGAAGTCTTGACCGTCGCCCTCGGCAAGAAGCTCCCCGCCTTCTCGCTGCCGCGTTCGGACGGCAGCACCTGGAAAACGGCCGATACCAAGGGCGCAAAACTCGTGCTCTTCTTCTATCCCAAGGCGATGACGCCGGGCTGCACGCTCGAGGGACAGGATTTCCGCGATCTGCACGGCGCGTTCAAGCGCGCGAAGACGCTGGTGCTCGGCATCTCCAAGGACAGTTGCGCGCGGCAACTGAAATTCCGCGAGAAGGAAGATTTCCCGTTCGAGCTGCTGTCGGATGAAGACGAGACGGTCTGCCGGCTGTTCGACGTGATCCGCGAGAAATCGCTGTATGGAAGGAAGTTCATGGGCATAGAGCGCAGCACGTTCCTGTTCGACGCCAGCGGCAAGCTCGCGCGCGAATGGCGCAAGGTCCGGGTCAAGGACCACGCGGCCGAAGTCCTCGACGCGGCGAAGTCGCTGTGACCGCCGCCAAGCGAGCGTCCGGCGGCAAGCCGGCAAAGCCCGTGGAACGCCGTCTGTTCGTGCTCGACACCAATGTGCTCATGCACGATCCCACGTCGATCTTCCGGTTCCAGGAACACGACGTGTACCTGCCCATGGTGGTGCTCGAGGAACTCGACGCCAACAAGAAGGGCCTCTCGGAAGCGTCGCGCAACGTGCGCCAGGTCAGCCGCTTTCTCGACGACCTCATGCGCGACGCCACCAAGGAAGAGATCGATGCGGGCCTGCCGCTCGAAAACCTCTGGGGCGCGAACGGCGCCCACCGGCCCGACAAGAACGCGCCGTTGCCGGGCCGCCTGTTCTTCCAGACGCGCCAGCTCTCCTCCGCGCTGCCTGACTACCTGCCGGGCCACGGCAACGACAACGCCATCCTCGCCATGACCCTGGCGTTGCAGGCGCTGCATCACGAGTCACGCGTCACGCTGGTGTCCAAGGACATCAACCTGCGCATCAAGGCCGCGGTCGTCGGCGTGCACGCCGAGGACTACTACAGCGACAAGACGATCGAAGACGCCGATGTACTCAACACCGGCCTCGCCGCGTTGCCCGTGGATTTCTGGGAGAAGGCGGGCAAGGACCTCAAGTCCTGGAAGGAAGCCGATCGCACCTTCTACAAGGTGGAAGGGCCCATCGTCTCTGAACTCCACGTCAACCAGTTCGTGCACGAAGCCGGTGAATCCGGCATCGAAGCCATCGTCCGCCGCATCGAGGCGGGGGCCGCCACGCTCGAGCTCGCGCGGGATTTCCGCGGCGAGCGCCACAGCGTCTGGGGCGTGAACGCCCGCAACCGCGAGCAGAACTTCGCGCTCAATCTGCTCATGGATCCGGAGATCGACTTCGTGACCATCCTGGGTCCGGCCGGCACCGGCAAGACGCTGCTCACGCTCGCGGCCGGCCTCATGCAGACGCTCGAGTCGAACCGCTTCGCCGAGATCATCATGACGCGCGTGACGATCCCCCTGGGCGAAGACATCGGCTTCCTGCCCGGCACCGAGGAAGAAAAGATGGAGCCCTGGATGGGCGCGCTCATGGACAACCTCGAGGTGCTCACGCAGAGCACCGAGGGCGGCAGCTGGGGGCGCGGCGCCACCAACGACCTGCTGCGCAATCGCATCAAGATCCGCTCGCTGAATTTCATGCGCGGCCGTACGTTCCTGAACCGCTTCGTGATTCTCGACGAGGCGCAGAACCTCACGCCCAAACAAATGAAGGCGCTGGTCACGCGCGCGGGTCCGGGAACCAAAATCGTCTGCCTGGGCAATATTGCGCAGATCGATACCCCCTACCTCACCGAGACCACGTCGGGACTCACCTACGTGGTCAACCGGTTCCGGGGCTGGGACCACGCCGGACATATCACGCTGGTGCGTGGCGAGCGCTCGCGGCTTGCCGATTTCGCCTCTGATACGCTTTGACGCGGCTCCGGCGCTCGAAACTCGGCGCCTTATCCAGGGTCCAAGCCAGCGATGTCACAGGCCGTGCCGTACTCCGCCCAACGATCTGAAGCCCCTGATTCGCAGACCACGCTCTTCCAGAGGTGGCTCGCCGTCTTCCTGTCGCTGCTCCTGCCATTACAGGCCCTGGCGCAGTCCAGTGCGGGCAACGACCTCCCCGACATCGGCAGCCCCGCGTCCTCCACATTGTCGCTCGATGACGAATACCGCATCGGATTGCAGGTAGTCCGGCAGCTGCGCGACGAAGGCCAGGTGCTCGAGGACCCCGAGGCCACGGAATATCTGCAGGCCGTGGGGTCGCGGCTGGTCGCGCAGGCCACTGGCGACTCCTCACAACGTTTCCAGTTCTTCTGGGTGCGCGAGGACACGATCAACGCCTTCGCACTGCCAGGCGGATTCATCGGGGTGAATTACGGACTCATGCTGGCCACGCGCAACGAGGCGCAGCTCGCGGGTGTACTCGCGCACGAAATCGCGCACGTCACGCAGCGGCACATCGCGCGCCGCGTGAGCTCGGCCGGACGCACGAGTATCGCCACGATGGCCGCAATCCTGGCGGCCATCCTCGTGGGCGCGGCCACGGGCTCCACGGACGCGACGATGGGCATCACGTCGATCGCGCAAGGCGCGGCCATGCAGCAGCAGATCAACTTCACGCGCGCCAACGAAAACGAAGCGGATCGCGTCGGCATGGGTTTCCTCGCCGCGGCGGGGTTCGACCCC
This sequence comes from Pseudomonadota bacterium, assembly GCA_046733635.1. Classification (GTDB taxonomy): domain Bacteria; phylum Pseudomonadota; class Gammaproteobacteria; order Steroidobacterales; family Steroidobacteraceae; genus CADEED01. Next base: position 28,064 of record JBKPPO010000158.1, on the reverse strand, counting down.
TACGGCATGCCGGATTTCTTCGAAACGATGGGCCGCCGTTCGAGCATCACCGCGTCGAACCGCAACGCGCTGCCCGAGATACTGCAGACGCACCCGGTCACGACGAACCGCATCGCCGAGTCGCGCTCGCGCGCGATGCAGTTCAAGGACCTGAAGCCCACGGCCGAGAGCGTGAGTTATGCGCTCACGCGGGAGCGGTTGCGCGTGCTCGCCACGCCCGCCGAAGAGAACATTCGCAACTACTACGCGGTTCGCCGCGACGCGCAGCCCATCCCGGGCGCCGGGGAGTTGTACGGTGAGGCGCTGGCTAGCTACCAGGCAGGTAATGCGCGCGCCTCCCTGGACTCGCTGATCGCGCTCGCTCGCGACTATCCGCAGGTGCCCATGCTGCAGGCGACGCTGGGCTCGGCCTACATGGCTGCCGGGGACACCCAGGAAGGTCTCGATACGTTCCGCAAGGCGCTGGCGCTGTCGCCGCGAAACATCCCGTTGTCGCTGCGTTACGCGGAAGCGTTGCTCAAGGTCAACGAAGCCAAGACTGCGCACGCGGTGCTGCTCGACCTGTTCAACAACGTGGCGCCCACTCCCGAGCAGATCCGCTTCACGGCGCTCGCCGCGAGCAGCGCGGGCGACACGGCCGACGCGGCTTACTACATGAGCGAGTACCACATCTCCACGGGCAACCTCCCCCTCTCCGTGGCGCAGCTCGAAATGGCGCTGTCCGTGCCCGAGATCACCAACGTGCAACGCGCCCGATTCCAGGCCCGCCTCGACGAGGTGCGCGAAGCCATGTTCACCAACCGGCAGAAGCGGCAGATGGAACGCCAGCAGCAGCGCAAGCCGGACACACAATCCCAACGTCCCGGCCCGAACCGGGCTGGTACAATTTCCCGATGAAAAAAGCAGTGATTCTGATGGCCGGCCTGTTGATGGTCGGCTGCGCCACCGTGCCTCAAGGTCCGCGCGACCCCCGCGATCCGTGGGAACGATTCAACCGCACCACGTTCAAGATCAACGATGCGATGGACCGCGCGGTCCTGCGCCCCGTAGCCAAGGCCTACGTGAAGGTCACGCCGCGCTTCCTGCGCACCGGCATCAGCAACTTCTTCGACAACCTCGAAACCGTGAACACGCTGGTCAACGACGCGCTGCAGGGCAAGTTCCGCGCCGCCGGCAACGACACGGCGAGGCTCCTGCTGAACAGCACGCTGGGCCTCGGCGGTCTCCTCGACCCCGCCACGGCCGCAGGGCTCGACAAGAACGACGAGGACTTCGGCCAGACGCTGGGCGTCTGGGGAGTGAAGTCCGGTCCCTACCTGATGCTGCCCCTGCTGGGTCCATCGACGATGCGCGACGCCCCCGCCAGCATCGCCGACCGCTACGCCCAGCCCGATTCGTATCTCGAAGACGACAGCACGCGATACACGATCACGGCGATCGAGATCATGGACCTGCGCGCGGGCCTGCTGGAGCTGGACGCGCAGCTCGAGCAGAGCTACGACCGCTACGCGTTCGTGCGTAATGCGTGGCTGCAGCGCCGCGAGTACAAGGTTCGCGACGGCAACGTCGAGAATGACGGCGCCTTCGACGAAGAGGCGCTGCTGAACGAAGAACCGCAGGCCGCTCCGGAAACCCCGGCGCCGCCTGCCAACCCGTAGTTCGATCGCATGAGCCCCGACGACATCGCGAAGCTGCCTCCGCTGCTGCTGCTGCACCCCGATGACAACATCGTCGTGGCGCGGCGTGACATCGCCGCGGGTGAACGTGTCGAACTGGACGGCGAGTCCTTCAGCATTCCCTTCGCGGTGGAACTCGGCCACAAGCTGGCGCGGCGGGCCATCGACGCCAACACGCGCGTGCTCAAGTACGGCGCCCCCATCGGTTCGATGCGCGTGAACGTGGCGCGCGGTGAACACGTGCACATGCACAACCTCAAGAGCGATTACATCCCCTCGACGACCCGCGAAGGGTCGGACGGCCACTGAGACGAACCGACATGAAAGGTTATCTGCGCAAAGACGGCCGCAAGGGCATCCGCAATGTGGTGGCCGTGGCCTATCTCGTGGAGTGCGCCCACCACGTGTCGCGCCTCATCGTGCAGAAGTCCGGTGCGGACGACGTGCACCTGATCGGCTTCCCCGGCTGTTACCCGAACAAGTACGCGCTCGACATCATGAAGCGCCTGTGCACCCATCCCAACGTGGGCGCGGTGCTGCTCGTGTCACTGGGCTGCGAGAGCTTCAACCGCGAGGAACTGCGGCGAACCGTGGCCGCGAGTGGCCGGCCGGTGGACCTGCTGGTGATCCAGCAGTCGGGCGGCACCACCAAGACGCTGAACGCCGGCCTCGAGATCATCAAGAAGATGCGCGCCGAGCTCGCCAGACAAGTCACGGTGCCCATGGAGTTCAACGAACTCGTCGTGGGCACGATCTGCGGCGGTTCCGACGGCACCAGCGGCATCACCGCGAATCCCGCCGTCGGCCGCTGCTTCGACTGGCTGATCGAGAAGGACGCCGCCTGCATCTTCGAGGAGACCGGCGAGCTCATCGGCTGCGAACGCATCATGGCCTCACGCGCCATCACGCCCGAACTGGGCCGCGAGATCGAGGCCTGCGTGGACAAGGCGGCGGCTTACTACCGCACGATGGGATACGGCAGCTTCGCGCCCGGCAACGCCGAGGGCGGACTCACGACGCTCGAGGAAAAATCCATGGGCGCCTACTCCAAGTCCGGCTCCTCGCCCATCAGCGGGCTCATCAAGCCCGGCGACATCCCGCCGCGCGGCGGTCTCTATCTACTGGACGTGGTGCCCGATGGCGAACCGCGCTTCGGCTTCCCGAACATCTCGGACAACGCCGAGATCGTGGAGCTCATCGCCTGTGGCTCGCATCTCATCCTGTTCACCACGGGCCGCGGCTCCGTGGTGGGATCTGCGATCTCGCCGGTGATCAAGGTCTGCGCGAATCCCGACACCTACGAACGCATGTCCGAGGACATGGACGTGAACGCGGGCCGCATCCTGCGCGGCGCAGAGCTGGATGACGTCGGCCGCGAGATCTTCGACCTCGTGCAGAGCGTGGCTTCCGGCGCACCCTCGAAATCCGAGGCGCTGGGCCACCAGGAATTCATCCTCACCTACAAACAATTCGAACCGATCGGTCCGGCCTGCCTGCCGGCGGCCTGAACCCGGTCACGGGGGAAAAACATGAAACTGGTACGCGTGGGTTCTGCGGGCGCGGAGCGCCCGGGTCTGGTGCTGGCCGATGGCGGCATCGCCGATCTGTCGGGTGTCATCGGTGACGTCGCGGGCAGCGCCCTCTCCGGAGAATCGCTGGCGAAGCTCGCGGCGCTGGACACCGCCAAACTACCGCGACTGCCCGCCGGCGCACGACTCGGCCCCTGCGTCGGCAATGTCGGCAAGTTCATCTGCATCGGCCTCAACTATGCCGACCACGCCGCCGAGACGGGGGCCAAGATCCCGAGCGAGCCCATCGTGTTCATGAAGGCCACGAGCGCGATCTGCGGTCCGAACGACACCGTGTTGAAACCGCGCGGCTCCACGAAGATGGACTGGGAAGTGGAACTGGGGCTCGTGATCGGCAAGGTCGCGCGTTACGTGACCGAGTCGGAAGCCGCATCGCACATCGCCGGCTACTGCGTGGTCAACGATCTCTCCGAGCGCAATTTCCAGCTCGAGCGCAATGGCACCTGGGACAAGGGCAAGGGTTGCGACACCTTCGGCCCCATCGGTCCCTGGCTCGTGACTTCCGATGAAGTCGGTGATCCGAACGAGCTCAGCATGTGGCTCGACGTGAACGGGGTGCGCCGTCAGAACGGCTCGACTCGCACGATGATCTTCAAGCCCGCGTTCCTCGTGAGCTACGTGAGCCAGTTCATGAGCCTGCATCCGGGCGACGTGATCTCCACCGGCACGCCGCCGGGTGTGGGCATGGGCATCAAACCCGACCCCATCTTCCTGAACCCCGGCGACGTCATGGAGCTCGGCATCGAGAAGCTCGGCAGCCAGCGGCAGACCGTCGCCGCCGCATAAATGGGGTCAGACCCCATTTCCGGGAAATGGGGCCAGAGCCCCTGGAACTCGATCGAAGACCTGCGCGCGATCGCGCGCACGCGCATCCCGCGCGCGCTGTTCGACTACATCGATCGCGGCTCCTACGACGAGCTGACCTGGAACCGCAACCGCGACGACCTGCGCCGCCTCGAGCTTCGCCAGCGCGTCATGGTCGACGTGTCGCGCGTCTCGACGGCCACCACGGTACTCGGTGAGCCCTGGTCGCTGCCCGTGGGACTCGCCCCCACCGGCTTGACGGGCTTCTTTCATCGGGACGGCGAAATCCACGCGGCGCGCGCGGCCATGACCGCCGGCGTCCCCTTCTGCCTGAGCACCATGTCCATCTGTTCCATCGAGGACGTGCGCAGCGCCACGCAGGGCAACTTCTGGTTCCAGATCTACCTCATGCGCGATCGAGGCTTCAACGAGGCGCTGATCGGGCGTGCGAAGGCCGCGCGCTGCTCCACGCTCATGGTCACGCTGGACCTGCCCCTCCAGGCGCTCCGTCGCCGTGATCCCAAGAACGGGTTATCCGTCCCAATCCGTTTGAACGCCGCCAACGCCTGGGAAATCCTGCTGCGGCCACGCTGGCTCTCCGGCGTGTTGTTGGGCAGGAGACGCACCTTGGGCAATCTCGCATCGTTCTTCCCCGAGCGCGGCATCGGCGAGCTATCCACCTGGGTAGGTGGGCAGTTCGATCCGTCCATCACCTGGCGCGACATCGGCTGGGTGCGCGATCGGTGGCCGGGCAAGCTCGTCGTCAAAGGCGTCCTCGATGCCGCGGATGCCCGCGAGGCGGCCGCCTGCGGCGTCGACGGGATCGTGGTGTCGAACCATGGTGGACGCCAGCTCGACGGCGCCGCGTCGACGATCTCCGCGCTGCCAAGCGTCGTGGACGCAGCGGGCCGCTGCGAAGTCCTCATGGACGGTGGCATCACCTGCGGTCAGGACGTGCTCAAGGCCCTGGCCTCTGGCGCGCGCGCCGTGCTCATCGGCAAAGCCTTCCTCTATGGACTCGCGGCCAACGGCGAGCGCGGTGTCGCCCTCGCCCTCAGCATCCTCCGGCGGGAGCTCGAGGTGACGCTGGCCCTGTGCGGCAAACGCAGCGTGGAGGACGTGGACGGAAGCCTGCTGGTGCGCTCCGCGGGACAGCCGGCATGAGCCGCCGGGTGCTTCCGCGTGTCGCGGCCGTGATGACCCTCGCGCTGAGCAGCGCCGCGGTCCCGGCCGAACTCGCCGGCAATCCCTTCGCGCCGTTCTTCGGCGAATGGACGCTCAAGGACGACAAGTTCCAGCAGGTGTGGGACGGCAAGACCGTGGAGACATTGGCCATCCCCAACCACCATACGCGGTGCGCCGCCGTGAATACCGACCGCAGCGTCCTGTGCGTGGTGGACGCGGGCGGACTCAAGGGTCACATCTTCTGGACCTACGATTCGGCGCGCAAACAGGTGCATCACCTGTCGCACTTCGGCACCTCGCGGAACGGCGTGGGCACTGGCGAGCTCGACGAGAAAGGCAACCTGCACTCGCGCGTGTCCTTCCAGGACGAGCCGGAAGGCAGCTACCGGCTGTACGAGTACGTGTGGCTGACGAAGGATGAGTACACGATGATGTCGCGCCAGTACGCGAGCGATGGCAAACCCACGGGCAACTGGTATGGCGGCGTATTCGTGCGCCGGGAGAAGCGCTGATCGGGCCTAACCAGCCTGCAGCAGTCCTTCGAGCTCGGAGATCCGGGCGATGGCCAGCAGGGATTCGGGCAGTTTTTCCAGCGAGACAGGGCGCGACTTGCGCCGGCCCCAGGCGAGCCAGTCGAGCAATACGGCGAGTCCCGCACTGTCCGCGCGACTCACGCCGCCGCAATCGATGACGATGCGATCCGCACGCGAACCCTCGAGCACCAGGATTCCGAGCTGGCGCGCGTCGCGGGCTGTCGCGAACGTGAGCTCACCCGTGACGGTGATACGTCCGGCGTTGGGTTCGCTGATGCCGACCTGCTGTCTGACCGCCTCCCCGGACATCGTTCAGGTGGTCCGAGTCTTCGCCTTCGCCGCGGCGGCCTTGGCTTCGAGCCGCGAGATCACCGCGTCCAGACCCTTGGCCTGCACCTCGGCGCCGTAGTCCTCGCGATAGCTCTTCACGTAGCTGATGCCGTCGATGACCACGTCCCAGGCTTTCCAGGCGCCGTCGACCTTGCGCAGCGAGTAGTTCACGGCAACCTTGGTGCCGTTCGAACGCGTGATCTCCGTGCGCACCGTGGCGCGCGCGTCCGCATCCGTCACCTTGGTGGGAAGCACCTTCAGACGGTTCGCCGTGAAATCCACCATCGCGTCGCCGTAGGTGTAGAGCAGCGAGTTGTAGAAGGCCTCGACGAAACGCTTGCGCTGATCGGCGGAAGCGTTGCGCCAGTGCGTACCGAGCACCAGCTGCGCGGCATACGGTGTGTCGAAGTGCGGCAGCAGCGTCTCGCTCACGAGTTTGTAAAGGCCGGTCGGGTCCTTGCGGAATTCGTCGCGGCGTGCGTCGATGCCCGACAGCAGGATGTTCGCCGAGCTCTCGATGAGCTGCGACGGACCGCTGGTGTCCACCGTGGTGGGCGCGGGCTTGCCATTGGTGGTGGCCGGCGCGGCCATCACGGGCGCAACGACTAACAAACCAGCGATGAACCCAGCCTGAACCAAACGCTTCATCGTAAGCATCATTTCTGTTCCTCGTTTGCCGCCGGCGCCGCGCCTTGCTGTTCGCCCTGACCGCGCTCCGCCATGTTGGCGAAGAACTTGTTGATCAGGCTCTCGAGCACGATGGCCGATTGCGTGAATTCGATTTGACCGCCCTGTTTGAGGAAGGTTTCCGACCCTCCGGGGCCTATCCCGACGTACTTGCCGCCCAACAAGCCTGCCGTCTGGATGCTGGCGTCGCTGTCGTCCGGAATCTCGTTGTACTGGTCTTCGATGCGCAGCTTCGCCTCGGCCTTGAAGTCCTTGGGGTCGAATCTGATTGACTCGACGCGGCCGATGCGGACGCCGGCCATCGTGACCGGCGAGCCGGGTTTGAGATCCCCGATGTTGTCGAACTTGGCCGTGACGGTGAAACCCTTCTCGGCCCCGCCGAGATTGAGCGAAGTGCCGGGAAGCTGCGTGGTCAGGAAGGCCAGCGCGCCGAAGCCCAGCAGGACGAACAGGCCGGTACCGATTTCGAGGGAGCGGGAATTTTTCATATCTGGATTTCCGTTGAGGACTGGGCCGTCAAGAACCGAGGAAGGCCGCGGTCAGCAGGTAGTTGAGCAGCAGCACCATGACGGAAGACGTGACGACGGTGCGCGTGGTGGCGAGTCCCACGCCTTCCGGGGTGGGTTCGCTGTTGTAACCCTCGTACACCGCGATGAGACTGCAGGCGAAGCCGAACACCAGGCTCTTGACGATGCCTTCGGTGACATCGGCGAGATCCACGGCATCCTGCGTCTGCGACCAGAACGCGCCCGCGTCCACACCCATCTGCTGAACGCCGATGAGCTGCGCGCCGAACAAGCCGATCACGCTGAACGTGGCCGCGAGCAGCGGCATCGCGATCACGCCGCCGAGGAACCGCGGCGCCACCACATGGCGCAACGGATCCACGGCCATCATCTGCATCGCGGTGAGTTGTTCGGTGCTCTTCATGAGCCCGATCTCCGACGTGAGCGAGGTGCCCGCACGGCCGGCGAACAGCAGCGCGGTGAGCACCGGGCCCAGCACCTTGAGCATGCCGAGCGCCGCGAGGACACCCAGCGAGTCTTCCGAACCGAAACGCTGCAGCGTGTCGAAGCCCAGCAAGCCCAGCACCATGCCGACGAACAGGCCGGACAACATCACGATCACCAGCGACCGTGCGCCGGCGTTGTAGACCTGGCGCACGATGAGCCCGGGTTTGGCGAAGGCCGGCACGATGCGCGCCATCACCTGCAGGAAGAACAGCGACATGGCGCCCACGCGCCGGATCCAGCTGACGGCCGTGGATTCCGCGAGCCGCGTCATCGCGCGACTCCCGCGCCGGACAAGTCGTCTGCGTAGTCCGGCGCCGGGTAGTGAAATGGCACCGGCCCGTCATCGAGTCCGCCCATGAACTGGCGCACCTCCGGGACGGCGCTGCGGCTCAGCTCTTCAGGCGTACCCGAGGCCACGACCTTGCCCTGCGACAGCAGGAAGCTCTCGTGTGCGATGGTCGACAGCTCCTGCACGTCATGCGAGACGACGATGCTGGTAATGCCGAGCGCTTCGTTCATCTGCTTGATGAGGCGGCAGATCACGCCCATGGAGATCGGATCCAGCCCGACGAAGGGTTCGTCATAGATCAGGATGTCGGGATCCATGACGATGGCGCGTGCCAGCGCCACGCGGCGCGCCATGCCGCCTGACAACTCCGAGGGCATGAGTCTCGCCGCGCCACGCAGGCCCACGGCATGCAGCTTTGTCAGCACCAGGTTGCGCACCAGCGACTCGGGTAGTTTGGTGTGCGCGCGCAGCGGGAACGCCACGTTCTCGTAGACGTCCTCGTCGGTGAGCAGCGCGCCGTTCTGGAACAACATGCCCATGCGCCGGCGGAGCGCGAAGAGCTGTTTGCCCGACATGGTCGAGACTTCTTCGCCCCACACCTTGACGCTGCCACGCTCGGCGAGGACCTGGCCCGTGATCAGGCGCAGCAGCGTGGTCTTGCCCGTGCCCGACGGACCCATGAAGGCCGTGATGCGGCCGCGGCGCGCGGTGACGTCCAATCCGTCGAAAATCTTGCGCCCGCCGGCCGAGTAATGAACATCCCGGACCTCAATAACGGCATCGCCGGCTGGCGCCGGCGATCCGTCCGCTTTCTCGGTTATTTTCTGTTGATTCAAACGGATCGGGTCTCTTGCGCTCGGGTGCCGAAGGCGGCGAAGGATAACAAAAGGCACCCTCCGCGGCTTTCTGAACCATTGAATTGGTACTAAACTAGTCCCACTTAAAAAAGGGCCCTCCCAGGGCCCCATCCCTTAACCATTCCACGGCGGAAAAGTTCCATGCTGCGCATCGGCAAGCTCACGGACTACGCGACGGTGCTCCTGGCCACGCTGGCCTCGGACCGCTCACGCCTGCTCAATGCGGGCACGCTCGCGGAACGCACGCGCATCGCCGCGCCCACGGTCAGCAAGCTGCTCAAACAGCTTCATCGTGCCGGCCTGGTCAACTCCACGCGCGGCACGCACGGCGGCTATCAACTCGCGCGCGATCCCGAAGCCATCAGCGCCGGCGCCATCCTCGATGCGCTCGAAGGCCCCATGGCGCTCACCGAGTGTTCATCCGGCAGCGGACACTGCGGCATCGAACATACCTGTTCGGTGGGCCGCTCGTGGCAGAAGCTCAACGTCGCGATCCGCCGCTCGCTCAACGAAATCTCGCTGGCCCAACTGGCCGGCCTCGACAACCGGACTTCCACCATGCCCATCGAGCGCGAGCTCAAATTCATGGCCCGCGGGGCCAAGGTGCCCACGTGAGCGAGCCCGCCACCCAGAACATCGACGCGCTGCTGGGCAAGACCTACCGGCACGGCTTCGTCACCGACATCGATTCGGACACGTTGCCGCCGGGCCTCGACGAAGACGTGGTGCGTTTCATCTCGCGCAAGAAGGGCGAGCCCGAGTTCCTGACGAACTGGCGGCTCAAGGCCTATCGCCACTGGCTCACGATGAAGGAACCCCACTGGGCGCACCTGCGCGTGAATCCCATCGACTACCAGGCGATCTCGTACTTCTCGGCGCCCAAACCGAAGGCGAATGCGCCCAAGTCGCTGGACGAGGTGGACCCCAAACTGCTCGAGACCTACGAGAAGTTAGGCGTGCCGCTGCACGAACGCGCGCGCCTCGCCGGCGTGGCCGTGGACGCGGTGTTCGACTCCGTCTCGGTCGCCACCACGTTCAAGGAACGCCTGGCCGAAGCCGGCGTGATCTTCTGCTCGTTCTCGGACGCGGTGAAGAGCCATCCCGCCCTCATCGAGCAGTACCTCGGCACCGTCGTGCCGCATACCGACAACTACTTCGCGGCGCTCAACTCCGCGGTGTTCTCGGATGGCTCGTTCGTCTACGTGCCGGCCGGCGTGCGCTGCCCCATGGAGCTCTCCACCTACTTCCGCATCAACGCCGCGAAGACGGGCCAGTTCGAGCGCACGCTGATCATCGCCGCACCGGGCTCGCATGTGAGTTACCTCGAAGGCTGCACCGCGCCGATGCGCGACGAGAACCAGCTCCACGCCGCGGTGGTGGAGCTCGTGGCCGAAGACGACGCGGAGATCAAATACTCCACGGTCCAGAACTGGTACCCCGGCGACGAGAACGGCATCGGCGGCATCTACAACTTCGTGACCAAGCGTGGCGAGTGCCGTGGCCGGAACTCCAAGATCGCCTGGACGCAGGTCGAGACCGGTTCGGCCATCACGTGGAAGTACCCGTCCTGCGTGCTCAAGGGCGAGAACTCCATCGGCGAGTTCTATTCGGTGGCCACGGCCAACAACTATCAACAGGCCGACACCGGCACCAAGATGATCCACATCGGCGCCAACACGAAGAGCACCATCGTCTCGAAGGGCATCTCGGCCGGACACGGCCAGAACTCCTATCGCGGCCTCGTGAAGATCCTGCCCAGCGCGCATGGCGCGCGGAACTTCACGCAATGCGATTCGCTGCTGATGGGCGGTCACTGCGGCGCCCACACGTTCCCCTACATCGAAACGCGCAATCCCACGGCGACGGTGGAGCACGAAGCCTCCACCTCGAAGATCAGCGAAGACCAGCTCTTCTATTGCCTGCAGCGCGGCATCGATGAAGAAGACGCCGTGAACATGATCGTGAGCGGCTTCTGCAAGAGCGTGTTGAAGGAATTGCCCATGGAATTCGCCGTCGAGGCGCAGAACCTCCTGGCCGTGAGCCTCGAAGGCGCGGTCGGTTAACCAGATGAGTACTCCGTTGCTGAAGATCGAAAACCTCTCCGCCACCGTCGGTGGCAAGAAAGTCCTGCAGGGACTCTCGCTCACGCTCAACGCCGGCGAAGTGCACGCCATCATGGGCCCGAACGGCTCGGGCAAGAGCACCCTCTCCTACGTTCTCGCGGGCCGCCCCGGTTATGAAATCACCGGCGGCAAGGTGGAGTTCCAGGGCCGCGACCTGTTCGCGATGGAACCCGAGGAGCGCGCACGAGCCGGCATGTTCCTGGGCTTCCAGTACCCGGTGGAGATCCCGGGCGTGAACAACGTCTATCTATTGAAGGCGGCCGTGAACGCCAAGCGCAAGGCCGAAGGCAAGCCTGAAGTCGACGCGTACGAATTCCTGCAACTCGTGCGCGGCAAGATGAAGACCATGCAGATGGACGAGAGCTTCCTCTCGCGCGGCGTGAACGAAGGTTTCTCGGGCGGCGAGAAGAAGCGCAACGAGATCCTGCAGATGCTGGTGCTCGAACCGGCGCTCGCCGTGCTCGACGAAACGGACTCGGGTCTCGACATCGACGCGCTCAAGGTGGTGGCAAAGGGCGTGAACAGCCTGCGCTCCGCGGAGCGCGGCGTGCTCCTGATCACGCACTATCAGCGCCTGCTGGACCATGTCGTGCCCGATTACGTGCACGTGCTCGCCCGCGGCCGCATCGCCCGCTCCGGCGGCAAGGAACTCGCGCTGGAGCTCGAGCAGCGCGGGTACGACTGGGTGCTCGAGGTGGCCTGAGCCATGTCCGCTCCATCGACCCTGCCGACCAATCGCGACGAGAACTGGCGCTACGCCAATCTCCGCGCACTGTCCCGCGCGAAGCCCGAACCGGCCGCTTCGGCCACGGCCGCGGAACTCACGCTGCCCGCGCCGCTGCCGGGCTACGAACGCTGGGTATTCCGGGACGGCCGCCTCGACGCGTCACTGTCCACGCGCGCCACGGCCTCGCGCGCGTCCGTTCTCGACGCCCGTGAAGCGGGCGCGGCGTTCGCCGCATTGCTGGACGAGGACCTAGCCACCGCCGGTGTCGATTTTTCGCTGGCGCGCATCAACGCCGCCCGAGGCGAGCAGGTGATGCACATCCATCTGCCCGACGATGCCGAGGGCGCGAACATCGAACTGCTGTTCGCCGCCACCGCCGGCGCGGCCGCAGGCACCTCCTATCCTCGCGTGCAGGTACACGCCGGACGCAACACCCGGCTCTGCATCGTGGAACGCCACCTCGGCGCCGCCGCGGATGCAGTGATCAATGCCGCGGTCGACGTCGCGGTGGGCGCAGGCTCGCAGGTGAATCACGTACGGCTGCAGTCCGCCGCCGAAGGTGCGAGCTGCTTCGACACGCTGGTGGCGCACGTGAACGAAAACGCCACCTACCGCCTGCGCACCGTGACGCTCGGCGCCGCGGCTTCCCGGACCACGGCTTTCATCAAGCTCGCGGGCCGCTCTGCCCGCTGCGAATACGATGCGGCGGTGATCGCCAATGGCACGCAGAGCCACGACATGTTCGTCGAGATCGATCACGTGGCGGCGGACACCTCCACGCGCGAGATCTTCCGCGGCATCGCCAACGAGCGCGGCAAACTCGCATTCAACGGCAAGATGATCGTGCGCGACACCGCGCATGGCGCGGATTCCGACCAGTCCTTGAAATCCCTGCTGACCGGCAGCGGCGCCGAAGCCGCCGCGCGGCCGCAGCTCGAGATCTACACCGACAAGGTGCGCGCCAAACATGGCGCCACCACGGGCAAGCTCGACGAACAGATGTTGTTCTATCTGCTGTCTCGCGGCATCGATCGCGCGACCGCGCAGTCGCTGCTGCAGTGGGCATTCATCGAAGACGCAGTCTCGCGGGTCGAGCCCGCGGAACTGCGGCGCGAGATCGAGGGCATGGTCGCCGGGCGGCTCGCCGCCGTGTCGTCGCTCGATGGCTTGCTCGGAGAAGGTTCATGAACGCGCATGTCTCGAGCGCCGCCGCGCCCGCCTACGACGCCGACCGCGTCTGGCGCGATTTCCCCATCCTGCGCCGGCAGGTCCATGGCAAACCGCTCGTGTTCCTCGACAGCGCTGCGTCCTCCCAGCGCCCGGCCAGCGTCATCGCGGCGGTGGAAAGATACGAAACCTGGTCGCATGCCAACGTGCATCGCGGGGTGCACCAGTTGAGCCAGGAAGCCACCGATCTCTTCGAGAAGGCGCGCGAGAAAGTACGCGGCTTCGTCAACGCCTCTTCCACGCGCGAAGTGATCTTCACGCGCGGCACCACGGAGGCCATCAATCTCGTGGCGCAGGCATACGCGCGTCCGCGACTGAAGGCCGGCGACGAGATCCTGCTGACGGCGCTGGAGCACCACGCCAACATCGTGCCCTGGCAGCTGGCCGCCGAGCAGACCGGCGCGGTGGTCAAGGTCATCCCGATGGATCGCCGCGGCGTGATCTCGCTCGACGACGTCGCCGCGGGTCTCACGGATCGCACGCGCATCGTGGCCTGCGCTCACGTCTCGAATGCGCTCGGCACCGTACTGCCCGTGCGCGAGATCGCGCGCCTCGCGCACGCGCGCGGCGCCGTCGTCCTCGTGGACGGCGCGCAGGCCGTGCCGCATCAGCGAGTGGATCTCAAGGCGCTGGATTGCGATTTCTACGCATTCTCCGCGCACAAGATGTACGGCCCCACGGGCGTGGGCGCGCTCATCGGCCGCGAGTCGCTGCTCGAGGCCATGCCCCCCTGGCAAGGGGGCGGCGACATGATCCTCACCGTGAGCTTCAGCAAGACCACCTACAACGCCCTGCCCTACAAGTTCGAAGCGGGCACGCCGAACATCTCCGGCGCCGTGGGCATGGCGGCGGCCATCGACTACATCGGGTCGCTCGGCATCGAGAACATCCACGCGCACGAGCAGCGGTTGCTGGGTCTCGCCACCGAACAGCTGCTGAAGGTGCCCGGGCTCACCATCGTGGGCACGGCGCCCGAGAAAGCCTCGGTGATCTCCTTCACGCTCGACGGCGTGCATCCGCACGATCTCGGCACGATCCTCGATGCCGAGGGTGTTGCAGTTCGAACCGGCCATCACTGCGCCATGCCGGTGATGGAGTTCTTCGACATTCCGGCGACGGCGCGTGCGTCCTTCGCCTGTTATTCACGCGACTCGGACATCGACGCGCTGGTGGCGGCGTTGGCCAAGGCTCGCGAGGTGTTCTCGTGAAGGAGCGCGCCTGATGGACCTCAAGGATCTGTACCGCGAGGTGATCCTCGACCACAACAAGAGCCCGCGGCAGTTCGGCCGTCTCGACCCGGCGGACAGCTCGGCCGACGGCCACAATCCATTGTGCGGCGATCGGCTGCACGTGTCGTTGCGGCTCGAAGGCGATCGCGTCTCCGACCTGCGCTTCGACGGCAAGGGCTGCGCCATCTCCGTGGCTTCGGCGTCGATGATGTGCGAGGCGGTCAAGGGAAAAACCCGCGCCGACGTCCGTCACCTGTTCACGCAGGTGCACGAGGTGCTCACGAATCACGAATCGCCCGTGCCCGAGGACCTGGGCAAGCTCGCCGCGTTGTCGGGCGTGCGCGAATTCCCGGTGCGTGTGAAATGCGCGACCCTGGCCTGGCACACGCTGAACGCGGCGCTCGAACGCAGTGCCGACACGGTCAAGACCGAATGAAGGCCGCGACGCGATGAGATCACACGAGAACGAACCCTTCGTCCTGCAGCGTGACGTGAAAGCCGTCATGGTGCCCGCCGGCATCGAGATCGAGCTCAAGTCCGGCCAGACGGGATTCATCACCCAGGCGCTCGGCGGCAGCTTCACGCTGTACATGGAAGGCAACCTCTTCCGGCTCGCCGGCGCGGATGCCGACGCCATCGGCAAGGAAGTGGTGAAGGCGCCCGAGCTGCCCCCCAATGCCACCGAGGACGACGTGCTCGCCGCGGCCTGGGATCAGCTCCGCACCTGCTACGACCCCGAGATCCCGATCAACATCGTGGACCTGGGACTCATCTACGAATGCACGGTGGGCAACCAGGAGGGCCAGCGCGTGATCAATGTGCGGCTCACGCTCACGGCGCCCGGCTGCGGTATGGGCGACGTGCTGGTCCAGGACATCCGCCAGAAGCTCGAGATCATCCCGACCGTGGCTTCGGCCAACGTGGAGCTGGTGTTCGATCCGCCGTGGAACCAGTCGATGATGAGCGAAGCCGCACGCCTGCAGACCGGAATGTTCTGATGATCGGGGACTCCCCTAACAAACCGCGATGAACGACTGGATCGACATCGGCAGTGCTTCGGATCTCGACGCCGCTTCTCGTCTCGACGGCGAAGCCGATGGGTTCCTGGTGCGCGTCGCCAAGGTTTCCGGCAGGCTGTACGCCTTCGAAGACCGCTGCACCCATGATGACTCCCCATTCGACGACGCACCCATCGAGGATTGCGAAATCATCTGCCCGCGCCATGGCGCACGCTTCTCGTTGCAATCGGGCGAGGCGCTCTCGCCGCCCGCCTACGAGCCGCTGCGCATCTTCGAGGTGCGGGAGCTCGATGGACGCATCCAGGTTCGCCTCTGAGGTCCGTCCATGAGCGGCGAACCGTCCAAGCGGCTCACCCTCATCCGGCATGCGAATGCCGAGCATGATTCCGACGTGCGCGATTTCGAGCGGCCTTTGAGCCGCAAGGGCCACAGCGAAGCCGAGGAGATGGCGCGCCGCTTCCAGGAGCGGGGACTCGTGCCGGACATGATCGTGTGCAGCGCCGCCACGCGTACGCGCGAGACCGCGGCGACGTTCGCGAGAGTGCTGGGCGTGGAAGCCCGCTTCCTGCAGGCAGAGGACTCCCTGTACCTCGCCGATGGCGATCACATCCTCGCGACGATCAAGGCCACCGGCCCGCGCGTGGGTCATCTCATGGTGATCGGACACAATCCGGGGATCTCCGCGGCGGCGATCTCGCTCGCGCCCGAGGCGATCAGCAATGACCTGCCGACCTGCGGCACGCTCACGATGAACGTGGCCTGCGCCAGTTGGGCGCTCATCGACCGCCGCTGCGTGCGCGATACCGAGCGCGACTCGCCGCGCAAGTTCTTCGACTTCGGCGGCTAGCTAGCCGCCGCGCGCCACCTGCGTGATGTCGACGACCGCACCCTGATCGCGTTCGCGACGCAGGACCGAGGATCCTGTGAGCATCGGGTCGGCGATCGTGCAGCAGTCGCGGCCGGCCTGCTTCGAGCGGTACAGCGCTTCGTCCGCGAGACGGATCACGGTCTCGCGATCGCGCGCCATTCCGGAATCCGAGATGCCGTAGCTGGCGGTGAAGATCGGCGTGCCGGTGAGCAGATGCGCCTGCGCGAGCGCGGCGCGCAAGCGCGAGACGATCTCCGCCGCCTTCTCCGACGTGGCGCCCGGCAGCAACAACGCGAATTCCTCTCCGCCCCAGCGCACCACGTGATCGCGATCGCGCACGACGCCCCGGGCAGTGTCGGCGAACAGCTTGAGCGCGCGGTCGCCGGCTTCATGGCCCATGGTGTCATTGAGCCGCTTGAAGTAATCCAGGTCGGCCATGACGACGGCGAACGCCGAGTCCACGGCCAGCAGGTTGGCCAGCACTTCTTCGGCCGCGCGGCGGTTCGTCAGGCCCGTGAGGCTGTCGGTGCTCGCCTGGAGCTGGGAGCGCTCGAACGCGCGCAAGGTGCCGATGCGATTGCCGGCATGCACGCCCAGCGCCGTGAGCTGTGCGATCTGCTCGGGGTTCGGCGGTTTGCCCTTCGCGCCCGTCACGTGCAGCACGCCGAGCGCACGGCCCATGAAGTTCACCGGCACGCACGCCGCGGAGATGGAGCCGCCCATGCGGCCCAGTAGTTTGGGACAGGCGTTCAACGCCTCCGCATCCGGGAAGATCTGCGGGTGGCCCCGGCGCACCGCGATGCAGGAATACGGCGATTCCACGGAGCAGTTCGGCGAACCGGTCTTGGGATGCACACAGGCGCGCTCGAGATGCGCCCGCGAGGAATCGGCCAGCAGCAGTTCCATCGGATGCACTTCGGAGATCGTGCCCATGGCGCGCGCGATGACCTTGTCGGCCTCGTTCTCCGAGTCGGCCATTTCCAGCGCTTCGACGAGCTGGTTCGAGAAGCTGCTGCGGCTGGCTTCGGATCGCAGCCGCGTGAGCATGCCCTGCATGGTGTCGGCCAGCAGGTTGATCATGCGCGACAACGCGCCGACCTCATCGTTGCCATGCGACTCGCAACGGTTGTCCATGTCGCCGGCCGCGAGCGCCTGCGCGACTTCACTGACCGAACGGATCGACGCCTGGATGGAATGCGCGACGGCCCAGAGCAGCAGGCCGATGAGCAAGGCGGCGAGCACGGCGCCGCCGATCAGCCACGCCGTGACGGTGTCCGCGCGTTCGGCCGCCGACAACACCCGTGTCTCGACGCGATACAGCACCGAGCGCATGCGCGTCATCGCATCCTGCAGCGACGCTTCGAGAGCGGCGCGCCGCGGTTCGAGTTCCGCGAACGACCAATCGGAACCGCCACCCTTCGAGACGTAGGTTTCCGCGCTTTCGAAATAGTTGGTGGCCGGCTGGCGCAAGGAGTCGATGATCGAGGCCACCTCGGGCGCGGCGTACAACGACCAGGTGACATCCATCTGCGTGCGCAGCGCGGTCAGCAGATTGCGTTGCTCCGCGCTGTCCTGCGCGGAAGCGAGCGCGGCGGACACGCTGGCATGCAGCGTGAGCGCACGATCGAGCGAGCGCTGCACGGCGGCCACATGGGCCAGGTCCGTGCTCGCGTCCGCCTGCAATTGCGTGGCGCGCAGCGTGGCGAACAACACTCCGCCCACGGCAAGCGCCAGCAATCCATACAATATGTAGAAACGGCCGGTGATCGGGATCGCCGCAAGCCACCGGCGCGAACCTCGAGCTGACATCTACTCCCACCCTCTCCGACTCGCGTATCCCGATATCGGCGAATCCGGGGATGACGTTAGGGGTAAGTCGCTTACTCGACCGGTGCAGCCCGCGACGTAGCACTCAGTTTCACCACGCCGGGGAAACTCCCGGCGTGGTAGGCCCTTCCGGAGGCCCTCAGCGCGCCGCCAGCGAGAGCAATCCCGCATTGCCGCCGATCGCGGCCGTGTTGGTCGTGATCACCTGCTCCGTCGCCATGCGATGCAGGTAATGCGGCCCGCCCGCCTTGGGACCCGTGCCCGAAAGCCCCATGCCGCCGAAGGGCTGCACGCCGACCACGGCGCCGATCATGTTGCGGTTGATGTAGACGTTGCCCACGCGAAGCGAACGCGCTACTCGTTGCGCGAGCCCGTCGATGCGCGTGTGGATACCGAGCGTGAGTCCGTAGCCCAGCTTGTTGACGGCGGCCACCACCGCGTCGAGATCGCGCGCCCGGTACGACAACACGTGCACGACGGGACCGAACACCTCGCGCTGCATGCGATCGAGCGAATCGATCTCGACGGCCAGCGGCGCAAAGAATCGGCCGGGCAATCCCGTCGCGACCTTTGCGCGATGACTCCATCGCGCGCCCTTCACGATCCCGGCCGCGTGCGCGTTCAGCATGCCCAACGCGTCGTCATCGATGACCGGGCCCACGTCGGTGGACAGGCGTGCCGGATCGCCGATCACCATCTCGTCCATGGCGCCGGCCAGCAGTGTCTTCACGCGAGGCGCGATCTCTTCCTGCACGAGCAGGATTCGCAACGCCGAGCAACGCTGGCCCGCGCTGTTGAATCCCGACTGCACCACGTCGAGCACGAGTTGCTCCGCGAGCGCCGAGCTATCGGCCAACATGACGTTGAGGCCGCCGGTCTCCGCGATCAGTGTGCCGATCGCGCCGGGGCGCTCGGCCATGGATCGTTCGATGCGCCGGGCGGTGTCCGTAGAACCCGTGAACACCACGCCCGCGAGCCGCGGATCGCGCGTGAGCGCCGCGCCCACTTCGCCGCCATCGCCCGGTACGAACTGCAGGACCTCGGGCGGAATTCCCGCCTGCAGCAGGATGCCCGTGGCATAAGCCGCGGTCAGCGGGGTCTGCTCGGCGGGTTTGGCCACGACGGCGTTGCCCGCCGCGAGCGCCGCGGCCACCTGGCCCGTGTAGATAGCCAGCGGAAAATTCCAGGGGCTGATGCAACCGAACACACCCTTGCCGCGCAGGCGCAGCAGGTTGCGTTCGCCCGTGGGGCCGGGCAGCGCGGATTCGTGCGTGAACTCGCGGCGCGCCCGCGCGGCGTAGTAACGCAGGAAATCCACGGCCTCGCGCACCTCGCCGATCGCGTCGGGCAGGGTCTTGCCGGCTTCGCGCACACAACGCGCGACGAGCGCGGCGGTCTGCTCTTCGTAGAGCACGGCGGCGCGTTCGAGGATCGCGGCGCGTTTCTCGCCGCCCATCCCGTCCCAGTCTTCCTGCGCCCGCATCGCCGAGCCAATGGCCTCGTCGACGGTGGCAGCGTCGGCGTTCACCGCGCTGCCGATGTGTTCGCGCGTATCGGCCGGATTCACGAGCGGCTGAGGCGCTCGCGGGATCTTCGGCCCGGCCGCGACGATGGGCGTGGCGCTCCAGGGCTGCTGCGAGGCGCGTTCGCAGTCACGCAGCAGCGCGTCCACGGCCTGGCCATCGGCGAAGTTGAACCCCGTGGAGTTCAAACGCTCCGGCGCGAACAGGTTCACGGGCAAGGGAATGCGCGGATGCGCCACGCGTTCCAGCGCATCCACCTCCGCGATGGGATCCGCCACCACCTCTTCGGCGGGCAGGCTGGCATCGACGATGCGATTCACGAACGAGGTGTTGGCGCCGTTCTCGAGCAGGCGTCGCACGAGGTATGGCAGAAGATCTTCGTGCGCTCCCACGGGCGCATAGACGCGGCACGGGAATTTGCCCCAGGGGCCGCGGACCACGCTGTCATACAGCTCGGCGCCCATGCCATGCAGGCGCTGGAATTCGAACCGGCTCGCGTCGTTGCCGAACACCTCGGCGACGTGCGCGATGGTGTGCGCATTGTGCGTGGCGAACTGTGGATAGATGCGATCGCCGGCGCTCTCGAGCAGGCGGGCGCAGGCCAGGTAGGACACATCGGTGTTGGGCTTGCGCGTGAACACCGGATATCCGGCGTGGCCGCGTTCCTGCGAGCGCTTGATCTCGCTGTCCCAGTAGGCGCCTTTCACGAGCCGCATCGTGATGCGGCGGTCCGTCTCCTTGAGCGTGCGGATGAACCATTCGATCACGGAATACGCGCGCTTCTGATACGCCTGTACGGCGAGACCGAACCCGCCGTAACCGCGCGTGACTTCACTGCGCAGTAGTTTGTCGACGAGCAGCAGCGACAGTTCGAGCCGATCGGCTTCCTCGGCATCCAGCGTGACGCCGATGCCCGCGTCGCGCGACTGGCGCACGAGATCTTCGATCACGGGATAGAGTTCGGCGACGACTCGCGGAGTCTGCGCGAACTCGTATCGCGGATGCAGCGCCGAGAGTTTGATCGAGATGCTGTGCCGCGCGGTGATGGATTCCCGCGTCGACACGGCCTTGCCCACCGCGGCGATCGCCGCGGAGTATTTCTCGCGATAACGTTCCGCATCGGCACGCGTGAGCGCCGCTTCGCCCAGCATGTCGAAGGAATAACGGTAATCACGCTCTTCCTTGCCTGCGGCTCGATCGAGCGCGCTTTCGATGTCGCGGCCCATGACGAACTGGTGGCCGAGGATGCGCATCGCCTGCTTGAGTGCGGCACGCGCGACGGGTTCTCCCAGCTTGCTCACCAGCTTCGAATACCAGGAGCGCGCCTCGCCCACTTCGCTGCGCTCGAGGTTGATCACGCGGCCCGTGAGCATGAGGCCCCAGGTGGACGCGTTGACCAGCAGCGAATCGGAGTCGCCCAGATGCTCGTCCCAGGCTCCCGTCGGGATCTTGTCGGCGATGAGCCGGTCGGCGGTCTCGCCGTCGGGAATGCGCAGCAGCGCCTCGGCGAGGCACATGAGGATCACGCCTTCGCGAGATGCCAGGCTGTACTCCCGCAGGAATGCGTCGAGCGCCCCGCCGCTGCCCTTCTGGGCGCGCACCGCCTGCACCAACGCCAGGGCTCGTGCCCCGACGTTACGCGCTGCTCCTTCCGGCAATCTCGCCCGGTCCGCGAGCTCGCGCACAAGTGGTTGTTCTTCCGAGAGATATTGCGAATTCAGCGCCTTGGCGACGGAATCCGCCCGTTCTAACGATGGAAACTTTGTCATGGCGGAAATTCTATTGAATTCAGTGTGCCGCGTCCCAATAGCCGGGGGCATGAGTGGATCCGTCACCGCCGTCAACACGGCAAACTTCTCCGCCGAGGTCCTCGGCGCCTCCGCCGAACAACCCGTGCTCGTGGATTTCTGGGCGCCCTGGTGCGGTCCGTGCCGCGCGCTCGGTCCCGTGCTCGAGCAGGTCGCCAGCGAGCAGACCGGCAAGGTGAAGGTGGTCAAGGTCAACACCGACGAGAATCAGGACCTGGCGCAGCAGTTTCGGATCCGCGGCATCCCCGCCGTCAAACTGTTCCGCAACGGCAAGGTGGTCGACGAGTTCGTCGGCGCCCAGCCGCTCGCGGGCGTCCGCGCCTTCCTCGAACCGCATCTGCCGCGGGCCTCCGCCGGCGAACACGAGAGCGCGAGGGAGCTCGCACAGCACGGTGATTTCGCGGGCGCCATTGCGAAGCTGCGCTCGATCGCCGAGAACGATCCCGCCAACCTCGACGCGCGCCGCGATCTCGCGCGATTCCTCGCGCTGACGGGAGACGTGGTTGCGGCGTCGAAGATTCTGGGGCAGCTCCCGCCCGCGGCCCAGAGTGATGCGGAGTCGAATGCGGTGCGCGCGGTGATCCATTTCGCAGCGCTGGCCACGGATGAATCCGCGCGGGCCGATGGCTCCCGCGCGAGCGCCGCGCGAGCGCTGTTGGGCGGCAGCCCCGAAGCGGCGATCGAATCCTTGTTGACGCGCATGCAGGGCGACCGCGCCTTTGCGACACGCGCCGGACGCGAGGACCTGTTGCAGGCCTTCGCGCTCCTCCCACCCGGAGACGAAAGAGTATTGGCGTGGAGGCGCCGGCTGGCGGCGCTGTTGAACTAGCTAGAGAGAACGACGATGAACGAGAACGTAGCGGAAGCGATCGGATTGTTGGCCGTGGGCGGATGCATCGCCACGGTGGTCTGGTTGGGCGCGGCGCTGGCGCGCGATTCGAACGAAGGCGTCGCGCAGTCGACGCGCACCGAAGACCGCGGCAGCGATCCGCTCGATCCCTGGTAGTTCGATCAGTCCGAGGCGGCCTCGCGCCGCAGCCGCTCCGCCTCGGCCTGGCCGAGATATCCCTTGATCGCGTACCGCGCCACATACAGCAGCGGTATCAACGCCACGGCAGCGGACATCTTGTAGACGTAATTCACGGTGCCCACGGCGAGGAACTGCGACATCGACCATTTCTGCGGCCCCAGCACGAACGCGATGTACAGCACGATGAAGCTGTCGAGCAGCTGTGACACGGCCGTCGACGCCGTGGCGCGTAGCCACACGTAACGCTCGCCCGTCATCCTGAGGATGCGGTGGAAGATGGCCACGTCGACGAGCTGCCCTACCAGGAACGCGACGATGGACCCGCAGATCGTCCACAGCCCCTGACCGAACACCACGGCGAAGGCCTTCTGGACATCGGGAACGCCGAGACCGGCGTTCGCCTCCACCCAGAACTTCGCGGGCGCGAGCGAGATCGCGACATAGGCGGCGATGAACGCGTATGCGATGAACAACACGGCGATCCACGAGATCAGGCGCACGCCACGCACCCCGAAGTACTCGTTGATCACGTCCGTCATGATGAACACGAACGGCCAGAGCAACACCCCGGCCGTGAAATTCAACGTTCCCTGAATCCCGAACAGCGACCAATGGAAGGGGTCCGCGCCGACGGATTCCTCGAACGAGAATATCTTCACGCCCACGAACTCGGCGATGAGCGCGTTCGTGAGGAAAAAACCGGCCAGGAAGATGAACAGGCGGTTCGCGCGTTGATCCATCGTGCGCATGGCTCAGTCCCGGCCGCGCAGGCGGCGCAGTTCGCGCCGTGCATGTTTGTCCGGCCGCTCGAGCGACCCCGGCCGTGCCGCCGCCGCGAGGCGCGATTGCTCGCTGTATTTTTCGCGAGCCGCGATCGACGCCTCTATCTCGGCATAACACTTCTGCGCCACCGGGGCGGCGCCACGGGCGCGCGGCAGGCTCAGGACTTCGCACTCGAACACGAAGCCGGGCCGTGTGATCGCCACCCGGTCGCCGACGCGCACCACGTGCGCCGCCTTAACGCGCTGCCCATTGAGGTGCACCTTGCCGCCGGCCACGGCCTCCGAGGCCAGTGAGCGCGACTTGAAATGGCGCGTGCACCACAACCAGCGGTCGATGCGCAGGCTGTTGCCGCCGCCCTCTTCGCCGGTGCTCTCGTTTTCTGAAGGTCTGGTCATGGGCGGCCAGTATAATTGCCGCCAATTCCCTTTACCCCGGTGACGTGAATGGACGCCGCCTTTTATCGACGACTCGAGGGTCAGCTCGCCGAATTGCGCGAGCAGGGCCTGTTCAAGACCGAACGCGTGATCGCGAGCCCGCAGGCGGGCCAGATCCGCGCCAACGACGCGGAGGTGATCAATCTCTGCGCTAACAACTACCTCGGCCTCGCCAGCCATCCGGCCATCCGCGAGGCGGCGCATCGCGCCATCGATCGTTACGGCTACGGCATGGCTTCGGTGCGTTTCATCTGCGGCACCCAGACGGTGCACAAGAAACTCGAGGAGGCGCTGACCCGCTTCCTCGGCACCGAAGACACCATCCTGTATTCCTCGTGCTGGGACGCGAACGGCGGCCTGTTCGAGACGGTGCTCGGCGAGCAGGATGCGATCATCTCGGATGCGCTCAACCATGCCTCCATCATCGACGGCATCCGGCTCTGCAAGGCGCGGCGCCTGCGCTACGCCAATCGCAACCTTGCCGAACTCGAGCAGCATCTCAAGGACACGCAGGATTGCCGCACGCGCCTCATCGCGACGGACGGCGTGTTCTCGATGGATGGCTCGATCGCGCCGCTGAAGGAAATCTGCGATCTCGCCGACGAGTACGGCGCGCTCGTCATGGTCGACGACTCGCATGCCACGGGCTTCATGGGCGCGGGCGGTCGCGGCTCGATCGAACATTGCGGCGTGTTGGGCCGCGTGGACTTCCTCACCGGCACCTTCGGCAAGGCGCTGGGCGGGGGCAGCGGCGGATACACGAGCGGCAAGGCCAGCGCGATCGCCTGGCTGCGTCAGCGCTCGCGGCCCTATCTGTTCTCGAACAGCATCCCGCCCGTGGTGGCGGCGGTGACGCTGCGCGCACTCGACATGGTGCAGAACACGCCGGAGTTACGCGGCACGTTGTTTGGCCACGCGAAGAAATTCCGTGCCGGCATGGAGGGCGCGGGATTCAAACTACTGGCGGGCGAACACCCCATCATCCCGGTGATGATCGGCGACGCCGCGCTGGCGGCGCGTTTCGCGGACAGGCTGCTCACCGAAGGCGTGTACGTCATCGGCTTCTCGTTCCCGGTGGTGCCGCGCGGCGAAGCGCGCATCCGCACGCAGATGTCCGCGGGACTCACGGACGCTCAACTCGATCGCGCGCTGGCGGCCTTCATCAAGGTGGGCCGCGAGCTGGAGCTCATCAAATGAAGGCACTGGTGAAAAGCGAAGCGAAGCCCGGCATCTGGATGAAGGACATCGAGGTGCCGAAAGTCGGCCCCAACGACGTATTGATCAAGATCCGCAAGACCGCGATCTGCGGCACCGACATGCACATCTATCACTGGGACGACTGGGCTCAGAAGACCATCCCGGTGCCGATGGCCGTGGGCCACGAGTACTTCGGCCGCATCGTCGACATGGGCAGCGAAGTGCGCGGGTTCGCCGTGGGAGATCGGGTGTCCGGCGAGGGCCACCTGACCTGCGGCTTCTGCCGCAACTGCCGCGCCGGCAAGCGCCACCTCTGCATCCATACCGTGGGCGTGGGCGTGAACCGCCAGGGTTGCTTCGCCGAGTACCTCGCGATCCCGGCGAGCAATGCGTTCAAACTGCCCGACGCCGTCACCGATGACATCGCGAGCATCCTCGATCCCTTCGGCAACGCCACGCACACCGCCCTCGCGTTCAACATGGTGGGCGAAGACGTGTTGATCACGGGAGCGGGGCCGATCGGCATCATGGCCGTGGCCATCGCCAAGCGCGTGGGCGCGCGGCACGTGGTCATCACCGACGTGAACGACTACCGGCTGGGTCTCGCGCAGAAGATGGGCGCCACGCGGGCCGTGAACGTCACGAAGCAGAAGCTCGACGACGTCATGAAGGAGCTCGGCATGCAGGAAGGTTTCGACGTGGGGCTCGAAATGTCGGGCAATCCCACGGCCTTCCGCGACATGCTCCGCACCATGCATCACGGCGGCAGCGTCGCGTTGTTGGGCATCCCGCCGGGCGACACCGCGATCGACTGGAACCAGGTCATCTTCAAGGGCCTCAACATGCGCGGCATCTACGGCCGCGAGATGTTCGAGACCTGGTACAAGATGGCGGCGCTGCTGCAGGCGGGGCTCGACATCACGCCCGTGATCACGCACCACTTCCCCGTGCAGGAATTCCAGCGGGGGTTCGAGACGATGGGATCGGGGCAGTCGGGGAAGGTGATCCTCGACTGGAGCACGCTCAACTAGCGATGCACCGGCGTCGGGATCAGGGAACCGACTTCCAGTCTGTCCCCTCTCGTCGCGCCTGAAGGACTATCGAACGTCGCAGAAGCAGTAAACGTAGCGATGATCGCGCGCGTTCATGCGCGTCCACCGTTGCAGTTCCCGCGCCACCGGTTCGAATTCCCGCGCCACCTGCAGCGCCGGCAGTCGCGACATCACCTCGCCGGTGAAATTCCGCGCAAACCAGATCTTGAGCTCGAGCGCGAGCTGCTCGGCCCAGGTGAGCTGCGGCTCGATGCGCTGGACCTCGTAGTCTTCACCGAGCTCGGCGCGCGCCGCCGCAGACTTCACCGCGCCGTCGAACAGGCCCAACTGGTCGACCAGCCCATTGGCCTTGGCATCGGTGCCGATCCAGACGCGACCTTGCGCGATGGCGTGCACTTCGTCGCGCGTCTTCTTGCGGCCCGCCGAAACATGCTCGAGGAACTGCTCGTAGCCGCGCTCCAGCAGCGACTGCAACAGCACCTTGGCGTCCTCACCCAGCGGGCGATCGACTCGAAGCTGACCCGACAGATTGGTGGTGCCCACACCGTCCACGTTCACGCCGATCTTCTTGAGCGTGTTCTGGAAGGTGGGGATCGCGCCGAAGATGCCGATCGATCCCGTGATCGTGGACGGATGCGCCCAGATCTCGTCCGCGGACGCAGCGATGTAGTACCCACCCGACGCCGCGAGATCTCCCATCGAAACGACCACCGGTTTGCCGGCGGCCTGCGCCGCAAGCACTTCGCGATAGATCTGCTCCGAAGCGAACACGCTGCCGCCAGGGCTGTCCACGCGCAGCACGATGGCCTTGATGTCGTCGTCCTCGCGCGCCTCCCGCACGAGCGCGGCCGCGGTTTCGCCACCCACGGCGCCCGGGGGCTGCGAACCGTCGAGTATCTCGCCCGAGGCGATGATCACTCCCACCTTGGCCTTGCCCACACCGCGCGCTTCCTTCTCGGCGTGCACGATGCGCAGATAATCTTCCAGCGACGTGGAGTTGTACGACTCGCCCGCGTCGGATTCGTCGGCCTCTATCTTCTCGATGTTCTTTTCGCCCGAGGCGCTGCCCACGAGCTGCGCCACGCGGCGCTCGACTTCGATGGACGACTTGATTCCGGTGACCAGCTTGTTGTCCAACGCCACGCGCGCGGAATCACCTTTCGCGGCGAGCAGCGACGGCACGATGTTCGCAACGTAGCCGGCGATGTCTTCGGGCTTGAGACCGCGGGACTCGGCCACCGCCGTGCGGTAGTTGAGCCACAGCGCATTGAGATAGGCCAGGCTCTCTTCCCGGTCTTCCGGCGACATGTCGGTGCGCACGTAGACTTCCGCGGCGCTCTTGTATGCGCCCACGCGGAGCAGGTTCACCTCGACGCCGATCTTGTCGAGGAGATCCTTGTAATAGGTGCGGTAGCGTTCGTAGCCATCGATGACCACGAGGCCCAGCGGATCCAGGTAGATCTCGTCTGCCGCGGCGGCGACGTAGTAGCTCTCCTGCAGGTAGGTGGTGGCATAGGCCACGACCTTCTTGCCGGAAGCGCGGAAATCCTTGATGGCGGCCGTGAGCTCGGCGAGCGTCGGCTGGCCACCGCCCGCCATGTAGTTGAGGTCGAGGACGACGGCCGTGATGCGCGGGTCCTTGCTCGCGGCCTTGAGCGCATCGGTGAGATCCCAGAGAAGGGTCTCGGCCTGCGCATCGCCCTGCGCCTTGGCCAGCGCCTGGTCCACCGGGCTGCCGGTGAGCTGCTCGACGATTTCGCCGCGCGGCTGGATGACCAGTGCCGATCCATCCGCGACGTGCGGGATGGAGGTGCGAAGGGCCCCGACGACGATTCCGAAGATCACCAGCAGCAGCACCAGGTGCAGTGCTCTCCGCAGCAGGTCCAGGCCACGGAGCAGGCCGCTGAAGATCTTGCCGATCATGTCGTCGAAGCCCTCACCGGGTGGTTAGACCTTCTCTTCGATGCGGGCGGCCTTGCCCGAGAGGTCACGCAGGTAGTACAGCTTGGCGCGACGCACGCTGCCGCGGCGCTTGATCTCGATCTCGCTGATCGCGGGGCTGTACGTCTGGAACACGCGCTCCACGCCCTCGCCGTGCGAGATCTTGCGCACCGTGAACGAGGAGTTGAGGCCGCGGTTGCTCTTCGCGATGACCACGCCTTCGTAGGCCTGGGCGCGTTCGCGGTCGCCTTCCTTCACCTTGACCTGCACGATCACGGTGTCGCCGGGGTTGAATTCCGGCACGGTGCGCGTC